>CAMARA010000022.1 GCA_945860585.1 Francisella tularensis subsp. holarctica | reverse complement strand
CAGATTTACA
Source organism: Francisella tularensis subsp. holarctica (assembly GCA_945860585.1). Taxonomy (GTDB): domain Bacteria; phylum Pseudomonadota; class Gammaproteobacteria; order Francisellales; family CACEW01; genus JAJZUD01. The sequence continues at coordinate 26,287 of CAMARA010000022.1, read as the reverse complement.
GTCTGCTCCCTTTAACCACTCGGGAATCCCTCCAAAATCGGTTTGCCAATGATACCGACATCATTCGCAAAGGTCAATAGCTTTTTCCATTATTTTCTTGCTAAAGATTTTTAGTATATAGCGCCTGCTCAAACATGCTCGGCGATTACGCCTGCGCAACTCGCGATCGCTATATACTAAAAATCTTTAGCAAGAAAATAATGGTGCGAAAGGAGAGACTCGAACTCTCACGGGTTGCCCCGCTGGAACCTAAATCCAGTGCGTCTACCAATTTCGCCACTCTCGCATCAGGCAGCATTATACCACCCTCATAAAAAAAATGCCACCCGAAGGTGGCATTTTATGCTTTAAACTAATCTTGAAGAAACGATTAGAATGCAGCAGTGATATCCAACGCAACAGTGTTGTTATGAACATTGTTGAAGCTTTGGTTAGCAACACTTGCACCACTACTTGCATTAGTAGCTGCAGTGCTAACCAATGCACCGTAGTTAGCCAATCCAGTTGTATAAGCATATTCAAGACCAGCCCATACATTTTTCACAGCTTCTACACGATAGCCAATCAAATATTGATTACCTTTGCCATTATTATCGCCGCCCAAAGAAGCACCGCTATAATCTACATTCACAACAGATTTGTAGCCCATGACTGGGAAGTTATAATCGGCACCAACATCCCATGCAGATGCTTTCTGCGCAGAAGCACCGGGAACTGCAGAGGCAGCAGTATCATCAACAGTTGTAACGTATTCACCCAACAGATCAAATCCGTAAGCGGATACTTTACCATTCAGATCCCATGCGCCATTGGTTGCATTAGGATTGCTGTTGTTTAGGTAAGCTGAACCATTCAAATAACCAGCACCAACATTCCAGGAAATTGCGCCATTGGTCATGCCATACGCTAAGTTCACTGCAAAGTTGTTGATGGATGAGTTGGAATCAGTATTCAAGTTTTGCAACTGAACATTGCTGCCTGTGCTGACAGTGCTGGTCTGATTGCCACCATTCATCACACTAACGGTACCGTTAAAGCCATACGCGTTCACGCCAACACCAGCGGTATTGCCATGCGCTTGGAATAAAGTACGGGTCAAAGGTTGGTTGTAGATGTCAACCGTTGCGAAGCTACCGAAATCGATATCTTTATCACCAACAAAACCATAAACAGGCATTTGAGCCAAGTTACCAAACACTAAGTATGCATCTTGAACGCCCATGCCGTTTGAAGAAGCATCACCAATGTTGCTTTGACCTACTTGCATGTAACCGGTTACCCATGAACCCATTGCAGCAGTTGCTGACAAGGACGCATTGGTTGAAAACAAACGGGTTGCGCTGGAGCTGGTTGCACCTGTTTCTGCGATACCGGGGTTAATAAAAGCACCACGTGTATTGGAATCATCAAACACACCATCAGCCTGAGCATATCCGCCCAAGGTCAACATTTGATTCATACCATTTTGACGAGCGGTCAAGAGGTTTAATTCTTTGCCCACGCCAGTTTGGTTATCCATCATTTGCATGCTGAGGTCTGAGTTCAATCCAACCACACCTGCCATTGAACTGCCGCTTGAGCTGCTGTTCATTGAGCTAACTTGTGATTGTAATTGGTTTACTTGCGCTTGCAGGCTGCTGAGCTGGGAGTTCATGTCAGCGTGAGCGAAACTCACGGTTGCCATACCCAGTGCAATTGCGATTGCTGTTAATTTCATTCGTTTCTCCTTGGTTTATAGTAAATCTTTTCGGGCCACCTAAGCCTTGTTTTCGAGCTTACAATATTTTTTCAAAGATTGCAAGCAGTCTATTAAACAAACTTTCTAGTCTTTGCAAATGCCTCACGACTTTGCTCAACCACACCCTCAACACCAAAACTTAGTGCTCACGGTTGGGGTCATTGTATTCACTTATTTTAATCAATGCAAGCCCCCCGGCGAATTTATTTGTAACAAAAGAGGGGCTTTTTAAGCCCCTCCATTTTCATATCGCTAAAAAATTACAACTTATCAGCATGTTGCGCCAAATATTCTGCAACGCCTTTTGTATCAGCGCGCATGCCAGATTGGCCTTTTTGCCAACCAGCAGGACACACCTCACCGTGTTCATCGAAGAATTGTAACGCATCGACCATCCGAAGCAGCTCATCCATATCCCGTCCAAGCGGCAAATCGTTCACGACTTGATGCCGAACCACACCGGTTTTATCAATAAGGAAAGTGGCACGAAACGCGACCCCTGCTTCAGGATGCTCGACGCCATACGCCTGCATGATCTTGTGATTAATATCTGCCACCATCGTATATTTGACATGCCCAATGCCGCCTTCTTTCACCGGCGTTTTACGCCAGGCATTGTGGGTAAAATGGGAGTCCACGGAGACCGAGACCACTTCCACGCCTTTTTTATGCAAAGCATCACAACGATGATCCAGCGCAATCAATTCAGATGGACATACAAACGTAAAATCAAGTGGATAAAAAACGAGAACCACATACTTCCCTTTCGGTAAAGTATAATCGCTCACAAAACTACCATCCTTTAATACTGCATTCGCTTTTATTTCAGGGGCCGCGCGCCCTACTAATACCGACATACCTCGCTCCTTATATAATGTAACAATCATTTGGGGTTTCGACCCGTTTCACAGTTTACTGGAATTCATTTTAGTGTCAATCTGTACTATAATGGTAAAATCTACTCACACTCAAAAGGCGAGGCCCTATGCGCACCCATCTTAAGGATGTCGATCAGCACTATCGCATGGATGAAACAGAAGCGGTTAAAAAACTGGCTGATTTTCTACAACTCCCCCCCTCCGCACAATCCGAAATTGAGACGCGGGCCCAAAAATTAGTGAGTGAAATTCGCAGCCATCGTCTTAAAAAAGGGGGCCTCAATGCCTTCATGGCGGAGTATGATCTTTCTAATCAAGAAGGCATTGCCTTAATGTGTATGGCGGAAGCACTGCTGCGCATTCCAGATTCCCTCACAGTCGATCGCCTCATTCGCGATAAACTCAAACATGCGCAATGGCAAAAACATCTGGGTCATAGCGATTCTCTGTTTGTTAATGCGCTGACCTATGCACTGGTCCTCACCAGCAAAGTCCTGCCACGCGAAGACCTTTCCCCCCACAAATTGAAAAGCGCCCTGCATGATTTTTTGATGCGCAACACCACGACTGTCATCCGCAAAGTCACGCGCTATGCCATGTGTGTGCTCGGCAACTATTTTGTGATGGGTGAAAATATCCGCGATGCCCAGGCGCGCGCACTCAAATCCGAGGAAAAAGGCTATCGCTATTCCTATGATATGTTGGGAGAAGCCGCCCGCACTGAGGCCGATGCTTTATTTTATCTCCAAAAATATCGCGAATCGATTGAGTCCATTGGCCAGGTTCACCCCAATCAAACCCTGTATCAACGCGCAAATATCTCAATCAAACTCTCAGCTTTACACTGCCGCTATGAATACAATCAACGAGATCGTGTTTTCGAGGAGCTGTATCCGCGCGTAAAAGCACTCTGCCTACTTGCCAAAGAAGTACAAATTGCCCTAACGATTGATGCAGAGGAATCCGACCGCCTGATTTTATCGCTTGAAATTCTCGAAAAACTAGCCTTTGAACCAGAATTAGCCGGGTGGAATGGTCTCGGCTTGGCGGTACAGGCTTATCAGAAGCGGACTTTTTATACCTTGGATTTTTTGAAAGATCTGGCGCAGCAATCCAAGCAGCGCCTCATGGTACGCCTGGTGAAAGGCGCATACTGGGATACGGAAATCAAATTAGCGCAGGAGCAAGGCCAAAGCGGCTATCCGGTCTTCACGCGCAAAGCCTATACGGATATCTCCTATTTGGCCTGCGCCCAGAAAATGCTGGATTATGCAGAATGGATCTACCCCATGTTTGCGACCCACAATGCGCATTCAGTCTCGACAATTTTCACGATGAGTCAGGCCAAAAACAAATATCGCGACTATGAATTTCAATGTTTACACGGCATGGGCGACACCCTTTATAATCAAATTGTGGATCCCAGCAGTGAAATTGCTTTGCCCTGTCGCGTCTATGCGCCCGTCGGCAGCCATGAAAATCTGCTGGCCTATCTCGTGCGTCGCCTTTTGGAAAACGGCGCCAACTCTTCTTTCGTCAATCAGATTCTCAATCCCGCCATACCGATCGCCGATCTGATCGAAAACCCACTGGAGATTGCTGAAAAACTTCACTACCTCCCCCACCCGAACATCCCCCTCCCCACTAACATTTATGGTGAAACACGTATGAACTCAAAAGGTCTTGATCTCAGTCATCCCGCCACATTAACTCAGATTGTCAATGAACTGCATGAAGCGTCGCAAGAGCAATGGCTGGCCGTACCCATGCTGGCAGATAAAATCGAATTTTCCACAGCCAAATCAAAGCACTACAATCCAGCCCAAACAGATGAGATTGTCGGCCATGTGATTGAAGCCACGGAAACCGATGTTGAGCACGCGCTCACTGCTGCCGTCAAAGCCTTCCCCAAATGGAGCAGCAAGCCCGCCACTGAACGAGCTGCAATCTTGCGCCGCATGGCGGATTTATTGGAAAGTAATATGGTCCAATTCATGGCAATGGCGATTCGCGAAGCCGGCAAAAGCATTCAAAACGCCATCAGCGAAGTACGCGAGGCGATTGATTTTTGCCGTTACTATGCGGAACAGGCGGAAATCCTCTTTGCCACTCCCACTGAATTTAAAGGCGTGACCGGCGAAAGTAACCGCCTGGAATTGCAGGGTCGCGGCGTATTTATCTGCATCAGCCCCTGGAATTTCCCGCTGGCAATCTTTCTAGGCGAAGTGACAGCAGCCCTCGCAGCTGGCAATGCCGTGATTGCCAAACCCTCCAAACAAACCCCCCTCATCGCTACATTCGCAATAGAATTGTTGCATCAAGCGGGCGTACCGCGGGCAGTCGTGCAATTATTGCCGGGCAATGGCCGCGTCATCGGCGCTAAACTCGTGAGTGACCCGCGTATCGCCGGCGTGATTTTTACCGGCTCAACGGACACTGCTCGCTTTATCAATCACAGCCTGGCTGAAAAGAAAGGCCCCATCGTCCCCTTTATCGCCGAAACCGGTGGCCAAAATACCATGGTCGTGGACTCCTCCGCCTTGCCGGAACAGGTCGTCCGCGATGTGATTGCCTCGAGCTTTGATAGCGCCGGCCAACGTTGCTCAGCCCTGCGTGTCTTATTTTTACAAGAAGATATTGCAGATAATGTCCTCAAAATGCTCAGTGGCGCAATGGCAGAACTCAAAGTCGGCAACCCGATGCTGCTGCATACTGATATCGGCCCGGTGATTGACAAAGCCGCGCAGGAAGGCTTATTGCAACATATTGAAGACATGAAAAAACAAGCCAAAATTTTATACCAAACACCCCTGGGCGCTGAATGCACGGCCGGTTATTTTGTCCAGCCCACTTTGATTGAAATTCCCAACATCCAGGTTTTAAAAGGCGAAGTTTTCGGCCCAATTTTACATGTGGTGCGCTTTCATGCCAACCAACTCGATGAAGTTATTGAGCAGATCAACAGCACCGGTTTTGGTCTCACCTTTGGGATTCATAGCCGCATTGATTCGACCATCGACTATTTGAAAGAACGCGTCCATGCGGGCAATATTTACGTCAATCGCAATATGATTGGCGCCGTTGTTGGGGTACAACCTTTTGGTGGAGAAGGCCTCTCCGGCACCGGGCCCAAAGCAGGCGGACCTTATTATCTACCACGTCTGGCCACCGAACGCGTGACCAGCACCAATACCACGGCATCAGGAGGCAATGCCAGCTTGATGTCTCTAGGCGGATAATTGTGCTGATAGACGCTGCCATTACCCAACTCGAAGCAGGCCATTTAATTGGCCTGCCGACTGAAACCGTCTACGGACTCGCAGCCGATGCCACCAACGACACCGCGATTTTAAAAGTCTTCGCTGCCAAAGGTCGCCCCAGCGATCACCCCTTGATTGTCCACATCGGCACCCTGGCTGAGCTCGATGCATGGGCCATGGGTATTCCCAAGGCCGCACGCGCTTTAGCTGCCCATTTTTGGCCGGGTCCGCTCACTTTGATTTTAAAAAAAGCCACACACGTCTCCACCCTGATCACCGGCGGCCAAGACACCGTCGCGATCCGAATGCCCAATCACCCGCTGGCACTCCAATTATTAAGAAAATACGGCAAGGGTCTCGTCGCCCCCTCCGCCAACCGCTTCGGTCGCATCAGCCCCACTGATGAAGCCGCTGTTTTAGCAGAATTACAAGATCAAGTCGCCGTAATTTTACCCGGAGGCCGCACCCAGATTGGCATCGAATCCACCATCCTCGATGTCCATCAACACCCTTTTGTTTTAATGCGCCAAGGCATGCTCAGCCAGTCTGAATTAGAAACATTTTTAGGCAAAAAAATCAGCCTACCCTCCGCCCAAAACACCGTCCGCACCCCAGGACTATTAGCCTCGCACTACGCGCCGCAAACGCCCCTCTATATTTTACCGAATCCAGAAACCCACACTTTCGCCTCAGTCATTATTTTAGCCAGACGCCCCGCGCCCCCAAGCCTGCCCGCAGAGACCGAATGGTGGCCGATGCCCACTGATCCAGCCTCCTACGCCCACGAACTCTACGCCACCCTACGCCGCGCCGACCTGCAAAAAGTCAGCGCCATCTTAGTAGAATCCTTGCCGCAAGAACCCGCCTGGCTTGCGATTCAAGATCGTTTATGCCGAGCTGCCGCATAAAAAAAGCTTCCCTATGCCACAAGTCATTCCGAGAAAAACTGTGGTTCAGGACCTCAACTCATGGACTGCTGCAAGAAGAGATCCGGCCGGGGCTCCGGCTCCGGCTGGGGCGACAGACTCTCCGACGGCGCGCCCTCTTCCCCCGTTCCGAAACGCGAAAGAAGCAAGCTCTGTACCCTTACAACAGTCTGTGTTATTGCTTGTCTTTACAGCATTTGACCAATAAACTTTTTCTAAAAATTGCGGGCTTAAAGGTAAACTCCCCAGATGTTCTTTATCAGGAGTCGATAAAGAATTGAACAACACATAAAAAATGCTTTCCTTATCAGCCATCAAACGTGTCAGAACATTTTCATCTATGCTCGAATCCGTCGCTATAGCAAAGAATGCCTGGTTCCAGAAATATCTCTTGGCGTCTACCAGCCCGGGAATAACTGTCGCCCCGTATAAAATGAATTCTTTTAGGATATCTATATTTATCGTACAATCAAGAATAGGGGTTGTCCGCCGCTGAGTCAGGTATAAATAACCAGGCACATAACCCCAACCTCCAGAATCTGTCAAATTCGCACCTTTTTTAAGCAGCAGCCTCACCACCTCGAGATCCCCCCTACTCGCAGCTAAATAAAGATAAGGATTATCTTCCAGGTCAATGGAACTGTAGCCACATGGTGGATTAACCTTTTCCCCCTTACCTATCAGCGCCTCCATCAGATAAAGTCTTTTGTCACCACCATGCTTCATAGCAAGATAAAGTGGATAACGATAATATGCTGGGGAACACTTTATGTTCACGATCTTTTTATTGACATCTGCATCCGACTCAAGCAACTTCTCTAATCGTTCAACTATAGCAGGTGAACTTGCTCCTGCTCCTGCTCCTGCTCCTGCTCCTGCTGCCATTCAAACACCTCTTTTAAAATTAAACAGCAGTCATTCTATAATAAAATATTTAAAATGTAAAGAAAAACATGCGCCTCTGCCGAGCTGCCTGCTCTTGACAAAGAGCTAAAAACAAACTATTCTAATAACAAACAGAATAGTGGCGGAGGAAATTTTATGTTAGAATATAGACTATCAGAGCATCATATTTTTGGAGCTAATGACATGCCGACCCCAACTGAATCAAAACCGATCTCAGCACAGGCATTCAAAGAAGAAGCCCTGTCTGCTTGGAAGCATTACCAAGAAACAGGACTGCATGTCACGCTTGAAGAAGTCTGTGACTGGCTCAACACATGGGGGACGCCATCTGAAAAAGAAGCCCCGATATGCCACAAGTCATTCTGATGCCCTCCCTTGCCATAAATATCAATCCATGACAGAATCTGGTGTTTTAAAACGATAAGGAAAAACCATGTCACATGATTACAAAGTTGCTGATATTTCTCTCGCCGCAATGGGTCGTCGTGAAATTGCGATTGCTGAAACCGAGATGCCGGGCCTCATGGCTTTGCGGGAGAAGTATGGACAATCTAAACCTTTAAAAGGCGCGCGCATTGTCGGCTGCCTGCATATGACAGTGGAAACCGCTGTATTGATTGAAACCTTGACGGCCCTGGGGGCTGAGGTGCGCTGGTCTTCCTGCAATATTTTCTCCACCCATGATCCTGCAGCGGCGGCGATTGCGGTGACAGGGGTGCCGGTTTTTGCCTGGAAAGGGGAGACCGAAGCGGAATATGAATGGTGTATCGTACAAACGATTGCCGGCAAAGAGGGCTGGCGGCCGAATATGATTTTGGATGATGGCGGCGATCTGACCGTGATGATTCATAATGATTATCCCGAGCTTTTGAAGGACATCAAAGGGGTGACCGAAGAAACCACCACCGGCGTGCATCGCCTTTATGAAATGGCTAAAAATGGCAGCCTTAAAATCCCGGCGATTAATGTCAATGATTCCGTGACCAAATCCAAATTTGATAATTTATATGGCATGCGCGAGTCCTATGTTGATGCGTTGAAACGTGCCACGAATGTGATGGTTGCGGGCAAAGTGGCCGTGGTGTGTGGGTATGGCGATGTGGGCAAAGGCTGTGCGCAGGCCCTGCATGCACTCGGTGCCACCGTCATGGTAACGGAGATTGATCCAATCTGCGCACTGCAGGCAGCCATGTCCGGTTATCGCGTCGTCCGCTTGGAAGATGTCGCGAGCGAACTGGATATTCTCGTTACCACCACCGGCAACTGCAATATCGTACGCCGCGAACACATGGACAAAATGAAGCATCAGGCAATTCTGGCGAATGTCGGTCACTTCGATATCGAAATTGACATTGCCTCCTTGAGTGATTGCGAGTGGGAAGAAATCAAACCGCAGGTTGATCATGTGATTTTCCCAGATGGCAAACGCTTGATTATTTTGGCAAAAGGGCGCCTGGCCAATTTAGGTTGCGCCAAAGGGCATCCCAGTTTTGTCATGTCAAATTCTTTCACCAATCAAGTCCTGGCGCAGTTGGAACTCTGGCAGAATCCTGATCGCTATCAAAAGCAAGTCTACGTTTTGCCGAAACATTTGGATGAAGAAGTGGCGCGCCTGCATTTAGAACGCGTCGGTGCGAAACTCACAACCTTGACCAAAGATCAGGCCGAATATCTGGGCGTCTCGGTGAAGGGGCCCTTCAAACCGGATATGTATCGTTACTAGGCGAGCAACCCCCTCCACCCTAGCCCTCCTCCGCCAGGGAGGAGGGAATTAAGCCCTCTCCACCCTCCTCTGCAAGGGAGGAGGGAATTAAGCCCCCCCCCCCTCGACGGGGGAGGGTTGGGGTGGAGGTGAAGTAATAGCAACATTAATTAGGAGCCCACCATGCAACAAGTCGACACTTTAATTCATCCCAAATATATTTTGACTCAACCAGGCCAGGTACTAGAACAACATAGCCTGGCGATTTTAAACGGGAAAATCGTCGGCCTGTTGCCCACCGCTACCGCCACAAAAACATTTCAAGCCAAACACGAATACACGCTGCCCGAGCACCTACTCATGCCGGGCCTGATCAACGCTCACACCCATATCAGCATGAATCTGCTCAAAGGGCTGGCCGATGATTTAAAACTCATGACCTGGCTGACCGATCACATCTGGCCAGCTGAGGCGGCCGTGATTTCGCCGGAGTTTGTCAAAGAAGGCGCGCTCCTTGCTATGGCGGAGATGATTCGCGGCGGGATTACCTGCTTCAATGACAGTTATTTTTATATGGATAGTTTGGCAGAACTCATCGACCACGTCGGCATGCGTGCGGCATTATCTGAAGCTTTTTTCAAATTTAGCACGCCCTGGAGCCCTTCAGCAGATTATGCTTTTGCGCGCACAGACAAGCTCATCGATTTTTGCAAAAATTCCACACTGATACGCCCCGCTATTTTCCCACACGCCCCTTATTCTACGGATATTCCCCTCCTCGAAAAAATGGCGGCTTATGCCCAAAAACATGATCTCCTCATTCACACGCATTTGCTCGAATCCCAAATGGAAATCGATGAATACGTCAAAGAACACGGCGAACGCCCGATTCCCCTCTGGCATAAGCTTGGCCTCATCGGCCCTAAAACCATTGCCGTCCACATGACCCATGTCGATCAGGCAGATCTCGACCTCCTGCAAAAAAGCGGCACCAGCGTAGCGCACTGTCCTGAATCCAATATGAAACTGGCGAGCGGCATCTGCCCCGTGCAAAAAATGCTGGATCAAGGCATCAACGTCGCACTCGGCACCGATGGCGCGGCCAGCAATAATGATTTAGACTTATTTGGCGAAATGAAATCCGCCGCCTTTTTAAGCAAAGTCTCCACCGACAATCCTGAAAGCTTAAATGCGCAAACCGCCCTAGAAATGGCCACCATCAACGGCGCCAAAGCCCTTCACTGGGAAGATGAAATCGGCAGTATCGCCATCGGCAAGGCCGCAGACATCATCGCGCTAGACCTCCACAATGTCGAGGCTATGCCGTGCTACAACCCCACTGCGCAACTCGTCTACGCCATGCCCCGCTCCAATGTCACTCACTCCTGGGTCAATGGCCGCATCCTGATGCAAAATCGCGAACTCACCACGATTGATGTCCCCGCCTTATTAAAGCGCACCCAAGCCTGGCAGGAGAAGTTGAAAGTTCATGCCAAGTAACCATGAGACCACTCCCCCTGTGTTGTCCTCACGAACGCAGGAATCTAGCAGAAAAAAATTGAAAAACGGCCATGAATTACGTCAGCTCTTTAAGACCAAGCACCTGAGCGCTGATGAGGCAGATTGTCTTGCGGAGGATTTAGATAAAATTCGTAGTCAACAAGCACCCATTAAAAATGCATGGGAACAACTATAACTCATGCCCCTCAAAATAAATGGTGCTGCTTATTAAACAAATCATTGCCAAACTAAGTACTTTCAGATAGAATACGCTCATCAACACGATAAAGAGTACTATAATGAATGTGATTACCGCCAATGATTTAAAGCTGCGAGGCGTCAGCATTTTGCAAAAGGCATTGCATCACGATGATGAAGTCAGCATTAGTGTGCGCGGATGTGAACAACTCGTGGTCATGCACAAAGAACACTATGATTATTTACGTGAATGTGAAATCCTCTCTGCGCTTGTTGAGGCGCAAGAAGACGTGCAAGCAGGCCGTTTTTTCATAGAATCTATTGATGCACATATGCAACGACTTAAATCGTGAGCTATCAAATCATTTATCCGGAAAGCTATCTCAAACGCGCCCGGAAATTTTTAAATAAACATGCAGATCTAGAAAAGCCCTATCAGAAAACAGTAAGTCTATTGGAAAAAAATCCGCATCATCCCTCATTACGCTTGCATGCTTTACAAGGACGTTTAGCAGGACTATCTTCCATTTCGATCAACCTTCAATATCGCATCACTTTACAATTCATTATTCAAAATGAAACGATTATTTTGATCGACGTCGGGAGCCATGATGAAGTATATCGCTAATCCCCACCTCCACAAAATCATCCTCGCCCCGATGATGGATCTCACTGATCGTCATTGCCGCTTTTACTTGCGCCAGATTTCTAAACATCTGCAACTTTACACCGAGATGATCACAGCCAAAGCGTTGATTCACGGCAATACGGCACAGCTTTTAGAATATCATGCGGACGAACATCCCCTCTGCCTCCAGCTGGGCGGCAGTGATCCTGCTGAACTAGCACAGTGCGCCAGATGGGCGGAGGATCTTGGCTATGACGAAATCAATCTGAATGTCGGCTGTCCTTCGGATCGAGTTCAGGCGGGGGAATTTGGCTTATGTTTGATGAAAAAACCGGGCCTCGTTGCGGATATCGTCAGCACGCTCAAAGCTAAAGTGAAGATTCCCATCAGTGTCAAAACCCGCATCGGCTATGATGAAGTCGAAAGCTATGAACATCTGCATGCATTCATCACGCGACTCGTGGCTGCAGGCGTTGATCAAGTCAGTGTGCATGCACGCAAAGGCTGGCTCCATGGCCTCAGCCCGAAAGAAAACCGCACGATTCCGCCGCTGCAATATGATGTAGTATATCGTTTAAAACAAGATTTTCCAGATCTCCCCATCGCCATCAACGGCGGCATTGAAACGCTAGAGGCCGCGGCCACACATTTACAGCAGGTCGATGGCGTGATGATTGGGCGCGCGGCTTATTATGATGCCTATATTCTTGCCGCAGTGGATCAGCGTTTTTATGATGCTACTGCCCCTACTCCCAGCCGGGAAGACATCATCGCACGCATGATTCCCTATTGCGAGCAGGAGCTAAAAAAAGGCACGCCCCTGCGCTCCATCACCCGCCATATGATTGGTCTTTATCATGGTGAGCCCAATGCCAAAACCTGGCGGCGCAGCGTTACGGATGCGCAGATTAATGTGAAGGATCTACAGAATCTGACATAAGCGGCTGCTGACATGGTGCTTGAGCAGGATCTGGAGCAGAAGCAGAAGCAGAATAAGTTAAACCTGACACGCGTTTTTGCGTCTCATAAAAAACACAACAGGCCATTTTGCTTCCAACACAACCCGACAACATATCCGAGCACAAATCATCAGATTTGGGTGCACAGCATCCCATACAAGATCCAGCGACACATTGCGACACACAGCACGCTCCTGCCAGCCCCACTGCAGCAGGCCACGGACTAATTGCAGGCACCCCTGCCGCAATCGCAGCCGCAGCACCTGCCATATATCCAGGCAGGATGCATAGAAGCCCCCCCATAAAACCACACGCCCCGCGAACACTCGCTGAGAGAGACTCTCCCTCCGAGGTAGACCCTCTTTGACTGCCACTCACCACAATAATTCAATCCTTATTAATAATTATATTATACCCTAAAAGGTTACAATAACATATTTTATCAAAAGATCAAGCATGGATGTTAGTTTTTGGGACACTGCCCATCCAGCACCACCAGATAAGCCTGCTGAATAATCTGTCGGAAAGACTCGCTCGCCACAGCCCAGTCCACCACATCGACACGAAAGGGCAAATCAGACTCAGAAAAATCTTCTGCCAAACTAGCCTGCACGCTCCACGGCAAAGGTTGATCGCAGATCACCGCAAGATCAAGATCAGAATAAGGCTTCGCTTTATCTTTAATACGCGAACCAAACGCCCACACCGCATAGTAAGGAACATGTTTTTGCAAAATCTGCTTGACGATCTCCAGATGCTGCGGGCGTAAGTCAAGCTTCAGCGGGAGCATTACGTTCTTCCAGTTTTTCGAGCAAAAGCAAGGCATCCTTTACAAAAAAAAGCGTCTGCGCGTAGACTTGCTCCGCCTTTTCATGATCATATGTATGTGCTGTGATATTACGCATTTTACGATAGCCAAACCAGGCTTCCACGTCCGCAATCAGCCCCTTTTCCGCCGCAATCCGCAAGAGATCCCGAAAATTAGATGCATCGAGCTCCACCGGGCTAGACGCATCCAGCTCCAAGCGCCGCCGCATCATTTTAATACTGACCTCATACACAAACTCAAAATTTTGAATCACGCCTGCAAGCAAAGTATTTTGAATTTTATCTGTTTGCGCATCAAACCACGCCTCATCTCCCACCACAGCAATACTATCCTGCAAGGACAGGATTGCTTGCTTGAGAGCACTTAAATCAAGATTATAGCCCATCGTCAATCAGCCTCAGAATTAGATACTGAATAGACTACCCGATTCCACCTCGCATCACAAGTCCGGATAAAAAAGACCACGGCACAAAATAATTGACGAACCATGCACAAGCATTTATAATGTAAGACATCAAGACTTACTTTAAAGCAATCTCATGAGCACCCTGACACTCCCGCAAAACAGAGCAATCCTCTCCTCAAAAGGGCAGGTTGTCATCCCCAAATTGCTCCGCACTTTATTAGGCCTCCATGCAGGGTCAGAGCTGATCTTTGAAGTGCAGGGAGATCACACGCTCGTCGTCAAACCAACCCAGCGCAAAATTGAGATGCTCTTTAACCTCTGCCAAAAAACATCCGCGCCTGCTGTATCGACCAACGCAATGGACAGTGCCATCGGCGAAGCAATCCTAGCACTCGACGACGCATCCAGAGCGAAATAACATGATCGGCATTGATACCAATATTTTAGCCAGAGTTTGCCTCAATGATGATCCTTCTGATGCCGCCATTGCTCAACAGCTCCTGCAGCAACTCAGCAGCGCTAAAAAATTATTCATCTCCTCCTACGCCATCCTAGAAATGGCCTGGGTCTTAAAAATGAAGGGCCGATCTCGCGCCGAAATCACCGAAATCCTCTTAACTCTCCTAGATTCCCCAGGCATCACCCTAGGCCAAAGAGAAGTCATCACCCTGGCATTAGCCCACTATCGCCAAGGAAAAGCCGATTTCGGCGATTATTTTATCCTGGCAGAAGGCACCCTCCACGGCAGTCACCACCTCGCCAGCTTCGATCAAGCCCTCAGCAAAGAGCAGTCCCGCTGCCAGCATCCCAAGCACTTTCTTTAAACTTTAACCCCAAGCAGCAGGCTTAACAATTTCTGTTCCAGGAATTTTCAAAGGGAGTTGGGCTTTAGCCAGCACTCCACATCTGATTCGTTTAATAAAATCAGCATGCTGAGCCAATTGATGCGAGGGATAACGCTTTGCATCCGTATTGGGGAAAATCAACCCGATTTTGCGCTGGTGTTGCGCCTTAACCATTCTCAAAGATTCGGCAAGGTCGCTATCATTGGAGACCAGCACAGCGCAATCATATGCCTCAAGCCAGGCGTCATTCAAAATATGCAATGCCAAATTCACATCTGACCCCTTCTCTTCCGTCTTATAAACTTTCATAAACTCAGGCGGCGGAGTCACCACTTTTGCCTGGATTGAATGCGTGAGATAATGGCCATAGTAAATTTTGACTTCGGGAATAAATGCCTCAAGTGCCTTCAAATAAATTTTTTGCCGAATCATCGAATGATGATTTCCCTCACGGCCAGAAATATGCGCGGTAAAATACTTAATAGCAATAATTTCATGAGACGGGTCAAGCAGCTTCGTAAACAACTGCCTCAAGTCCAGCCACTTGTAAGGGCTATGTTTTAAGCAGCCATAATACAAGTTAAACCCATCGATGTAGACAATTGTTTTCTGTTTTTTCATTCCAAGACCTCAGAAAAAGCAAGAGCCCCCGAAGAGGCTCCGCGCCCTACGGGTTATAGCCATAGGGGAAGTAGTCAGAGGATTATAACAGACGCACTGTTCAAAAAGCAATATGGGTTACAAAATATTTTCTTGAACCCTCCACGGCAGCCACCACCTCGCCAGCTTCGATCAAGCCCTCAGCAAAGAGCAGTCCCGCTGCCAGCATCCCAAACACCTCATCCAAGCCTGATCTCTCCTCACAACCCCCAATAAAACACCCTATTTTTTTCTCATCAAAAATTCTAAACCAATACCATAAATTTATGTTAAAAAACTAAATTTGTATGCACAGATTATATTTAATATTAGATGATATTGACATCTAAATATTTTCGTGGTATTATTAAGGTATAGATTTTAACTACTTACAGAAATGTAATTTTGGAGGATAGTAAGATGCAAGGCAACGCACGGACCCCTGCTAAAGAATCAAAAGTAGCGGATACACTCAGGCAGATAAGAAACAAGCTTTTCACAGAAACAGAGATCGATAAAACAACAATCACAAAGCTCTGGAAGAGTATTGAAGGAAACTCTATCAAAATTTTGAATGATCAGAATAGTCAGCTAACCGAGGACGCTCACGGCGACATCAGTAATTTTGCAGGCATGTTATTGTCGATTCTGGCAAGCGGAAAAGACTACAAAAGAACCGAAGCAATCCAATGGCTGGAATTCTTAGCAAACCCATCCACTGGATTAGGCGCAGGTGCTCCTGCTGGGGCTGGGGCTGGCGCTGGGGCTGGCGCTGGGGCTGGCGAAGACACCTCAGGCGCGGCTTCAGGTGTTGTGGACGCTGGGGCTCCTGCTGGCGGAGGTGGGGTTGCACCTGATAAGTTCAGCTATCCAGTCACAGCCCCCCCCCCTAATATGCAAGCCTATTTCGATAAGCAACGCATTAAAAAACTTATAAATCAGGCGTTTATTGATGTTGACGACAGCAATAAACTGATTCCTGATCTTGAACAAATAACGTTTGAAAGAGATTTTTCTCGAATTTCAAATTCACAAGGTTTATGGATTAATGGTGAGCGGATCATTTCTGATGAAAAGATACCCCGAACAGGAGCTTGGGTTATATTGCGCACACAACTGAATCAGGAGTGCCAACTCGGCCTTAGGCTGATACCAACAGAAACATATTTAGCATTGCAAGGCACTGATTTCTTAATAACACAGCTCCAGAATCCAAAATGGGAGATCACTGAAGAATCAGATGGGACACTATCCTTGGATCTAAGCAGCACTCTAGGTGCTGCAGGCACGGCGCATGCAGAAAAGTATCAATATGGATCTGGAAGAATTCACACCAAATGGACTGTAAGCAAGAAAGGAATTTTTCTAAAAGGCGCAAGCACAGATGATCCCACACTTGATGCATTTTGTTTTCAAGGGGAGCCCTTCCAAGCATCGGCGCTATATCGCACTTATAGTGATCAATCGTCACTTTCTACAGTTATTCAAAAATTAGCCAGTAATCCAGAGTGCCCCTATGTAATTCAGGATAATCGTGTCACGTGTCAGATCAAGCCAAAATTACCTCATGGGGAGCACCCTGATCGTACATTTAAAATAAAGAAATCAAGTGGCACAGAATTAGATTTGCCAGATCTAGCTCCAGGCGATTATATTTTGCAATCTAATAGCAAAGAGGGCAGCAGGCTTTTATATATTGAAAATCAAAACGGAACGTTGCGGGCTGTGCCAAGTAGAATCAGCCCTGAAGGATTAAAAAAAATTCTTAGCTTTTTTGCGTCTGAACAAGATCAAATTCAGCTATCCCAAATGCAAGTCATTAAACTGATTCTCATCCATGGGGGCAAATGCCATGATGCTGTCGCTCCATTTTGCAAGGAGATATTGAGAAATCATCTCGCTCTGCCTCCTGAAGTTGTGCAAAGTCTGCGTGATGAAGGTGTAACTTTATCCGTAGAACCCGACAGTCTTGACAATCCAGATAAAATATCAAAAATATTACGCGCCCTAAGAGCCTGGGTCGGAAATGACGAGGTTCTGGCTAATCTTATTGCTGTGACTGATCAACATCTCGAAACTCTGGTGCAGGAATTATTGCCTAAGCCTGCTGAGGCGAGCGCGCGTTCTGAGACACCTCCGACTCTTACGGTGCGCGGCGGTGGCGAGACCATGCGTTTACAGAGAGGAGCCAAGGATCAAGTTGAGATTATAGTTCCAGCGCGCGCCATAACTTATTACAATCCTACTGTTCACGATGACAGCACACCGCGCGTGGTAGGGGAATTTTGGTGCACTATTAAAGTCAAAGGGGATGGTGTGTTCCATGAGGGTTTAACGGCAACTCCATTAATAGGTGAATTATTTGATAGCCAATCGCCAGGACTTACGCCTAAACAGGTTGACAAACTGGATCAGATTGAAAAACTTTACGTGCATCCCCAGGGCGGGCTTAATGATTTTACTTTGTCTGTTCAACCTCCTGAAGAAACTGAACGGCAAGCAATTGAAGCATGGAACACAGCTTTCACAGAGTTGGAGGCTAATGTTCAAGTGGCGGCCTGGCCATCTAGAGACGCTGTAGGCACCATGATGAATATCACAGAGGATCAATTAGGCAGTCTTTTGGCTTCTAAAACCCAAGATGAAATTGCCAGTCTTTATGACAAGCTCAATGTACGTTTTCAGACTGCTTATTGTAATAGCTATGTAGAAGAAAAAAGAGCTTCTCTAGCATTACTATTCGATCACTCTGGGAGGGAGGGAGAAAACCCACATCGCCGTCAGCCCGCACCCCCTGCAAGTGCTCAACCTGCAAGCGAGCGCCATGCCCCCAGTACAATGCTGAGCACTCCTGCGTCACCCCAGCCAGTCTCCGCTCCAAGCACCTGGACGCCCCGTAGAATAGCAATCACAGCAGTCGTAGTAATTGCAGGACTTGCATTAGTGGCGGCGGGCATTGTCAGTCTCGTCAGCTCAGTACTAGGTGGCACGAATATCGCCGGGGTGCTGGGCGCGTTTCTGTGCTTCAAAAAAGCAGCCGCTTTACTTGCAGCTCATTTTACAGTTCACGCAAAAGCTGCGGCTATTGGTTTCTCTGGAGTTGGGGCGGTGGCAGGAGCAGGTACGGCTGCAGCTCCATTTTTAGAGAAACATCTGAGTGATAAACGCAGAGCTAGAGTGGACAAGGACGTAACTAGTCAGGCGCTCTAAGGATAGAGAGAGAAGCCCTTCAAACTAAATATATGCAGCGCGCCTCTTGCTTTTTTAGCATAGTCTAATATAATTATTAAAACTTATGTATCTTAGCAGGAAGCGCTGTGCTGAACCCTTCTCCAACACCGGATCCTCTTCCAGCATTAGAAGTGCTGGATCCTAGGCGGATCAAACGAAGTTCAAAACCGTTAGACAAAGACAAGCCGCTTGTATTTTTAGGAGCACTGGAAGGCAAAGGGACGGTAGTCATTAAGCTTGCCCCGACAGATGAAGGCGCTGATCTATCACGAATGGTTTCAAAATTACATCCTGCTTTCCTCCGCCTACACCCAGATTATGAGCTCGGTGTGTATGGGGAGAGAGAGCGTCGTTATTTTGTGTATCAATATTATGGGCGTAATATCTGGATGCTCTTACGCGCTATTCAAGAACAATATGACACCAAGGCATTGCCCGCGCGGGTGGTACTGTACTGCTATACCTTAGCACTGAATATGATGAAAACCTTACAGCGCTTACATGATGTGCCTCTCACGCATGGTGACGTGACAAAAAGCAATACCGTTGCTGATGACGAAGGAAGGGTGCACTTAGTTGACTGCGGGGATGTCCGCCCCTTGACCGACCCACCCCAACGACTTGCTGCTTATACAACGAAGTCTGTTCGGCGGGGCCCAGATGGAAGAGTTATTCCTACTGCCAGCATAGAAAATGATTTGCGAGGTTTAGCCTTTGTGATTTGCCAGTTGGTCTTATTCAATTATTTTGATGCTGCGCTGAAAGACTTAGCAGCCGCTTCTGATAGAAAAGATTTTGCAAGGGTGCGCGCCATTTATGACACACTCTTTATTATTAATGAATTAGCACATCCTGCCCCTTACCGCCCTTTCATTACTTGCGGAAAAGCCCTGGCAGATGAACGTATTCCAGTGGCAGGAAAACTACAAAGCCAATATACATTTCTGGAAGGTCACTACAGAGAATATGCTGCAGAAAAAGGCGTTATGTTGCGCCGAGATGCGGATGATCAATATCTGATGCGCAAACCAAGCTCCTCCTGCAGCATTCTCTGATCAGCTTCGACAGCGAATCTTAGCCGCTCATGCTACCACCGATTTTCCCGGAAATGCAACGAAAGGTGATTATTTGTGCTTACGGCTCAATGGGTTTATGGGGCATTTCTACGCCGGCTGAAGCCCCCGCTGCTTGGCTTTTAAAAGGAGTTGCATATGTCCAATCACCTGATGGACCCCCTCTGAATACCTCGATGCGGCCTGCACTCGAAGTGGTAGACTTATCTAAAAAATATGGGAATAGATTTTCTAAAATGCAGGGCTCTGTATCAGATATCCAATCATATACTTTTCTGAATGCGCTGGATGTATCGCGCATTACTTTTTTAAAATAGTCTTGATCCGGTGCATTTACTTCGCCCTGCAGAATTAATAAAAACATGTCTCGTGTTTTTTCTAGTCTTGCACCATTCATCAAAATATCATCCGGTATATTTTTCTCAAAAAAAAGCTTTAATACATGAACCTGATTGTGTTCGGTTGCTGTATCCAGATGGGTGTCTCGGATGCGTGCATTTCTTGCAAGTAAGCATTTTACTACTTCAAGATCTCCTCTTTGGGATGCCAGATAAAGCATCGAGCTACCACCAAAAACTGGATTGGGCTTATTGCTCACTCCCAGCAATCTGCATATCAGCTCTGTTGGCAATTTTCCGGTTGTGTACGCAACTGCAACTGGAAGTGCCGGCGTTGGATAGCCAGCAACTTGATTTGGATTTGCCCCGCCTACAAGTAATTCTTCTACCACTTTATCATGCCCAAAAATACAGGCATTAAGCAATGAAGATTCTTTCATGTCGCTTAGAAAATTTACATTTGCGCCCTTTCCGATAAGCCTTCTCACCAGTTCATGATGCCCCTTCTCAGAGGCAATCAGGAGTGCGCTTACATTGCGCGATCCATCTGAGCTCATCGCCAATGCATTGACATCCCCTAGACACTCCAGCAATGCAAGTGTCTTTGGGATATTGCCTAGAGATGCAGCTTGGTAAAGCTCAAACTTTTGTGACGCTCTAACTGGATCATGCATTGTATGTTTCCACTTATTTTCATTAATAAGCAATCATACTATTTAATACATTAAATGTCAACAATATTATAAATTTAATATATTAAATTGACATAATAATATTATTGTGATAGATTTTTTGATTGACTTGTGGCAAGACAAGAGCGGATGATGAAGGGATTGTTACGCCCCTTTTTTAGTATAGCCTATACCAAAAACCTTTAAAAAGTATGTTAATTGATGCGAGTTGCGCAGGTGAAACCGAGCATGCTTGAGCAGAAATTAACATACTTTTTAAAGGCTTTTGGTATAACTTCACTGTACCCCTTCTACCTTGCAGCATTTTTTGATCAATCATCATTAAGCAAACAACGCTCCATTCCAAAGCTGCTTTAAAAAATCTTGCCAGTGCAGGGTTTCGATTTGATTGATTTTGCGTGCGGTGGGATCTTGGCTAACTAGAATATAGCGCTTGCACAAGCCTTCTTCGGCGAAGCGGGTTAGGCCTTTGAGATGCTTGTCTTTTACCTGATCGCTGGATTTTACTTCTATTGCGAGCTGATCTCCGATGATAAAATCAACTTCATCACCATGCTTGGAGCGCCAGAAGCACAAGGGGTCGCGCATTCTTTGATAGCTCAAATATGCGCGTAATTCCATCGCGATGAAGTGCTTGAAGGCTTGGCCGAATACATCTGAGTGCGGCGGTAAACTGGTCAAGTTAATGAGGGTATTGCGCACGCCGATGTCAAAAAAATAAAATTTTGCCGTACTTAAGGCTTTGCGCTTGATTGTTTTGGTGTAGGCGGGGAGCATAAAGCCTAAAAAGGTATCCTCCAGAATGTGGTAATACTCACGAATACTGGAGGCTGAAATACCCACATCACTGGCCAATTGCGTAAAATTCAAGATCTGGCCGCTGGTCAAGGCTGCTAATTGTAGAAAACGGGCAAAGGCCTGGATATGACGGGTGAAGGCTTCAGCTTGAATTTCATCACGGAGATAGGTGTCCACATAGGCATGTAAGTCTTCCTGAGGATCTTCACTTAAATAAACCGCAGGCAAGCCACCGTACTGCAGATAGCGCGCCAAATTGAAGTCTGGCATTTCTGCATAGATGAGTGGAAATAAATTCATTTCACGCGCACGGCCTGCCAGCAGATTGACTGATTTATTGCGCAATTGTCGCGCACTACTGCCGGTTAAGAGAAAATGGATATTCTGTTCTTCAATTAAACGATGGACCTCATTCAACAGCATCGGCACCCGCTGGACTTCATCAATCACCACCCATTCATGTTGCGCGTGGCTGCGAATCAATGCTTCCAGATTCTGCGGCCGGGCATTAAGCTCTAGAAAAATTTCACTCCGCAATAAATTAATCAAGGGGATATCTGGCAGCTGATCCCGAATTAAAGAAGATTTGCCTGTTGCCCGCGGGCCAAATAAAAAATAAGACTTTTTCTTTAAGCCTGCAGGAAAATTGAGAATACGCTGATAATGCATGTCTGCCGTGGATTTTCCCGGAATATCCACGATTGTACTGTGGATTTTCCGGAAATGCAAGAAAAGATGATTTCACCAGCAGTATCCTACACATAAAATGTATGCTATACTAAATTTAAAAGTTAATAGGGTTTATTATAGTGAACATTTATCCGCTTTCCCTGCCTACGCAAACGGCGCTATCGCTGCTGGGGCAATTGATCAAAACAGCGCGTGGCCAACATAAGATGTCGCAATTAGAATTGGCAGAACGCCTGGGGGTGAGCCGTCAAACGGTTATGGCACTTGAAAAAGGGAGCCCCAAGGTGGGTGCTGGAATTTTATTTGAGGCGGCGCATATTATGGGCGTGCCACTTTTATCGGAGGATGCAAAAAATCTTAATCAATGGCAGGCGGTTTTAGCAGGGTTCACCGCCATTTTACCTGCACGCATTCATAGTAAAAAAATGGAGATCAATGATGACTTCTAAACCCCAGAATGCAACAGAGGCTTATGTGTGGATATGGTTGCCCAAGAAGACCAAACCGATTGTCGCGGGGAAAATGATGCTGGCAGGCGGACGCTATCATTTTACTTATGGGCAAAGTTATCGCGCACATCAAGAGGCCATCCCTTTATCTCCCGTTGAACTCCCCTTAAAGGCCGGTACTTTTTCACCCAGCGGCCTGCATGAGATTCCTGCATGCTTGCGGGATGGCAGCCCTGATGCCTGGGGGCGTCGCCTCATTGACTATCAATTTCCTACTTTAAATCCAAATGAACTGGATTACCTCCTTTTATCAGGCAGCGATCGCATTGGAGCGCTGGATTTTCAAGCCTCTGCGCTTGAATATGTGCCACGTGATCAAGCACCGGTGCATTTAGATGCTATTGAGGATTTGGCCAAAATGCTCGAAGAACATCAGCCCATTAGCAAAAAACTTTTGCCCATTCTACTTCATGGAACAAGCGTCGGTGGCGCCAGACCCAAATGTCTGATTGAGCTAGATGGGAAGGGGTATGTGGCAAAATTTTCACTCTCTACAGATCAGCACAGCTTTGTAAAAACAGAGTATGTGGCCATGCAACTGGCTGCGCAAGCAGGACTGAACGTTGCTCCGGTGTTGTTAAAATCGATCGGAGGGCGCGATGTTTTATTGGTAGAGCGCTTTGATCGCGACATTAAAAAAGAGGGCGCATTTCGCAAGCACATGTTAAGCGCCCTGAGCTTGCTGGGGCTGCATGAAATGGAAGCCCGCTATGCGAGCTATCGTCATTTGGCTGATTTGATTCGGCAATATTTTGATAATCCAGAGGTGACATTGCGAGAATTATTTAGCCGCCTCGTTTTTAATGTTTTAATCGGCAATACAGACGATCATGCGCGCAATCATGCTGCATTTTGGGATGGGCAACACTTACAATTGACACCCGCGTATGATCTATCCCCCCAATTGCGGATCGGCTATGAAGCCAATCAGGCCATGATACTTGGGGGCGCTCAGGGCAATGCCTCAACATTGATGAATATCTTATCGATTCATTCAGCCTTCTTACTGAACAAGCATGCAGCCAAAGAAATCATTCATCAGCAAATTGATCTGCTGGATGGGCATTGGCAAAATAGCTGCATGGACGCTGGCTTATCCACACTTGAAAGATCAAGGCTATGGGGCAGTGTGATTAAAAGTGAGTATTGCTTACAAGGCTGGTAGATTTTTATTTATGTGCGGACACGCATTGACTATTGACAAGCGCACAGAATCTCTATAGTATACCGGACTCAACGCGCCCGTAGCTCAGCTGGATAGAGTACCTGGCTACGAACCAGGCGGTCGGGAGTTCGACTCTCTCCGGGCGCGCCATTTTCCCCCTTATGCCCTTGCTATTTTCATCCCGTTTCAGTACATTAACTGTATCAGTTTATTTTACTTAAAACAGGAGTTGGAAGATGGGCACACGTAAAAAGATTGCGCTGATTGGCGCGGGAAATATCGGTGGTACACTGGCTTTATTGGCGGTGAGTAAAAAGCTGGGTGATGTCGTGCTGTTTGATATTGCAGAAGGCGTGCCACAGGGGAAGGCCTTGGATTTAGCGCAATGCGGGCCGATTGAAGGCTTTGATGCAAAAATTCTGGGGACCAATGATTACAAAGATATCGCAGATGCGGATGTCGTGATTGTGACGGCGGGCTCGCCACGCAAACCAGGCATGAGCCGTGATGATCTGCTCAGCATCAATGCCAAAGTCATGAAGTCCGTAGGCGAAGCGATTAAAACCCATTGCCCGAATGCGTTTGTGATTTGTGTGACCAATCCGCTCGATATCATGGTGCGCCTGCTGCATCATTTCTGCAAAGTGCCGGATCATAAAATTGTGGGCATGGCTGGGATCCTTGATTCCGCACGCTTCCGCACCTTTTTAGCCTGGGAGTTTAATGTCTCCGTGAATCAAGTCCAAGCCTATGTGATGGGCGGCCACGGCGACTCCATGGTGCCTTTAACCAAGATGAGCAATATCGCCGGTGTCTCGCTTGCCGATATGGTCCGCTTCGGCTGCCTCAAACAGGAACGCCTGGATGCCATCATCCAAAGAACGCGTCAAGGTGGCGGCGAGATCGTCAATTTATTAAAAACCGGCTCTGCCTTTTACGCACCTGCCGCCTCTGCAATCCAAATGGCAGAAGCGTATCTCTTCGATCAGCAGGCCATTCTACCCGTTGCCGCTAAAATCAAAGCTGGCCAGTATGGCGTGAAAGAAAGCATCTTCGTTGGCGTCCCCGCTAAAATCGGTGCCAAAGGCGTAGAAAAAGTGATTGATGTTGAACTCACATCAGAAGAAAACGCCAATCTGCAGGTATCGATTCAAGCTGTGATTGAGCTGAATGAAGCCGCTGATCGGCTTGGTTTAACGGCTTAGGAATGTGCCATTCCCGCATTTGCGAGGATGACACACAGAGCCCCTAGTTTAGGGGGTGTTTGGCGGCGTCCCGAGGTCCATATCAGCCGCTCCTGCAACTGCACCCCCCCCTAAATGCAAAGCTCCAAACATTCCTTGCAAACCACCAGGGACATGTGCTTGCGCATACACTAACGCCGCTGCTGCGCGTCGTGCTTCTGCGGCCGCAGCATAAAGTTCCTCCTGATGGAGATTGGCATCTCCCGGGCGACGAGGGGGTGTTACGTGTGCTGCTTGCTGTCCTTGCATAATATTTCCTTTTTTGTTGAATATAATGCCGCAATTATATATTAAGAAAATATCATATCAACAAAAATATAAATCTTACGAATGTTTTTCACATAGGTTTATTGTATCTAAGCTGTGGCATTTTTCCATGATCCTAGAAACGGCAGTTGCTCCGTCTCGTGTCATCCTCACGAACGCAATGTAATGGATCCGCCTCCTTGGACTACGGCATCTAAAGTGCCAAAATGGAGGTGGTAACACACCATTTACATCAGCAAGGAGACGGACATGAACGATATTAAAACATTAGGAATAGATATTGCAAAGAATGTATTCCATCTGCATGGAGTAAATGCAGTAGGAGCCAAGTTATTGCAGAAAAAGGTATCACGAGCAAAGTTTCTAGAAACAGTGATTAATTTGAGCTGTGAGACAATCGTGATGGAGGCTTGCGGAGGGGCCAATCACTGGGCAAGACAATTACAGGATCCCCGCGTTCGCGAGGATGACACCATGGAATACCAACTGCTTTTTCTAGGATGATATCGCCTATCTATTGACAATCACATTATATGCCATGTATTATATGTTTAATATAATATAAAAAGTAAAGCCATGAAAGACTATTTCCCAGCGCGACTGGCAACGGGTCATCGCTTCTGCAATCGAACCCTGGAACAGGACAAACTCAGACAGAACATTGAAACCGGACGCCATACGGTTCTGGTGTCCCCCAGACGTTATGGCAAATCCTCGCTATACCACGCGCGGTCACAAATTGAGGTTTTAGGAAATTGATTTTTTAGATTACCTTAGGATATGATTATTCAAATTTACCCTGACTGAAAGCTTATCAAATGATAAAGTTGTCATTTTCTGAAGAAGAGATATCAGCGCTACACGCC
>CAMARA010000021.1 GCA_945860585.1 Francisella tularensis subsp. holarctica | reverse complement strand
CAAGGTGCGCTGATCCAGCTTTAACACTTTAATCACATCAGGGTTGGGAATTGGATTTAAGCGATGACCTGTGCGACCTTTTTGCCCGCCAGGCTTTTTCTTATCCGCTGCATCCTTCGCTGTTTTTTTGCTGCCGCGTACACGATTCGGATCCTGCGAGGGCGAGGTACTGCTATTGCTTGAATTAATCCCCAGGCGATTCATCAGCAGACGGACAACCAGAAGCAGTAGCGTTATCACGGCTTTAACCGCTGGCGATAAGTCTTTTTCTGTTTTCATTAACTCCTCTGCCTGACTCAAGGCATCAGAGGCTAACGCGCCACCTATTTTCAACAACCAAACCCACAATCTGTCTTATATGCAGCTATTGTATCATGGGTTTTTTAGCTCGAAATTTGCCTTCAGAAAGTGCGCTTTTTGGAAGAATCTTTTTCTGGCCTCAATCCATCAGTTGCAGCATGCTCAAAACGTCACCCTGCGCCTGCAAATAAGCCCCAGGGGCAAGTCCTCATGACCGCTTCTGAAAACCTGATTTTTGACAATTTCGCCCAAAAACCCTGTCAAGCGTTTTATTCGCTTTTTTCATATTTATTTTACGCGGCTTTCGGAAACGGTGAATCGTTACAATCCTCCTTTGGTTAAATCAACAGCCATGGCTTTTTCTGGCAATACTCTGCTGCGTAAGCTTTTGTCAATAAAGGCTTCCATGTCGGTGCCCGCTGCAGCGCACTGTACGGTGATATCGACATCTTTCCATGTGAAAAAACAAAGATTTTGGGTGCGTGTTTTTAGCTGATGCCAATGAAAGTTTAATTCGCCTGAAGTGTGTGACTTATCCGTCCGTTCTGCTATTTCCTTAATCATAGGGCAGCCTGCTCTTGATAGTTCTTCCTTCAATTCTGAGCATATTTTGTCTAAATAAACTGTGGGCTCTATGCCTGGAGGTGCAATATAAAGAATCGTGATATCTAGATCTCGTTTAAGTTCATCTGGCGTAGGGGGAGAGGGAGCTTCATGCGCCCTTGGATTTATGATGGCTGGGGCGGTAGAGCCTACGATCAACAGACGCCTGGTGGTCGGATCTGCCTTGGCCCCGCGTTCAAAAAAATCTTTGAGTGATGGGGGGATGTCACAAGTGTTTTGGAAAAATATTTCTTTTTTACCTGCTGTATAATGTTGGGGAGGTGGAGTCTCGCTACGGGCAATTTTCTCTGCTTCTATATTCAGCTGCTGCCCTAGGCTTCTCAAATGCTCCTGACTTCTTTCTGCATCGGCTGCAAGTGCTTCGACTTCTCTTGCAAGTTGAGCCTGAATATATGTGCTTTTTCCTTTCATTTCATCCATTTTTTTTGTTGCATCTTGGAGTATTTTTGCTGAGTGTATCTTCGCGATAATGTGTTTAATTTCAATAATGGGGAGGTCTTTTTTTTGTGCTTTACTTCTGAGTCGATCTGCTTGTGAACGTAACGTTGCTCGATTGGTATCAATGTCTTGTATTGTTTTATAAAAATCTGAAGCGCTTGCAATGATGGGAAGGAGCGTAGCCGCTTCTTCATTTGCTTTTCTTGGGATTGCAGCGACTGCTCCTAGCGTTTCAATCGCACGTTGTTTATTGGTATTGGCAATAGTCTCAAGCTCATTCAGTTCTTCTTCTGTTGTGCGAATGGCAGCTATTTTTTCGGGATCATGAGTGAGATGTTGGCATGATATTTTTGCAATTTCAGTTTGCTCTCTGGCTATTTGGAGGAGCTGTGTTGCAGTGATTTCGGCAGTTTCTATTGCTTTGATATGGTTTTCTAAACCTGTATGCTGAATCGAGCTTAAATGTTCCTTGATTGCGATCATGGCGTCTTTTGTTTCACTGTAGTGCTTTTGAATCATAGGATGTAAGAGCTTGCTTCTTCTGATACTTCGCTCACATTCTGCGGTTAATTCCGCATGTTTTTTTTGCCTTTGTTGTTCTGCGTACGCGGTGGCTGCTCTGGCATTGGCTAATTTTATAGCTTCAACCCTTGCTTTAGCTCTTGTTTCAGCTTCAGTATCAGTATGCGTGGCTGCGGGTGTTGCTGTAGACGGGGCGGTGGGTAAAGCGCTTTCAGGATCGCTGTCACTTTCAATGCTCGCAGTCTCAGAGCTGGTGCTGGCCGTTTCTATCGTAGACGCTTCGTGTTTTTTATGTGCAGTTTTTGCGAGGAAAAGGAGGGGTGCCTTGAGCGCAGTCTGATCAAAATAAGTGGGTGGGAGTGCTAAAATCTCTTCTGTAAAAATAGGGTTATTGAGAATGGGCAGGTGTGCTATAAGCCAGCGTTTTTTAGCCTCATCATTCTGGGTGAATCTAATAATCGTATTGAGCATGAGGAAAAAAACGATCCTGTCTTTCGGGTTTTTTTCATTCCATTGCTCTAATTCACTGATTTTTAAAAGGCTGATCCCGTAATGTCCAATTTTTTCTAATACCTCTTTTTCTTCAGGGCTTAATGTGGGGAGGTATTTTAATTGCTGGCGGAGAGGAGATGTGAAGTCTTTTTCGATGCGAAGCTCAATTTTTTCGGCCCATAGGTCATAGATCATGATGTCATGCTGAGTGTAACGACTGCGGACTTTATCTTTGTCCAGTGCGTTCGTGCTTTGAGTGAGTGAGTTTATCTGATAAAGGCTGGCAGAAATGTATAATTTTACGGTGGTATAGATCATCATTGTTTTAGAGCTGGGTTCTTCTTCTAGGTTGGCGATCAGAAAGTCACAGAATGTAAATACAGTCACGAAAGCTAAGCTGGCTTTGGGTTTTTTTGCTCCAATTTGTGCAGCGGCTGCAAGAACAGTGCTGACAAGATGTGTATTTAATGCAGGAGAAGGGGTAGGGAGGAATTCAATAGTCGCTGTAATAAAGTCTAGCAAGGGGGCGGGTAAGTATTCTTTAAAGAAGGACATGTTATAAATTTATTTATAAAATATATAATTATTATATCGTAAAAAAATATAAAATCAAGCTTGCTTGAAAAAGCAGATCTTGTTAAAATATGGTTTGTCTTTTTTGAGGTGACGGTTTTTGAGTAAAATAAAAGAAAAATTAAAGCACTACATGTCCAAAGCGATTCATGATTTCAATTTGATTGAGAAAGGCGATCGCGTGATGGCCTGCCTCTCCGGTGGTAAAGACTCCTTCACTATGGTGTCGATTTTGGCTGAGTTGCGCGTGGAGTCTAATTATTTATTTGATCTCTTTGTGTTTACGTTGGATCAGGCCCAGCCGGGTTGGGATGATTCCAAGCTGCGCGAGTGGTTGGAATTGCACAAAATGCCCTATGAGATTCTGCATCGGGATACCTATTCCATCGTCAAAGAAAAAATCCCCGAAGGGCAGACCTATTGCTCCCTCTGCTCACGCTTACGGCGGGGGAATATATATCGCTACGCGGAAGAGAACAGCTATAATAAAGTCGCACTGGGGCATCATCGTGATGATCTGATTACCACGCTCTTGATGTCGATTTTATACAATGGGCAGATCAAATCCATGCCGCCTAAGTTGTTATCTGACAATCAAAAGCACATCGTCATCCGGCCGCTGGCCTATTGTCAGGAAGCAGATATTATTGAGTATGCAAAAGAGCAGGCCTTCCCCATTATTCCCTGTACGCTCTGTGGTTCGCAGGAAAATCTCGTCCGCAAAAAGGTCAAGCGCTTGATCGAGTCCCTCGCCGCAGAAAATCCAAAAATCCCCAGCAATATCTTACACGCGATGCAGAGTATCGAGCCTTCGCATTTGATGGATAAAGACTGGTTTGATTTTAAAAATTTAGGATCACCCCCCCGCCCAGACACTCCTGACCTTGATAAAACACAATTGACTGACCGGCTGTGATCGCACGCTGTGGAACTTTAAAATCGACACTGATTTGGTCTGATCCTGTGAACTCAACGCGACAGGCTTGCTCTTGTTGGCGATAGCGGATTTTGGCGGTGCACTCAAATGCCTGAGCTGGGGCGTGGCCGGCGGTCCAGTGTAATTGGGCGGCGTTGAGCTGGGCTTTAAACAGCAGAGGATGATCCTGGCCTTGAACTACGATGAGTTCATTGCTGGCGAGATTTTTAGCGGCGACATACCAGGCTGCTTCGGTGCCGTTTTTCTGCCCGCCGAGGCCAATGCCCTGACGCTGGCCGATCGTATAATACATGAGGCCTGCATGTTCGCCTAAAACTTTGCCCTGATCATTGACGATCTTGCCTGCTTGGGCGGGCAGGTAGCGCTGGAGAAAGTCTTTAAATTTACGTTCGCCAATAAAGCAGATGCCGGTGCTGTCTTTTTTTCTGGCATTGTCAAAGCCTTGCTCTAAGGCAATCGTGCGGACTTCGGGCTTGGTCAAATTTGCCAGGGGGAAGAGTGCTTTGCTGAGTTGGTTTTGCTGGAGCGTATACAGAAAATACGTCTGATCTTTATTGTGATCTGCCGCTTTTATGAGGTGATATTGCCCATCTTGCTCTAGACAGCTTGCATAATGGCCGGTCGCAATTTTTGTGGCGCCGAGTGTGTGTGCATAATTTAAAAATGCTTTGAATTTAATTTCTTTATTGCAGAGAATGTCTGGGTTTGGCGTGCGTCCGGCCTGATATTCCGCTAGAAAATATTCAAAGACAAAGTCCCAGTATTCACTGGCAAAATTCACACTGTGAAAAGGGATGTCCAGTTTTTGGCAGATGGCTTCGGCATCTTCTCGATCCTGCGCGGCGGAACAGTATTCGGCACTATCATCTTCCTCCCAGTTTTTCATGAAAAGGCCGATGAGATCAAAGCCTTGCTCTTTCAATAAATAAGCGCTGACCGAAGAGTCTACGCCGCCTGACATGCCGACTGCAATTTTGATGATGGTTCTCTGTGCGGGTTTCGATGCTTTATCATATTCTGAGGGGCGTGATTGTGCAAGTCTACTTATCATCATCCAATCTAAAGGGGCCGACGCTCGAGAGAAAATTCTTCATAGAGACTTTGGGTTCTTTGCGTCGCGGGCGGATGCGGACACAACCATTGAAAAATAAAGAATGCTTGGGGAAGACTACAGATTTATCGAGGGTGAGATTATTGGTTAAAGTCATGAAGCGTGGATCTTCGGCGATCAAACTATCCACATCCGTGTTTAAGGCTTCGCCTCCCTGAGGATGAAAAAAGTCAAATTCGACTTCTTGTAGGGTTTTGTAAAGGAGGGTGTTTTCGAGGGAAATGGGGAGTTTGTTATCCAGCACTTGTTCCGTAAAAGAGGCAATGAGATCTTTAATTGCCGTGAGTTCATCAATGGTGCGATTGGCATTATTTTTTTGGGGGATATTGCACAAAAAAGTATGCTTCTGCAGAGAATAGTACAAAGGGTCCTGGCGGTTGAAATAATCTAATTCCATGAAAACAGGTAGATAATAACGGATGCGATACACGTTCAAGAAGATATCAATCAGCTCGGGCATCGGGGCTTGGAGACTGCTGGCCGCTGGGATATAGCCAGGAATGGCGCCCATGGCTAACTTGATCAGATGTTTGACGGTTTCGACGATGAAGGGGCCGTTTTTAATGCTGTTGCTGAGTTTTTCAGAAAAAATAGACCAGACGAGATCATACATCAACTGATTATTTTGAAAGTCATTATTTTGATGTTCCATCTGCAACAGTGCACACTGAATCGCTGGATTGTTTAAAATCAGCTGCATCGCTTCGGGTGAGAAGAAAAGGACTTCTGCCTGCCAGTTGCCGGTAAATTTAGGAGAGTTGGCCAGTTCTTTAAACAAGA
Organism: Francisella tularensis subsp. holarctica; assembly: GCA_945860585.1. Lineage (GTDB taxonomy): Bacteria > Pseudomonadota > Gammaproteobacteria > Francisellales > CACEW01 > JAJZUD01. Next base: position 21,601 of record CAMARA010000021.1, on the reverse strand, counting down.
GCCATTGGTCTAGAAATGTTTTGGGGCAGAGCGCGGCGGGATTGATAGCAAAAGCGCGGATGAGACGTTCATTGTATTGCTCATGGGATATTTTGGGTAAAATAACCAATGAGCGCGAACCGGCCGTGTAAGTGTGGGCATTGCGTACATGATGAGAATAGGCTTGATGTTGAAACAGGCTGCCGACATTCAAAAAAGAACCCGGCTTTAAAATGGCAAGGGGAATTAAATGGCTGGGGAGGTGAATATCTGCTTCCAGAACGCCCTGGGTGATGAATGCAAGAGGAAGGGGGGTTGTGTGTTCTGGCGGATGACCCGGGATATTGCCTGGTACAATCACTTGTCCATCTTGAATCACATCCATGCCAAAAGAGTACCGTACCCGATAAAAATAGGCAGCAGATTGTTTAAAAGCCTCATCAAATAAAGCGTGTAATTGGGGATGCAATTGCTGAAACTGCGCTTCAATATCCGCCCATTTTAGCGGCTCAATGTCACTGGTCGTGCTCATCTCTTCTATATTGAATTGCTGTTCCAAGGATTTTACCACTTATTTTTAATGAAGGCAAAAGTGCTTGGAATTAACGAGATGATAATAATCAGTAGAATAACGATAGAGAAATGATTTTGAATGAAGGGGGTTTGGCCAAAATAGTAGCTTGAAAGCCCTAAAACGCAGATCCATAAACTTGCACTCATGATGCTAAAAAACAGATAGAGGGGATAGCGCATTTTGCTGAGGCCTGCAAAAAAGGGAATGAAAGTACGGAGCATGGGCAGAAATCTTGCCAGGACAATCGCTGTGGGCCCATTTTTTGCGTAAAATAACTCTGTTTTATGCAAATGTTCTTGTTTAAAAACCCGCGGAAATCGCTTAAATAATTTGCGTCCAAAAAAACGTCCAATGGCATAATTGCAATTATCTCCCAAAACCGCTGCAATGATGAGTAAAATAATTAAAGTGGAAATTGGGCGGTGTGTATTTGAAAAAGCCAATCCCGCTGCAAAGATCAGGGAATCTCCCGGTAAAAAAGGCAGGAGAACGAGGCCCGTTTCGCAAAAAATAATGAGCATCAGGATCAGATAGGCATAGTGATGATAGTGATCCAATAAAACCCCGACATACAGATTGAGGTGAAGGAGGATGTGGAGGAGGTTCGTAAGAGTCATTCTTAATTTGATGAAATAAGCTTGTGCTCTATTCTCTTCTATTCAGAAAAGTTTGTATACTAGTGGCATCATTATTTTTAACTGGAAATGGCTATGAAAATTTTAACTGTCGATTATCGTTCGCCCACCGCACCACAGGATTTTGCCTTGTCTCTCAAGGAAACCGGTTTTGGAATTCTGAAAAATCATCCTATTTCCTGGGCGAAGATCGAAAAAGTTTACGCAGAATGGAATCGTTTTTTCAATTCAGAGGAGAAATGGAATTATCCTTTGGACAAAGAGAAGCAAGATGGCTATGTGCCTACCAGTATTGCCGAAACAGCCAAAGGTGCGACGGTAAAAGACATCAAAGAGTTTTATCAGCTCTACTTTCCCTGGGGCCGTTATCCAGCGGGCTTGTCGTCGCTGAGCCATGAATTATTTGACGAAATGTTTGCCCTGGGCAAAACTCTCACCAATTGGCTGGAAGCCTATATGCCACTCGAAGCGCAGCAAAATCTGAGTGAGCCTTTGAGCGCGATGCTGTCGATGGAGCGGAGTTTATTCCGTATTATTCATTATCCAGGTTTGAAAGGCGGCGAAGAGGCCGGTGCGATTCGGGCCGCAGCACATGAGGATATCAATCTGTTGACTTTATTGCCCGCGGCAACTGAGCCCGGCTTGCAGGTGATTGGTTCAAATGGCGAATGGTATGATGTGACGCCGGATCCAGAATGCTTGATTATTAATATCGGCGATATGCTGCAGGAAGCAACGGGGCATTTTTATAAATCCACGACTCATCAGGTCATTAATCCAGAAGGGGCAGATATGACTAAATCCCGCTTATCGATGCCGCTGTTTATTCATCCGCGCGATGAGGTGCGTTTGTCGGATCGCTACACTGCCGGTGCGTATTTAGAAGAGCGATTACGTGAGCTAGGTCTTTTAAAGTAGTGAGATGACTCAAAGAAAAGCGAAAGCTGCGATCGGCTTGTAAGTGTTTCAGGCCGATTGCTTTCAAAACATGTGAGATTTCCGTCGTACCGGACCCACAAGCCGAGCCCTGCGAAATCGCGATCTGATCTTGCACCGCGAGTAAAAAAATCTCGCTATCGATTTGATCTAAACGTATATTTACAATATGTGGCACGGCGTGATGAATGTCCGTATTCAAGTGTACACCTGGCATTTTACGGAGTTCTGCGCAAAGTTGTGAGTGCAATGTGCGCACATGCTGTGTGTGGATGTCTTGGTTTTGAATGCAGTATTCGGCTGCTTTGGCAAAAGCGGCAATCAGTCCGGGTGAGAGCGTTCCTGGTCTGAGGCCGCGTTGCTGATGCCCCCCAAAATATAAAGGCTGCAAATGCACCGCTGGTTTGGCTCGTAGATATAAAAGGCCAATGCCTTTGGGGCCATATATTTTATGCCCCGAAAATGACATCATGTCCACCTGCAGGCTTTGCAGCTGAATCGGCAATTTGCCCAAGGCCTGAACGGCATCGACATGCATCAGGCTGCCATTCGCCTTGACGATTTCAGCAGTCTCTTGGATGGGCTGAATCGTGCCTAATTCATTATTCACCATCATGATAGACACCAGGGTTGTATCTGGCCTGAGGCTTGCTTTAAGTTGATCGAGATCAATCAGGCCTGCGTGATTCACAGTTAAGTAGGTGACGGCAAAGCCTTCCTTTTCTAAAGCACGAAACACATCCAGGACCGAGTGGTGCTCTGTCACACAGGTAATGAGATGCCGGCCCTTGGCGGCATAAAAATGCGCCGCCCCTTGAATTGCCAGATTATTCGCTTCGGTGGCGCCGGAAGTCCAGATCAATTCTTGCGGCTCTGCGCCAATCAAGGAGGCCATCAAGGCGGTGCTGTCATCGATAATCTGTTTGGCCTCCAAGCCATACAGATGCGTAGTGGAATGAGGATTGCCAAATGCCGCCTTGGGTCCCAGACACTGATACAGGGCTTCGAGTGCAGGCAGACACATCGGCGTGGTTGCCGCATAATCGAGATAAATGGGCTTATTCATCAGCACTGAGTGTGCGGCGTTCGTCAAAGACAAAGCAGTCACCTTCGTAAAAATCATGGCCACAGTCTTTGAAGTATTCTAGAATGCCGCCTTCCAATTGATACACTTCTTTAAAGCCGGCAAGTTCGGCAAGAGGCGCTGCTTTTTCGCAACGAATCCCACCCGTGCAATAGAGCACCACCGGTTTATTTTTGATATCATCAGACAGCGCAGCAATTTTTTGCGGAAATTCTTTAAACTCATGCAGATGGATGTCCAGTGCATTCTTAAATTTGCCGGCTTCTAATTCATAATCATTGCGCGTATCAATGATGACAAAGTCTTTGCCGCTGGCATACCATTCGCGTAAAGTTTTGGGGGCCAGTGCCGGCGCGCTGTGAACGAGTGGGTCAACCTCACCAGGTACCAGCGCGGCTTTGATCTTATTGAGCATGCGCTTGAAAGGTAGGGTTTCAGAGTGGCTATATTTAAAAGTCAGGCCTGCAAATTCGGGGAAGCCATGCAGCCAGCTGATCCAGTCCGCAATCGCAGTCTCAGATCCCGCAAGCATAATATTAATGCCTTCCGTGCTCCACACCACTGTGCCTTTTAAGTCAAGATCCAGGCATTTTTGCTGGCAGAGCGCTTGCCAGTGCTCGAGATCATGAAGGGAAACAAAACGGTAGCCGGAAATATTGGTGATCATTGTGTCAAATTATTTGAGTAAAGTAGGCTACGGATTATACCCTATTTTGGTCTGGAAAAGCCAGTCAAATTATTCTCTGAAGAGGCTGTTTTTAATCTAGTGTGACAATTATAAGATATTTATAGTTGTCACACTAAGTATAGGAAGGGAGATGTCAAAAATCATTGGACGTGCCGGGGAAAAAGCCATTTTACAACAGGTTTATAGCTCAAATAAGCCTGAGTTTGTGGCGCTTTACGGGCGCAGAAGGATTGGAAAAACATATCTGATACGCGAGTTTTTCAGGCAAAAAGAAGTTATTTTTTTTTTAATGTGACAGGCACAAAAAAAGGGTCTATGGCGGTGCACAGGGCCGCCTCATGATCAGTAAAGTTTTACGTCGCAACAAAAAACAATTGCTTATTTTTCTTCATGAGCTGGCCCTGGATATTAATGCTTTACGAAGGGCGGGGGGCGCAAATTGATCTATTATTTGATCGAAGGGATGACGCGATCACGCTGTGTGAGATTAAATACACAGATAAGCCCTTTGTGCTTTCCAAAAATGAGCTTGAAAATATAAAAAGAAAAATACAGGTTTTTAAAGAGCGGACCTTCACTAAAAAACAATTGTTTATGGCGCTTATCTCAGTGAATGGAATGAAACAAAATGCCTATGCCGAAGACGTTATCCAGAGCGTAGTGACACTTGAGGACTTTTTTCAATAGGAGTTTGTGTCACCCGCAATTTTCTAGCCGAGCCAGCACCTTCGCCTTGCCCAATAACGCAGCGGTCGCATCAATGCTGGGAGATTGCGTCCCGCCGGTCAAGGCAACGCGCAGAGGCATGGCGACTTTGCCCATGCCTAAGCCGAGTTTGGCTGCGGTATCTTGCATGGCGGTATGAATGGCCTCTTTGTTAAAAACTGGCAAGACGGCAAAGGCTTCTGCCAGGGCTGCCAGAGCCGGTTTTGTTTCAGCGGTGAGGTGCTTTTCAAAAGCGGCAGGATCTTTGGGATACTCTTCGGTATAAAAATAGCAGCTACTTTGGACGAGTTCTTTCAAAGTGTGGACCCGTTCCGCCATTAAGGCGACGAGTTCAGGCAGGGCGGGGCCGTGATCGGGATTCAGTCCTGCAGCTTCAAATTGGAAGCGGAGGCTGGATTCAATCTCAGCAAGCGGCAGGGTTTTGATATAGTGCTGATTCAGCCAATTGAGTTTGCTCACATTGAAGGCGGCTGCAGAGGGGCTCACTTTTTCCAGGCGAAAATAATCTGCCATCTCCTGGCGCGTGAAAATCTCCTGATCACCATGCGCAAAGCCGAGGCGAAATAAATAATTCAGCAAGGCTTGCGGCAAATAGCCATCCTCATGATATTGCATCACGCTCACGGCGCCGTGTCGTTTGGAGAGCTTTTTGCCATCCTCGCCCAGAATCATTGGCAGATGGGCATACTGTGGTAGAGTTGCACCCAAAGCTTTGAGAATATTGATCTGGCGCGGCGTATTATTGACGTGATCATCGCCGCGCACGACGTGGGTAATCTGCATTTCATAATCATCGACGACCACAGTAAAATTATAGGTCGGCGCGCCATCACTACGTACAATAATCAAGTCGTCCAGCTCGGTATTGGCAAAACGAATCTCCCCTTTGACGAGATCATTCCAGATCACCTCTCCGTCTGCAGGATTTTTAAAGCGAATCACATGAGGCTGACTGAGGTCAATGTCCGTTCGCTCCATGCAGTGGCGATCATAGCGCGGCTTCTCGCCTTTGGCCTGTTGATCGCTGCGTAATGCATCCAGGCGTTCGCGGCTGCAATCGCAATAATAAGCCTGGCCCTCATCAATCAGGCGTTGCGCTGCAGCGAGATACTCAGGAAAGCGTTTGGTCTGATAAAAGGGTCCTTCATCATAATCCAATCCCAGCCAATCCATCCCCTCTAAAATCGCCTGAATGGCCTCGGGTGTCGAGCGTTCAAGATCGGTATCTTCCACCCGCAAAATAAACGCGCCCTGTTGTTGGCGTGCTACCATATAGGAATAAAGCGCGGTACGTGCGCCGCCGACATGTAAATATCCAGTTGGGCTCGGTGCAAAACGGGTGCGGATGGTCATTACAAAAGTCCTTGCTAAAATCGCTATTATACTGCGGTTGCGGGTGTTTGGATAGGATTAGAGTTGAATGGCTTGACAAAAATTAATTTTTTATATATAATTTGCGTCTTTAAAATAGTATAAAGTTGTAAGGGGGTTAAAAAATGGCTCATGGATCAAGTGATTTTTTTATAGCGGCTTCTGCTGGGGATATCAGATTTATCGAAGAAGCAATTCAAGCTTATCTGGAAGGCTCATTTGATATTAATATGACAAATGAATCTGGTCAAACCGCAATAATGCTCGCAGTTATTAATGATAAATTAGATGTTTTTGAGGCCTTGATGAGTGCAGATGCAAGCTTAAGTGCACCAGATTCAGCAGGGAATGATGTCTTGTGGTATGCATTACAAAAAGTAAATCCCTTAGAAGATCCCATGGTAGAAGCACTACTGAGTGACTCATCTCTTGTCAAAGATAAGCATGTGGAATTGTTAATCACTCAGCCAGAGTTTGAAGGCGAAACTATCGAAGGATTTAAAGATCAGCTATTAAAAAAACGCAAGTCAGAGCCAGAGCCTATGAAACTTGGTGCGCAAAATGTATATATGACAAAACCTCATTTTAGCGTAAAAATGCTGGATGGGGATTGTGATGCAGCAGACGAAGCAGTTCGTTATTACGAACACTGTATGTTGCACGCCTTTCTAGAGTCACTAGGAGTTAGAGTTCATGCAATAGATGTTTGTGCAAATCCACGATCTAGGAGAGATGTAGCTTTTTTACGAGATTGTGGTTTTTATCTTCCCGTGATGAAACAGTTTGTTTATCCAGAAGCAGCGATGCGGAACTCATCTATCCCGCTAAAAAAACTATTAAAGCAGCACTTTCGTCTGAGGGATCAGAAACTGACAGGCGGTTATTTTGAGGGCGGCAATCTTATGTATATCAAGAATGGCCCAGATGCTCAACCCATCTTGCTTCATGGTGAAAATCCACGAGGATTTTATGATCATCAAACCTCGATTCCCGCAGCAGAAACAACAAGCAGGCTGAGGGATTTATATGCTGAAAAAATTACAGTGATAGGCGTTACTGTCACTGTAGATGACTATAAGAGAGTCTACTCCTATTATCATTTAGATTGCTTTATGCAAAGCATCCCCTCCCTACATGAGCCAGAAAAAGATTTACTCATTTTGCTCAACGGAACAATGTTGGACAGCGACTCACTTACAGCTTTACAATCGGCGTGTGGAGACAGATTGATTGATCTTAAAATAGAGCCCGGCGAAGAAGTGTTGCTGAATTTTCTCTGTATAGGAAACAGAATTATCTCCAGCCCCCTACCTGAGCCTGCAATAAAGACTTTAGAATGCTTTGGCTATGAAGTATTAACTCCTGAAATCATGAGCATAACATCGCCAAAATTTGATCGAGCACTGACAGAAAAAGCATTGGCAATAATGGCTGCAAATTATGGTTTTGAAGGGCTCACGCCAGAAAAAATTCATTTGGCTGTGCCCGTCTTACCACATTATCTCGCTTCAGATCGCGGTGAAGATGTGACAATTGCGGATATTCGAGGTGAGAGGCGGGGCGATTATAGATTTACGTTGCTTGATGGCTGCCTGTATGTTGATCCTGATTCATCTAGAGGTTTTGTTGATTTTTGCTCAAGAGGTTCAGGGGGAGTCCACTGTATGACTTTTTCAGAGCCAGATGCAGTGCGAAAAGTTTTACCTAGCTCCCATCCTGTAGCAGTTTTGTCAGGGATGGGTTCATCAGGGGGCGCGAGTGCAGGTCCAGGTGACGCGCCAGGAGCAGACTTAGGCTGATAACTTTGCGCGCAGCTGATATAAAATCTCCAGGGCGGCTTTGGGGGTGAGTTCATCGGGGTTGAGGGCTTTGAGTTCATCCACGATGGGGTGGTTCAGGCAGGCGGCGAAGAGGTCGGGTTGGGCTTTGACATCGATCACGACATGCTTTTGTTTTTCAAGCTGCTTGAGATGCAATTTGGCGCGGCTGATGACTTCTGGTGGCACGCCTGCTAGGCTTGCGACTTGGAGGCCATAGCTTTGGCTGGCGGGGCCGTTTTTGACTTCGTGCATGAAAATAATCTGATCGCGGTGCTCGACTGCATTCAAGTGAACATTGTGGATCTGCGGCAAGGTTTGCGGTAAATCAGTTAACTCAAAATAATGTGTGGCAAAAAGAGTGTAAGCGCGCGCCTGGGTGGCAAGATGTTCGGCCACGGCCATGGCGAGGGAGAGGCCGTCATAGGTGCTGGTGCCGCGGCCGATTTCATCCATCAAAACTAAGCTTTGCGCGGTGGCATGCCGTAAAATCATGGCGGTTTCGGTCATTTCAACCATGAAGGTGGAGCGGCCGCTAGCCAGATCATCCGCGGCGCCGATGCGGGTAAAGATGCGGTCCAGCGGGCCGATACTGGCCGATTCTGCGGGCACAAACGAGCCGGTATAGGCCAGCAGCGCAATTAAAGCGGTCTGGCGCATATAGGTGGATTTTCCGCCCATATTGGGGCCGGTAATCAGCAGCATTTTCCGCTCTTGATCGAGGAGGGTGTCATTGGGAATGAAATGCCCTTCCAGAACCGTTTGAATGACAGGGTGGCGGCCTTTTTTAATTTGGAGATGCGGCGTGTGGGTGAGCGTGGGGCGGACCCAGTTGAGATGCTCCGCCCGTTCGGCGAGATTGCTTAAGACATCGAGTTCCGCCAGGGATTCAGAACTGGTTTTGAGCAGGGGCAAGGTTTCCAGCAAAGTTTCCAAAAGCGCATCATACAGCATTTTTTCTCGCATCAGCGCCCGCTCTTTGGCGCTCAGAATTTTATCTTCAAAGCTTTTTAATTCAGACGTAATAAAGCGCTCGGAGTTTTTGATAGTCTGGCGGCGAATGTAGTCAGCGGGCGCATTCACGGCCTGCGCTTTGGAAATTTCAATATAAAAACCGCTCACTTTATTATAGGCAACTTTGAGATTTGAGAGGCCGCTGCGGGCGCGCTCGCGGGTTTCTAAGTCCAGTAGGAATTGATCCAGATTGGCGCTCATCATGCGCAGTTCGTCTAATTCGGCATCGTAGCCTGTGCAGAGCACGCCGCCATCGCGGATCAGCATCGGCGGCTCGGCAATGATCGCCTGGCCGAGTAGGGTTTCGATTTCGGGTAGTGGATTCAGGGATTCGGCGAGCTTGAGCAGCAGCGCGTGCTGGCTCTGCGTGAGAATCGCTTTCAGTAGGGGAATCTGTTGCAGACTGAGACGTAATTGGCTGAGATCTCGCGGGCGTGCTGTTTTGAGCGCAATTCGCATCAGGATGCGTTCCAGATCCCCGATGCTGCGGAGATGGGTGCGCAGATCAGCATGGGACTGGGTTTCCAAAAAAGCTTCAATCTGACTCTGGCGGGCATTTAAAGTGGGGTGATGGCGAATGGGGCGATTCAGCCAGCGCTTGAGGAGGCGGCTGCCCATGGCGGTCATGGTGCGGTCGGTGATCGAGGCCAGGGTAAATTCCGTGCCGCCTTGCAGATTGAGGTCGATTTCAAGATTACGGCGTGTGGCAGCATCCAGCACAATCGCATCTTCAGGAGATTCGATTTGAATCGTCTGGATCGGCGTATAGCTGTTTTTTTGCGTGAGCTTGAGATAATTCAGCAAGACGCCGGCCGTGATGATGGGGAGCTCCTCCGTCAAGCCCAAGCCCTGCAAGGTATTGACTTGAAAATGCTGCTCCAGCAGGCGCTGATTGGTGGTAAGATGAAATTCAAAATCTGGGCGTTCACTCAATGCATATTGGGTGAGATCAGATTTAAACGGCAGGGTTTCGGAGATCAAAATTTCCCGCGGCTTGAGGCGTTCCAGTTCCGCATACAATGCATCTTGATCCGGGAGCGGGATCAGCCCGATCTGGCCGCTGGAGAGATTGAGATAAGCCATCATCATGGTCTTGGCATCATAGTGCAGGGCCGCTAAAAGATTGTCCTGGTTTTGATTGAGCAGGGCCTCATCGCTGACCGTTCCCGGCGTAATGATGCGCACGACCTCGCGCTTGACCGGCCCTTTACCGGTGACTTCGCCGACTTGCTCACAGATCGCCACTGAGTGACCATTCTGCAAAAGCTTGGCAAGATATTGTTCGGCCGCATGATAGGGCAGCCCCGCCATAGGAATGGCCGTGCCATTGCTCTGCCCGCGATGCGTCAGAGTGATATCTAATAGCTTCGCCGCTTTGTGGGCATCCTCAAAAAACAATTCATAAAAATCACCCATGCGATAAAAAAGCAGCATCGTCAGATAATCTTTTTTAATCCCGAGATACTGTTGCATCATCGGCGTATGTGTCGGCATCGTCATGCGTTATTCTCTCTCTGTGTCATCGTGCACGCCATATCGTTACATACAAGTTCAGTGCATGCAAGCTTGTATCAATGAAAAACGCAGAGGCAAAGCATTTCAAATCATCGGGGGTAAACCAAGGAAATGGCTTCCAACTGCAGCAATAATTCCGGAATTTTATTTTCGATGATGTCCCACAAAATGTCATCATTAATCCCAAAATACTCATGAATCAGAATATTTCTCACCCCAGTCAACTTGGCCCAAGGAATCTGCGAGAACTCCAGTTGTATTTCTACAGGAATTGCTTTTGCGGCTTCACCCAAAATTTCAATATTGCGGACTGTCGCATCGTAGGTAAGGTTATCCTCGCAAAAGTCAGCTTTTTCATACCCAGTGGTATAAGTGACAATATTATGACAGGCCTTCAGCATATCCTCATAAAAATCAATCCATTGACGGGACATCAACTGCCTCTTGTTCAATGAAGGGTCTAATTCGTAGACGCAAAGAATCCCGACAGACTAGATCTATCTTCTGTTTGAATATTTTTTCTAAATAAAATTTAAGATCGAAGTAATGGTCAAATGTCGGCTCCGCAAAATCAACCAAGACATCAATGTCGCTGTTTTTATTCATGCTATTGCGTACCACAGAGCCAAAAAGGGCGATTCGCTTCACTCCAAAATTACGGACAATCTCTCTTCGCTGACTTGAAAGCAACGCTAATGCTTCATCTTTTGAGTATAACATTTTGTCTCACCCATTGCCTTTACAGAGCCTATTATACACTAGAAACAAAAAATCAACCACTATGCTTCCATTGCCGCTTGAATTAATTGCTGCTGCGTCTGTTTATAGATCTTCAAATCAATCTGATTATTCGAGGGCTTGATGCCTAAGATATGCATGGCTGCTAGGCCGATTTTCCCAAAGACTGGGGCTGAGGCAATTCCCCCCATTCCATTAAATCCCTGGACATTGGTCATGACCACGGCAATAACGAGTTTGGGATTGTTTGCGGGAATCATGCCGACAAAAAAGCCATTGTATTGATTGGCATAATATCCGCCTTGGGGGTTATAAACATGGGCGGTACCGGTTTTCCCTGCCACGACATAACCGGGAACATCGGCGAGAAAACCTGTGCCGCCTAATTTGAGGCTGGTGACAGTTTCTAGGATTTTAATCATTTGGAGATCCACCGCGGGAGTCATGACGCGGATTCCAGCCGGTGCTTGATCGAGCTTAACGTAGCTTAAAGGCAAGAGCACGCCGTCGTTGGCAATGGCGGCATAGAGCCTCGCCATTTGCAGCAGCGATGCGGAAATGGAATAGCCGAACATCATGGTCGCAAATTGAAAGTCTCCCAATTGATTCAGGGGATACACATAACCTGCGGCCTCGCCGGGATATTTGCCGCCGGTAGGTTTTTGTCCCAGTCCATAAGAAAGGAAGGTGTTGTACAGCGCCTGGCGCGGTAGGCTGAGGCCGATTTTAGAAATACCGACGTTACTTGATTTGGTAATGACACCGGTGACCGTGAGCAGGCCGAAGTTATCATCATCTCTTACCTTATGCCCATCGAGCATATAAAAGCCGGGATTCGTATCCACCGGCGTGGTCGGTGAATATTGGCCGCTGGTGAGCGCTGCGGTGATGGTGACGGGTTTCATGGAGGAGCCCGGCTCCAGCTGATCGGTGATGACCTGATCTTTAATATTACTGCCGGAGCGATCGCTCATAGAATTGGGATTAAAGCTGGGATAACTCACTGCGGCGAGGACTTCGCCCGTATGCGGATCTAAAATCACCGCGCCGCCCCAGGTGGCTTTTTTGGCCTGCACCTGTGCTGCGACTGCTTGATAGGCAACATACTGCAGGCGTGAATCAATGCTGAGGGTGAGATCATGCCCATCTTCCGCGGCTTTCATCAGATGATTGATGCTGTAGGTTTGTCCCAGCGCGCTTTCGGTGACGGATTGCCGGCCATATACGGGAGCAAGAATATGATTATAACTGAGCTCTAAGCCGCTTTGGCCTAAATCATTCACATCTGTAAAACCAATAAACTGCGCAAAGGCGGGACCTTCTGGATAAAAACTCTGCTGATTACGCTGCACGGACACGCCAGGAATATCCATCGCATCGATATTGTCAGCGATGCTGGGCGGCAGATTTTTTTTGGCAATGATATAGCGCGAATTGGGATTAGGTGCGAGCAGTGCTTGAATCTGGGCGGTGCTGAGACCCAGATTGGGATTTTGCGCGAGGAGGGTAATATTATTGGGGTCTTCTGAAAAAACCTTGCCATCGATGATGATATTGTCAATCGGCGCGCTGATGGCAAGCGGTACGCCATTGCGATCAAAAATAACGCCGCGGCTGGCGGGGATAATGCGGGGATGGTCGGCCTGCTGCAGGCCTTTTTTTAAGAGAAAACTGCGGTCAAAGCTGACCAGAAACAGTAGGCGCATAATCAAGATCATCAACAAGACGACCAGAATCGTGATGACGGCTTTATAGCGCTCTTTAGAAAAAGTATCGCGGCCTAAAAGCATAGGCTAAACCCTGCAATCATCGCATTGAGCTTGTCCGGACTGACCATGCCGGGAATGATATTGGCAATGCCGTTTTTGGATTTGTATAAAATCGCCGGGGTCGCGGTCAATTGCGTTTCGGTTAAAAAAGCCATATTGTTTTTGAGCTGTTGCTGTACTTTGGAGCTGGGTGAATCCAGGGGAGGCACGCCGCCATCTTCCGTGCTTTCATTGAAATTACTTTCATTTTGCAAGAGCATGGCGGTGGGATTGGCACTGCTTAAAATGGCATAGGCTCTGCCGGCGCTGCTTTCTTTTAAAAAGGCGACAGGAATCCAGCGTACGGCGAGGGTGCCCTGTTGAATCGCGGGTTGCAGGGCTTGAAATAAACGGTGGCAATAAATACAGTTGGGGTCAAATAAAATGTAGGCCTGATGGGCGGCAGTATTGCTTCCTTGCTGAATGTACGTGACATTGCCGATATAATTAAAGGCCACAGAAGCGGATTGCGGTGCAATATAGGTTTGATAGTTTTGTGCAGAAATATCACTGCCGTCTGCCGCAATCACGGTGCCGGAGATCAGGTAGTGCTGCTGATTATCCATGTAAATAATGCTTTGGCTGCTGTCTTGGGTGGATTGAACCACATACCCTTCTAAATTGCCGATGGCGTTAAATTGATTCAAAACGGTTAAATTGCCATGACTAATTTGATTGATCAGATGCGGCGCATTGCTGGAATTCGGTGCCGTATACCACCAATACACGCCCGCACAACTCGCAATGCAGATGATCGCAGTGGTAAAAATAGTTAGCATGGTTTTGCGCATTCTGGTCTCCTAAAAAAAAGCCCGAATGAACGGGCCTTTTCATGATTTTTAAACTTAACTATGGCTAGCGGCTTTCGGCACGCCAATCGAAATTAAGTTGATTTTAAACGTCAGTGCCTGATTGGGGCCAATCACTTGAGGTGCATTGGCACCATAAGCTAAATCGGACGACATATACACCATCCAGGTGGAGCCGACTGGCATTTTTTCGAGGGCTTGCGTCCAGCCTGGAATCACTTGATTCAGTTGGAAGCTGGCGGGTTGACCACGTTTGTAAGAGCTATCAAACACGGTGCCATCTGGCAAAGTGCCTTCATAATTAACGGTGACCACTTGTTTCGCGGTAGGCATTTTGCCAGTGCCTGCTGTCAATACTTGATAGTATAAACCAGGTGCCAATTGTTTCACGCCCGGTTCAGCAGCAATTTTGGTCAGATACGCTTGGCTGGCAGTAGCATTGGTTGTTGCCAAAGTCTGTTGTTTTTCCATCGCTTGTTGCATCATGGTTTTTTGATAGGCCATCAAGGTTGCTTGCATATCCGCAGGAGTCATGGCCGGTGTTTTACCGTTCAAACCATCTTGCACCCCAGCTTGGAATTGATCCGCTTCGACATTGATACCTTGGGTTTTAAAGCCATTGCCGATATCAAAACCAATTGCATAGCTGACTTTGTCCATTTCTGTTTTCAGGGAGGGGCTGAAAAATGTTGCATTTGCACAGGCTGTAACCCCTAATCCAATGGCAACCGCCAGGCAGATTATTTTTTTATTCATGAGTATTATCGTCCTTTTATTAGTTTATTAAAATAACTTACTCATCATAAAAAGCTTTGCCTGGTTTGTCAATCGTGTGTACGCGTTCTGTGTACGCGTTCCTAGCAGGCCAGAATGGCCGCAGCCGGAGGGGGTGGCGGATCACGATCAAAGGCATGTTGAAAAGGGCCTTTGTATCCTGCGCTGCAATGACTGGGTAAAGGAGCGCTAAACGGCTGGATAATAAGAGAGGAAATCGTTTCTGCCATTTTCCTGGGATTAAGTTTATTGCTGCCGCGTGTCATCCCATCCAGCACAGTATTGATTTGCCGGCGTTGTGCGGGTGAAATTAATCCTGCTTCAAGTTGCCCATCCGCATAAGTATGGGCCGCTTGATGTAAGGCTGCAGCCTCATCTTGCGCCGGGCTCCTTCCAACGCAAATTGATCTATGCAGGCCCGGGGGGCGAAGCATATGTGACTCCTTAATTTATTTACTCAGGCCATCATGCATAAAGTTAATTTAAAAGTAAATCTTTTTATTTCACGGTTAGCGTCAGTGGAGTGCCGCTGGGTAGTTCTGCCGTAGGATTGACGGCAATGCCTTGCGGATAAATCAATAATTGCAGCTGGAGTGCGCCATTAAAAGGACAGCTCACGATCGTGGCCGGAGTACCATAATGTTGTATGACTACACTGCGATTGAGAAACTGGGTATCAGTAATGACAAAATCAGCCGTTTTTGCTTGGAGGGTGGCAATGTCAGTAAGCCAATAAGAGGGGCGTAAATCTTTATCCACCTGCACCATGGGCAGCCCCGTGTAAAGCGTGACCGGTCGACTGACCCAATAATCACTGATGCCTTGTTTTAAACCATATTGTTGCTGCGCGCTTTGAATGCAGGCAACCCAGGGCCAGTTTTGCGCCGGATTGCCAAATAGCGTGCTGAGCGAAAACAGCGGTGAGATCAGGAAAAAAAGCGCGATCTGGAATAGCAGGATCATACTTTTAAAATAGCGAGCAAGCTGTTTTTGCAGTGTTGACGTAGCGTATTTTGCCAGGATGGGCACGCTCATAAAAAAGAGCGGCAGGTAAACCACTGTGCTATTATGCGTAAAAAAGAGTTGCTCAAGAATGCGATTGCTGGTTGTCGGATCAATATCGGGATCCAGCAGAAACAGTGTAGCAAAACTAATGATGAACAAACTAAGCAAAAAAATGCGGATGAAGCTGAGCCCTCGCTGCTGGAAGTTCATTTTAAACAAGAAAAACAATGATCCAATCCAGAGCAGAAACAGGGCATTATTGTGGAGCAGAAAAAACACGAGCCCGCGCTCGATTTGGCTGAACATCACTGCAAGGTCACGCTGCTGGGGATTAATAAAATGATTGTAATTGATGTTCAGGCCGAGATGCGACAGTTGGCGCAACAGCAGGAAGCCGAGCATTCCTGTAATCCCGATCAGGAGGAGGCAGGGGCGGATTTTTTTGCGTAGCTCAGGCAGATAAACATAAAAAATCGCCAGACTGCAGAGTGCCGGCAGATCAAAGCAAGTTAGATAAGAAGGGTCGCTGGTCGTGGTGATAAAAACAGTGAGTCCTAGGGTTGGGAAGAGCAGCCGCTGGTGCGTTTGCGTGAGTAAAATGCGCAGCAGCAGCCAGAGTCCCAGCAGTCCCATGATGGCACTATTAAAAAAATGATCCTGAAATCCCAACGCCTGATCCAGCGAATCCATTGTCCAGAAAGGAGTCCACGCCAATAAGCTGATGCCGAGTAAGACCGATCCTTGATACAGCCTGCGTTCGCATGGGCGCGTGCAGATGAGCTGTACCACTTTCATGAATAAAAAATAAAACAGCCAGAGGGACAGAATCGGCAAGATAATTAAAGTGTGCAGCATATTTAAAAACAGACGCAGTGTAAAATAAAACAGCATCTGGAGCCAATCCGGTGCCGCCATCAGCAGAAAAAAATGAAGAGGCTGATGCTGCAAAAACAGTCCTTGATAGAGCGTCTCAAAATACAGCAAATCAGCATTTGTGGCAAAAAACAGCGTGTGGGGATTGCGGGTCAGGATCAAGTAGGACGCCAGGCTGAGGATCAGCAGAGGATTCCACTGTTCGAGTTTAAAGCGCATTTAAAACCAATATTTTTTGATAAGCACAATTAGCATAACACTGACCATCAAAATAAACACCGGGCGAATAAAGTCAACGCCTTTTTTCATAACCAGATGCGCACCGACATACGCGCCGCACATTTGGCCAATGGCCATGATGATCGCCACCAGATACACTACTTTTCCGGCATTGATAAACCAGATGAGGGCGATAAGATTGCTGGTCAGATTGTAAATTTTCGCATGCATCGTCGCTTTTTTGAGATTAAAACCCAGGAGTGAGATCAGCGCCACCACCCAGAATGAACCCGTGCCAGGCCCGAGAAACCCATCATAAAATCCCAGTAATAATCCAAAGCTGATAAAAAACAGCAGCGGCTGCATGCGGTGGTGGGTATCATGTGGCGAAACGCGCGGGGAAAACAAAGTATAGAGTAAAACCAGCAGCAATAAAAAGGGCAGTATTTTTTCCAGCCACTGACTATTGATCCATAACACACTCACCGTGCCAACGCTGGCGCCGATGATACACGCAGCGACGCCGACTAAGGACTCACGCAATTTGAAGTGGCCGCGCCGTGCAAAGCGCCAAGTTGCCATCATAACGCCGCAAGTCGCCTGAAATTTATTAGTGCCCAGGGCAAAACTAGGAGGTAACCCCGCAGCCAAAATCGCCGGCAAAGCAATCAGCCCGCCGCCGCCTGCGATGGTATCGACTAAGCCCGCCACAAAAGCGCTGCCGCTGAGAAATAACAGAATTAAGTAAGAAGTATGCATAAAGAGGATGATACGCTGAGTGAGGCATTTCTTCAATTGTCCACCTGTAATTTTTATGTTTTAATTGAAGCTCAGCTTGAAACGAAGAGGGACGTGCGGTGAGTGAGCTTCTGATCAAACTGATGATCACCTTGATGACGATGATGCTGGTACGTGTCATAGAGATGGAGTTTATGCAGCAGCGTCCGTGCCCTGCTATGCGGCGGCCTGTAAGTTTTGCGGGTGATCATCAAGTGCGTGAGATACCCTCTCGCTATGAGCTGATGGAGGAATTAGAGTCCAGTGACATTTCATATGTTTTCGAATCTCATCCTGAACGGCCTGCGTGGATGACGCTTATCTGTGAGTCTGTTCCTGAAGCAACAATTCTTCAGAATAAAATGACTCGTGTTGTTGAGGCGATGGCCCCCGGCACGGCCTTGTCAGTTATCGTTCCTTTTCAGCGTGGAGAAGGGGCTCACCTTTTTCATATGCGACGGGACGTGTTTTTGCGATGGCAAGCGACACAAGCGATCCCGGTTGAAATTCAGCTCGCTTCTCATCCCGGGACATTGATTGTGAGCTGTGCGACGGAGGAGGAGGCAGCGTGGGTGGTGAATCGATGGCGACAAGAATTAGTCTGGATAATTTACGACTATTTACAAGCGCAACCTCAGGCGCTCGAAATGGAGTCGTGGTTGTTGCTGAAAGTTTTCCTTCAATTAACCAGTTGGACAGATTGCTTTAACAATCTTGATTTGCTCAACTCGCTTTTTCCCTTTGTATACGATAGGAAAAGTGTGCAGGTATCAGAATTTGTCTTACAGCAATTTTTTGGCGAATCTCTTCAGAGCCGCTTTCGTGAGGCAGAGGATTCTTTTTTAGCGGAGAGTGCATGGTGCCCAGAGTTACATCGGCCTTTTGACAGGGCCGTATTGAGTGCAGCGGATATTTGTTCTCATTTGGATCGGGGATTGTAGATTTTTGACTTTTGTGGTGTAATAGAGGTGTTCATTTTTGATTTAAGGCATGTATAGTATGGCATTGATCGATGATATTATTAAACACTGGCAGTCTTTTAAAAATCCGTTAATCAATGATATTTTGATTAATCTGGAAAAGCTGGAAAAAAACAATCCTCCCCTGACGCCTGAAGAAATTGAGGCGGTACAATCTTTTCTGGATCGATTGAGTACGATTGATGCAAAGAATATTGATGAAAAGGATATGATCTATACTGTGAATCAATTGCCGGCGGCGTATATGCTGTATATCATTCATAAAATGCAGACCCTGAATAGTGATCTCGTCATCAAGCTGATTAATTATACGCAAAAGCTGCGGGCCAAAGATCCGGAGATCGAAAAGTTTTTTCAACGCAATATGGTATTTGAAAAATCGCAATTGCTGGGGCGGATTTTTTCGGAAAAACGCATGCAAGAAGTTCTGGACGCCTTGTAATGTCAGCCCTGCGTGCTCTTCCAAATGGCGTGCCTGTTTTGGGTGAAAATGTATTTGTCGATGCGTCAGCCGTGGTCTCGGGGCAAGTGGTGTTGGGCGATGAGGTGTCGGTCTGGCCTTGTGTTTCCATTCGCGGCGATTTGCTGCCGATTCACATTGGGGCGCGCAGTAATATCCAGGATGGTTCGATTTTACATACTTCGCAAAAAAGCACGCAGCATCCAGATGGATTTCCCTTGCATATCGGCACGGATGTCACAGTCGGCCATGGCGTGATTTTGCATGGCTGCACGATCGGCAATCTCTGTTTGATCGGCATGGGCTCGATTGTGTTGGATGGCGTGATCCTGGAAGATGAAGTTTTCCTCGGCGCAGGAAGCCTTGTACCACCAGGGAAAATTCTGGAGTCCGGCTTTTTATGGCTCGGCAATCCGGTTAAAAAAATCCGCCCGCTGACGGCTGACGAGCGGGCGTTTTTGCAAGTCAGTGCACAGAATTATGTGCGTCTGAAAGCACTGCATGTAGGCTTATAACCCCCTCCCCCTCGACGGGGGAGGGTTGGGGTGGAGGTGAGCTTATAGCGCACCTTTCTGATACCGTTCCGCCATCTTCTCTAAGCTGATCGCTTTAATTTTGCTGGCATGACCGGCAGAACCAAATTGTTCGAAGCGTGCTTTGCAGATCGACTTCATCGCTTCTTTGGCGACTTTGTTGTAGGAGCGTGGATCAAATTCAGCAGGATGTTCGCCAAAGAAGCGGCGAATCGCTCCGGTTGCAGCCAGGCGCAGATCGGTGTCAATATTGATTTTGCGCACGCCGTGTTTGATGGCTTCTTGAATTTCAGAGACCGGTACGCCATAGGTCTCACCGATTTGGCCGCCGAATTCATTGATGATTTTAAGCCAATCCTGCGGAACTGAAGAGGAGCCATGCATCACCAAATGGGTTTTGGGAATGCGCGCATGAATCGCCTTAACCTGATTGATTGCCAGAATATCGCCTGTTGGAGGGCGGGAGAATTTATACGCGCCGTGACTTGTCCCAACCGCAATCGCCAACGCATCGACTTGCGTTTGTTTGACAAAATCCGCCGCCTCTTCAGGATCAGTCAACATTTGGCTGTGATCCAACACACAATCCGCGCCGGAGCCATCTTCTTCGCCTGCTTTACCAGTTTCAAGTGAGCCAAGACAGCCCAGCTCACCCTCAACCGACACGCCACAGGCATGCGCCAGTTTGACCACATCGCGGGTGACATTGACATTGTATTCATACGTCGCCGGAGTTTTCGCATCCGCCATCAACGAGCCATCCATCATCACCGACGAAAAGCCATTCTGAATCGAGCGGAAGCAGACATCCGGCGACGCCCCATGATCCTGATGCATCACAATCGGCAAAAAGGGAAATTCTTCCGCCGCCGCTAAAATCAGATGCCGAATAAACGTCGAACCCGCATATTTGCGCGCTCCTGCGGACGCCTGCAGAATCACAGGGCTATCCACCTCAAGCGCAGCCTCCATCACCGCCCGCACTTGTTCCAGATTATTCACATTAAACGCCGGAATGCCGTAGGTATGTTCTGCAGCATGATCCAGTAATTGGCGGAGGGAGATCAAAGACATATTTTTTCCTTCATTGATAAAATTCAGTCCCCATCTTAAAACGACTGCGGGTTTTTGACAAGTGAAAGCGTAATGGTGGATGTAACTTATCCGCGATACTTGCATTTTGTATGTAAAAATATTATAATATGACATTATAGATTTAAATTATGAATAAATATCGTGGCTCTGGCATACTTGCGTTCAAAGATAAATGGGTTCCCGTACTTTTTTGTGAGGACAGAAGGGATGGGGGCGCTGAGGCGTTTTCTCGAAGATGAGGATCGGTCTCCTTTATCAAATCTGGGTAAGCTTGAAGCCCTATCTGAAATTTTGATTGCACGTGCAAGGCGGCGTCGAGCAGCAGTGCAGGTTCAAGATCCTACTCATAATTTTACAGACGAAATGTTTATGGAGCTTGCTCGCTCATCATATCAGGAGCTGCTTAATGCTAGATCATTTGATGCCGCATATCAATTGCTCGAGGGCTATCCTTATCTCGGTAATGTGCTTCTAGATTTTTCTGCAGCACAGTTGACTGCGTTTGCTCGTCATCCTGGTGCTCGAATGCTGCCTACATGCCAAATATTATTGAGAGATGGGCGTGTTGCTAAGGCAGTCGAGCTGTTTTCATGTTTATTGGTGGAGGGTTTATTTGAGCGACAGTTGCTATTTTTGAGTGTTGCCGAACTGGTTCAGATTACGCAGAATAATTTTGATATGCGATTAGATTTGTGTAAAAAACTATGCAGCGCAGGGGCTTGTTATCCATCTAATAATGTGTATTTCATAAGGGCGCAAGAATTATTTGCAAGCACTTTACTTCGTGACATGACTTCAGCACAGCTTCAATCCCTGACTGGTAAAGAGTTGATTGCGATGGCGCCGCAGGATCTGCATGAAAAATTAGCTTTATGTAGAGGATTGTATGACGCGGGTGCTATTACGCAAGCTGCAGAATTATTTTCAAGTGTCGTATCGACTGAGGATATGAGGATTGTTCAGCAAGCAGATCTTGCTGATGATGAGTGTAAAGTTATGTTTAAAGCTCAGGTTCAGGCCATGATTCTTTCTCTCAAGCCAGTTGTAAGCGGGGTTTGAAAAGCGCGTAATTTCGGCGAATATGCATAAAATGCTCACATAGCGCTCAAACGGTGGGTTGAATTTAATTTTGATTTGTGCTAGAAAACTATAGTTGCTCTTAAGCTCATGTCGACCGCAGCCCAAATAGAA
>CAMARA010000020.1 GCA_945860585.1 Francisella tularensis subsp. holarctica | reverse complement strand
GTGCGACACGTTTCAAAAGAAACCTGCGGCTCAAAGCTCAGCTCATAACAAAAATCTTTTATGATTCGCCACTGACAACCCCCCAATGGAATTTTGAATTTTTGACCGCCCCCCCCTTGAATAAAGACCATATACTTTTTATCAACCGGCTCATAGCGACGATCTAAAGGAGGAAGATGTGGCGCAGTAGCTTCTATTTTGTCAGGTGAATAAATAGAAGTACTCGAATCTCCCAGATTAAACAAAAAAACAGTTTGCTCTACGGAAGTTTCATTTTCAGGCGGCAAGACCAAGGCACCACTTAAAGTCGTACCTCCATCTAAAGGACAATACCTCAAAGAATGCTGCAGTGCTGCAATAAAATTTTTGATAGGCTCGCCCAGTTCAGAAGGCCCCATAAACTCTGAGTCACCACAAAAATCAAAAGAAGCATGAAAAACACGATCTTGAAGCGGGTGAATTTCCACACCTGCATTCGTTTTATTCACAACAACACTTGCACTACAGGCCATAAATTAAACCAATCAAAATAAAATGAATTTGATATTACGCGATTTCATAGAGAAGATCAATAAAAATATTATAAATTAATAACTTTAAAATCCAGATACCGATGTAAAACCTCAGGAATAGTAATGCTTCCGTCGCCATTTTGATAGTTTTCTAGAATGGCCACCAACGTTCTACCCACGGCGAGACCTGATCCATTTAAAGTATGTACGAGTTCATTTTTACCGGTTTTGCTGTCTTTAAAGCGCGCCTTCATTCTCCGTGCTTGAAAATCCGTACAATTGCTGCAGGATGAAATCTCACGATAGGTATTTTGCGAAGGTAGCCATACTTCGAGATCATAGGTTTTTGCAGCACAAAAACCCATATCACCTGTACACAAAGCCATAACACGATAGGGTAGGCCTAATTTTTGCAGAATGATTTCCGCATGGCCACGCAACTCCTCCAACGCTGCAAAGGAGTGCTCGGGATGCACAATCTGCACAAGCTCGACTTTTTCAAACTGATGCTGCCGAATCATGCCTTTGGTATCCCGCCCATAACTGCCCGCCTCACTACGAAAACACGGCGTATGCGCAGTTAACTTCCAAGGTAATTGTGCTTCATCCAAAATCATCTCGCTCACGGTATTGGTCAGGGAGACTTCTGCGGTGGGAATCAGATTTAACGCAAAGGGCTCACGCGTTTTAAAAAAATCATCGGCAAACTTCGGCAGCTGCCCCGTCCCAAAAAACGCCGTATCTTTGACGAGATAGGGCACATACATTTCCTGATAGCCATGCTCCCGCGTGTGGGTATCGAGCATCAGCTGAATCAAGGCGCGTTGCAGACTTGCAAGCTGACGACGCAGGACTACAAACCGCGCACCCGATAATTTCGCTGCAGTATCAAAATCCATCAGCCCCAATGCTGCGCCCAGATCCGCATGATCTTTCGGCTTAAAATCAAAGACACGTGGCGTTCCGACGCGTCGCACTTCTACATTTTCGCTTTCATCTTTGCCAACTGGCGTGGATTCATGCGGTAGATTGGGTAGGCTCAGCAAAATGGCCTCGATCTCTTGATCCAAACTTGCAAACTCACGCTGCAATTCATCCAGACGCTGTTTTATTTCTTCTGCTTTTGCCAACAAAACATCGGCATTCTCGCCCTTACTTTTAGCCTGACCAATCTCGCGCGCAATTTGATTTTTTTCCGCCTGGGCATTTTCAAAAGCAGACTGTACGGTCTTACGCTGCGCCTCTAAGGCTTCAAACTCGGGCTTGATATGCGTGCCACGCTTTGCCAGTCCGGCCTTCACCAACGCCAGCTGGCCTCTTAATAATTTTGGATCGATCATGCTTACCTTGCTCCTGCCTATGCATCATAAAATTTAAAGGGTGATTATACCGCATATTTTCAAATAGCAAAAATATCCGTTGCAATTCATCAAAAACCTTGGTAGAATTCAGCCTCAAATTTGCTTTTGAATAAGGAATAACACCATGTCACGTATTTGTGAAATGACTGGCAAAGGGCCAATTACCGGGAACACCGTTTCTCATGCTAACAACAGAAATCGTCGTCGCTTTCTGCCAAACCTTCACTCCCATCGCTTTTGGGTAGAATCTGAAAACCGCTATATTAAATTACGTGTTTCCAGTCACGGCATGCGCATTATCGACAAACTCGGCATTGATGCAGCATTAGTGAAAATGCGCGCTGACGGCATCAAAGTTTAAGGAGCTTACAAATGGCAAAGAAAGGTAAAGTAGAACAAATCAAGTTAGAATCGACTGCAGACACAGGTCACTTCTACACCACCACCAAAAATAAACAGAACACACCTGATAAAATGGAAGTCAAGAAATATGATCCCGTTGTCAGAAAACATGTGCTCTACAAAGAGAAAAAACTAAAATAATTTTTTTGAGATAAATAACTCATGTTACGCGGTAGGCTGATCGTCGTCCTGATAATGCGCAGCATTCAGGACGACGAATCTGTGTCATCCGCGTGCGCAAGGACGACACATCAGCGCATGAATTCAAGCATCACACTTTTTGCAAATGATCCACCTCAACGGTTAGCGCTGTTTGATTCACAAATGCTTTTAAAGTTTCCATTTGATCGACATCAAACAGGCGCGAATTCTCAAGCGGCTTAACACGAAGCACTCCTACTGTGCCCTTAACTCCCAGCAGTGGAAAATAAATGGCATCCGAATGCGGCAGCGTATTCGTGCCCTTGCCAGCTGTTTGCCCCATATCAAAGGCCCAGCGCGCTACAGATAGATCCTTTTCTTCCAGCACGGTTTTTTGCGGAAACCCAGACTCAACATGCAAGACGCCCTCTTGCGGTAAAATCGCCAGCACCTCACTATCAAACACCTCTGCAATCTGACGCGTGGCAATATCCAGCAATTCATCGAGCCCGCGATGGCTCGCCAGCTGTTTGGTCAAAGCAAGGATCGCATAGGTGCGTTTTTCTCGCTGCCGCGCTCGCTCAGCCTGTTGCCGCACTTTGATGGTGAGATAACTGATCACCCCACCCACAATCAACATCACAAAAAAGGTGAATAAATACTGCATATCACTCGAGGAAAAATCAAAAATTGACGTTGGCACAAAAAAGAAAGATAAACTCAAAACACTCAACACTGAGGCAAACAAAGACGGGCCATAACGCCCGAATCCCGCCACAATCACCAGACCCAACAAATAAACCATGATGATATTCGACACCGCAAAATAGGGATGAATCAAAAAATCAATACCCGTACAAATCGCAATCGCCAGCAAAGCCCAGCCATAACTCGACCAATCCTGATGAATTTTGACGCGCTCTTCTTCTACCGGGGCTGTTTTGCTCGCCTCATCTTCAGCACGAATCACGTAAATATCAATCTCATCGCTATCTCGCACCAACTGATCCACCAAACTGCCTTTCAAACGTGTTTTCCAACTCGGCTTGATCTGCTTACTGATGACGATTTTGGTGACATTCCGCTCCCGCGCCACGCGCAAAATTTCTTTGACCAGATCATCACCGCCGACCACCAGCGTCTCCGCACCTAACTGCTCCGCGAGACGAAGATTCTGGCTAACACTATCCCGCTGTTTCTGCGTAATCCCCAGCTTCTGCGCATCAACATACACTGCCATCCAATCCGCATGCAAATTATTCGCCAGACGCTTCGCCGAACGAATCAACTTCGCCGAACCCTCGCCCGGCCCCACGCAGATCAGGAGTTTTTCCGCCGTCGGCCAGGTTTCCTGCACGGACTGGAACTTGCGCTCCGTCATCACATCCATATTGACCTGTTCGGCCACCGTCCGCAACGCCAACTCTCGCAATGCGGTTAGATTACTTTTTTTGAAAAAATGCTGGATCGCGAGCTTGGCCTGCTCCTTAAAATAAATCTTTCCTTCGGCCAAACGCTTGAGCAGATCATCCGGCGGCAGATCCACCAACTCAATTTCCGCCTGCTCGAGCACAGAATCCGGCAGCGTTTCGCGCACGCGAATACCGGTAATCTGCTGCACCACATCATTTAGACTTTCCAAATGCTGAATATTCAACGTCGTGTACACATTGATACCGCGATCCAACAGCTCTTGAATATCCTGCCAACGCTTGGTATGCCGACAGTTGGGCGCATTGGTGTGCGCCGCTTCATCGACGAGAATCAGTTGCGGCTTCCGCGCAATAGCGCCATCCAGATCAAACTCCTGCAAGACCTGGCCTTTGTAATCGATATTTTTTTTAGGCAAAATTTCTAAGCCCGTTAACACCTGGCCGGTATCATGGCGACCATGGGTTTCTGCCAGGCCCACCACCACATCCACGCCCTGATTTTTCTTGATCATGGCCTCTTGCAGCATCGAGAAGGTTTTCCCCACGCCCGGCGCAGCGCCCAGGAAAATCTTCAGCTTCCCCTCTTTGGATTCTTTTTCTTCTTCGGCCTGCGCCAGCAGTAATAGGGCATCGGGATTGCGGCGATTCTCTTCCATAGTGTGATCATATTGATTTAATGGTAGACTGATCATACGAGATTTTCAGCCCCTTGTGAATATGCGCTTTGCCTATACCCTGAAACAAACCTGGCACCATCGCCATACCCTGACGCCTTTTTTAAAATTAACCCAACAAATACAAACGGTCACGCAACTCAACGCCGCGCGCTTAGACCAATTGCAGATTAAAGCTCTGGCTTTAGACTTTGACGGCGTACTCTCTCCGCATGGAGACATTGCCCCCCTGCCTGCGATCGAAGCCTGGCTCCACGCGCTATGCGATGCCTGGAAGGGACAAATTTTTCTACTTTCCAATAAGCCTTTTTCTGCACGGGAAGCCTATCTCAAAAACCACTTCCCCACGATCCACTTTATCAAAGATGTCGCCAAAAAACCGTATCCAGATGGCCTGAACACCATTGCTGCGCTGGCGCATTGCCAGACCAACGAAGTCCTCATGATCGATGACCGCCTCCTCACCGGCATTCTCGCGGCGGCGATCAGCGGCACGCAGGCGTTGTGGCTGACTCCCGCGGTGCGCAATGTCGCCTTCAGCCGGCATGAATTCTTTTTTTCCAGTCTACGCTGTATCGATCGCCTGCTGGTGCGTGCGCTCTCCTGTTTCTAAATTCATGGCCGTCAACCTGCCCCCCCAGACGACTCCGGTATCCAAGGCAAAAACCTGGGCTGTCTGCGTCTCCCCCTGCAAAGCGGACCAATGCCCAAAAATGATCGGCGTTTGAATCTGGCGTCCCGGCACTTTAAACCAAGGCATTCCATCCGCTGGGCAATCGAGAGGAGAAGTTTTTTTATCCATGCGTAACTGCCCCGCTGCCGTACAAAAACGCATGCGCGTTAAATAATTGGTAATCACGCGCAAACGCGCCATGCCGCTTAAATCAGGCGACCAGTGATCCGGCTCATTGCCGTACATATTTTTCAGAAACGCAACAATCTGCGGACCGCGTAATTGGTCGGATACTTCCTGCCCCAACGCCAAAGCTTGGGCCAGTGTCCAACTAGGACAGACCCCAGCATGAACCATCACATACGGCGCCGCTGCGTAGATCAAAGGTTGCTGCCGTAACCAATCCATCAGTTCCACTCGATCCGGCGCCTGTAGAATCGCATCCAGGGTGTCATCCGCATACGGCGCGCGCACACCATAGTGAAGCGCAAGCAGATGCAGATCATGATTGCCGAGCACGATATGCGTGCAGTCTCCCAAGGCTTTTAAAAAGCGCAGCGTTTCCAGCGACTGCGGCCCGCGATTGACCAGATCCCCCACCAGCCATAGTTCGTCCTGCCGAGGATCAACGCGAAGTTTAGCCAACAAAGCCTGCAAGGTTTGAAAACATCCCTGAATATCACCGATCGCATACCGTGCCATACATCCCTTGTAAAAAAATGGAGAAGCGCTATGATACCAAGAAACCCACATTATGAAAAATCGCCCATGCCTTATCTGATCGCCCTCCATCTCATCGCTGTCATCTGCTGGTTCGCAGGCCTGTTTTATCTGCCGCGCCTTTTTGTCTATCACGCTATGAGCGAACATGATGCCGTCAAGGCCCAGTTGCAAATCATGGAACACAAACTCTACTGGTACATCATGATGCCGGCGATGGTGCTCACAATCGGCACCGGCATGGGCCTGATGAGCTGGTATGTCTTTCAAGGGATGCCACATCTGGGCTGGCTCTGGCTGAAGCTCTTTTTGGTCTTGCTTTTACTCTGCTTTCACTTTTATTGCGGCCTCTGTCTTGAACGCTTTAAAACCGGCCACAATCTTCACTCCCAACGCTTTTACCGCTTTTTCAACGAGATTCCCACGGTGCTATTGATTCTGATCGTATTCCTCGCCGTGACGCAGCCGTTTTAAACCGGATAAATCACCCCGCCCGTCACGGGCTTGGAGACACCTGTTGTCCCAGGCACGGTGAGGGGTAAATCCTTAAGACGACGCAAGGCAAAGTGGGCAAAAATCTGCGCCTCCAAAGCTTGACTGTTCCAACCCATTTCATCCGCGGTTTGAATCAGGACATCTGCACCTAAACGCGCCTGCAGCCGCTGAGTGAGCTCACCCCGAATCACCGGATTGTACCAGCCACCTCCCGCCAATACCCAATGCCGAGGGATCTCATCTTGCGGCCCCTCCACCCAGTCGAGACTCCGCACAATGGCCTCAGCGGTAAAGGCCTCCAGGGTGGCACAGCCATCCTCTAAACTGAGGGGATCTAAAGCTGCAATCAACTGCATATCGCGAATATCCAAAGATTTAGGGGGTTTGAGATCAAAATAGTTTTGGCCCTGTTTCAGCAGTGCCTCTGCAAATAAAGCCGCTAAAACCGCAGGATGCACCACTCCGCGCAGACCATACTGCCCATCACGATCCATACGCTCACGTCCGGCAGTACAGCGCTTGACCCAGGCATCAATCAGGCCGTTGCCAGGGCCGGTATCAAAGCCACTTAAGCCCTCCAAGCGCGCATTTTTAATCAGGGAAATATTGGCAATTCCACCGCAATTCACCACTGCCAGCGGCAAGATCTGATCCCGCCGCGCCAAACACTGATGATACAGCGGGGCAAAAGGCGCACCCTGTCCGCCTGCTGCCAGATCCGCCTGCCGAAAATCATTGACTACCGTGATGCCCGTCAGTTGGGCCAAGAGCGCTCCATCGCCAATCTGTATACTGATCCGCTGTGCAGCATCATGAAATAAAGTCTGCCCATGATAGCCGATGACCCGAATCTCTGCTGCGCGATGCCCCGTCACCTCGAGCAGACGCTGTACCGCTTTGACATGTAAACGGGTAGAAAGCGCGATCACTGATGCCAGATCCGTTTTCTCCATACGCGCCATTTTTTCAGCCGCTTTTAAAGTATCTACCACGTCTGACGTATAGGGCAGATGCACATGCCCCAGCGCGATGATCTGATCCTCACCATCCGTCTGCAACAAAGCGGCATCGATGCCGTCCATGGAAGTCCCACTCATCAAGCCGATACAGTATTCCAGCATTAGATCCTTTCCAGCTCAAACAAAGCATCTAGATTATATTCATCACAGAGGATCATAAAATTTTCACGCAATTCAGGCAAATTTTCCTCCAGCGGCAACCACACTGTGAGATACACCGCCTGCAGGGGAACTCGCGTTTTAGCTTGCGCATAGGTCTCAACACGCAGCGTTTTGATGATCATCTCTTTTGAATTAAAAAAATAGCTGATGGCACTGATCGCTTCCAAATTCAGCGGGGAGGTCACCTCCACCTGATAGGGCAGATAGTGCTGCAGCGTCGTCATGGGCTCGCTCCGCATCCACTGCAGAACCGCTGGCTCCTGCAAAGTCTTGCGCTGCGCCTGCAAAGCCAGTTCAAACTTGGCCATATGCTGCCACTCGCCCTTCACTTCAATTTGAAAATGAAAGTGATCACCTTGCTCATTCAAAGCGCTTTGAACCAGGCTGAGCGAGGTTTCCAGACTACTTTCCAAAATCGCATTCCACAGCGTTAAATCACTACAAAACGCAGCAATCACCACCATAGAAGCTTGCTTCTTCACCATTAAAAATCCACTTTAAGATCAGGCTTGTATTTTAACATAAGTGCTTTAAATTGCTGCATGATTTTTTGCAAAGCAGCCTCATCTTTAGCCTCAAAACGCAGGGTCAACATCGGCGTGGTGTTTGAACAACGCACCAGGCCCCAGCCATCCGCAAACTCAATCCGCAAGCCATCGATGGTCACAATTTTAGCATCGGGAAAATTCACATGCTGCTTCAGGGTGTCCAAATAGGCATATTTTTCAGCATCGGGAATCATCACATTTAATTCAGGCGTACTGATGCTATCCGGAATCGTCGCAAAAATCTCATCCAAATTCTGATCGCTTTCCGCCAGAATCTCCAGCAGCCGCATGCCAGAATACACGCCATCATCAAAGCCATACCAGTTTTCGCGGAAGAAAATATGCCCGCTCATTTCGCCAGCCAAAATCGCATTGTCTTCCAGCATTTTCTTCTTAATCAGCGAGTGTCCTGTTTTATACAAAACCGGCACGCCGCCTGCTGCCGTAATCACCTCGCCTAAAAGTTTCGAGCATTTGACATCAAACACGACTTTACGCCCCGGATTGCGCTGCAACGCCGCGCGTGCAAACAACATCAATTGGCGATCTGGATAAATCATTTTGCCCGAAGGCGTAATCACGCCCAGGCGATCCGCATCTCCGTCAAAAGCCAGGCCTACATCGGCTTTTAATTCTTTTACTTTGGCGATCAATACCGCAAGATTCTCGGGTTTACTGGGGTCTGGATGATGATTGGGGAAATGCCCATCTACTTCGCAAAAGAGGGGAATCACCTCACAGCCCATCTTCTCATATAATTCTGGCGCGACAATTGCGCCCATGCCATTACCCGCATCCACCACGACTTTGAGTTTTTTCTTAAACTGAAAACGCTGACTTACATCTTGAATATAATCCTGCACAATGCCCACATATTGAGATTCCTGCCCCTGACCCGTCACAATATTACGGGCTTGAATCCGGCGCAAAATACCCTGCACCTGATCTTCAGTCAGGGTCTTCCCGGCAATCACCGTTTTGATCCCATTATCATCACGCGGATTGTGGCTTCCCGTCAGCATAATCCCCGAATGCGTCGGCAAAGTCTGGGTCGCAAAATAAAGCAAAGGACTCGGCACAATTCCAATATCAATCACATGACAGCCCGTCGCCAGCAACCCCGCTTTCAAAGCCGCAAATAAAACCGGCCCCGACAAACGCCCATCCCGCGCCACCAGCACGGTTTTTTCGCCCTGACTCAGCGCCTCCGAGCCCAAAGCCAACCCAATATCATGCACCAGATCGGCACTCAGATCGGTCAGGGTATTGCCCCGAATATCATAGGTCCGAAACACATGTGTCGGGATTTGATCCACTGCTAAACGAAACATCCTTACCTCCTAAGCCTGACCGGTTGATCCAAAACCCTGCGCTTCGCGGGTCGAGGCATTAAATTCCGTGACTTGTTTAAACCCCACCTGCAGCACCGGCACAATAATCAATTGTGCAATCCGTTCGCCACGCGCCATGGTATACGCATTCTGGCTACGATTCCAGCACGAGATCATTAATTCACCCTGATAATCTGAATCAATCAGCCCCACCAAATTCCCGAGCACCAACCCATGCTTATGCCCCAAGCCCGAACGTGGCAAAATCAAAGCCGCGTAGCCCGGATCCGCCAAATGCATCGCCAGCCCCGTCGGAATCAGTTGCGTCTCTCCCGGCATAATCGTCAAACTCTCTGTTACCGCCGCCCGCAAATCCAACCCCGCAGACCCTTCCGTCGCATACGCCGGCAATGGAAATTCCTGATAAAAATCCGCATTCAAAATCTTCAACTCCACCGTAGTATGAATCATGACATCCTCTTTCTCAAAATTGAATCAGACATCTTATCATGTGTCCGCCATGACTGCCAGATGGGGATGGGTTTGCAGGCAGGGCGATCGCGCTATGTATTTTCCCTCCTCCCTTTGCGGAGGAGGGTAGGGTGGAGGGGCTCAGCAGGGCATTGAAAGGCAAGTAAGTTGCATCTTGCATGCAAATAGAATATTATTAGATCTTTTCATATTTAAATCAAAATAAAGTGACCTATCAGTCTCAAAAACATAAAGACTATGCCTTTTGATGAAAGGTGTTTTATGAATCTCACCGCCCAGAAAAACATGCAGTAGCATGATTAGACTGGATCCCCGCGTTCGCGAGGATGACACCATGGAGTGCCAACTGCTTTTTCTAGGTTGAAAAGAGAGATGCTTATTTAAAAGCACAAGGGTTTGAAGTGTTGCGGTTCTGGAATAATAAAATATTCCAGTGTACTCAAGCTGTTTGAGAAAAAATATTGTTGCATTTAACCCCTCAACCCTAGCCCTCCTCCGCAAAGGGAGGAGGGAAAATGCATTATACTATTTGCAATATATACTTGCGATTGGTGAGCTTAAATGTTTAATAGAGTATTGCAGTTAAACATTTTTCCTCGATTAAGACACTCTCGATCCCTAGAGAAAAGCCATATTACTTTGCGCCATAAATGCGCAAACTTACCCCTAAAATTTGTGACGGCTCAAATATGTCATAAAAAAATACATTTCAAGTTTTAACAGCTTCCAAACAGAAAGCAATCAGCTCATCCCTGCACTACACAACAAGGCGTCGATCGTGGGCAGGCGCCCTCTAAACTGCACAAACACATCCATGGCATCGACGGAGCCGCCAAGGGCGAGGACAGTCTCACAGAACTGCAGGCCGACGGTACGATTAAAAATACCTTCTTCTTCAAAGCGGGCGAAGGCGTCGCAGGACAAGACTTCTGCCCACTTGTAGCTGTAATAACCGGCTGAATATCCGCCTGCAAAAATATGGCCAAAACTGTGGGTGAAACGATTGTAGGCAGGCACGGGCATCACCGCGGTTTTTTGGCGGACGGCATTCAGGATATCTTGAATCTCTGAAGCTTGACTCAATTGCGGCTGCTGATGCAGATGCAGATCAAAAATTGCAAACTCGAGCTGGCGCAACATTTGCAGCGGGGCTTGAAAATGACGGCTGCGCAAGAGCGGCTCCACTAAATGCGGGGGTAAATCCTGGAGGAACTCTTTTTGCCAGGCGAAATTTTCCATAAATTGACTGGGTAACTCTACGGCATCCCAGGCAACACCACTGATGCCGGCGACATCCGGCTCATCGACCCGGGTGAGAATATGCTGCAGCACATGCCCCATTTCATGAAAAAGCGTAATCACATCATCATGGGTTAAACAGGCTTCCTGACCCTGCACCGGCGCCAGAAAATTCGCGGTCAAAAAAGCGATGGGATATTGCGTCAAGCCCTGCTTAAATAAGCGCCCCTGACAATCATCCATCCAGGCACCGGAACGTTTTTGCGGGCGCGCGTAAAGATCCATATAAATACCGCCGCGCAGCTGATCCTGCTCATCATACACTTCAAAAAATTGTACTTCGGGATGCCAGGCGGTGACCGGAACGAATTGATAACGCGGGCCGAAGACATTCTGCAATACCGCAAAAAAACGCTGCAAGACTTTTGAAATCGGGAAGTACGGCCGCAGCGCCTCTTCTGAAAAACCAAACAATTCCTGCTTGAGCAGTTCAGAATAATATGGGACATCACAGGATTCGAACTGCCCCTCAAACCCCTGCTGCTGCGCAAACCTAAGCAAAGCATCCATCTCCGTCTTGGCATAGGGCCGGCTTTTGAGCGCTAAATCTTCCAAAAACTGCAATACGCCCTCAACAGAAGGCGCCATTTTATTCGCGAGGGAATAATGTGCATAATCTGGAAACCCTAATAGTACTGCCTGCTTCTGCTTGAGGTTCACGATTTTGACCATGATCT
Source organism: Francisella tularensis subsp. holarctica (assembly GCA_945860585.1). Taxonomy (GTDB): domain Bacteria; phylum Pseudomonadota; class Gammaproteobacteria; order Francisellales; family CACEW01; genus JAJZUD01. The sequence goes on along the minus strand of CAMARA010000020.1, from coordinate 18,368 downwards.
CTGAATTATCAAAACGGGGATCAGCCAATTCGGAGGCGCGCGTCACATAGGCCGCATAAAAACGTTGGCGCAACGGCCGATGCTGTGCATAGTTCATAATGACCGTATACGTCGGCGCATCGATGCCCAACACATAGCCCTGCAGCTTTTGCTGCGCTGCACGCGCACTCGCCTGCTGTAATAAATGATCAGGAACACCCCTGAGCTCAGTCCGATCTTCAGTATGATATTGGTAGGAGTCAATCGCATCCATCACATGCTGATCAAAAGTATTAGCAAGCTCTGAGAGCTCTGCTTCAATCGCTTTATACTGCGCCTGATCGGCATCGTTTAAAGCCACCCCGGCCAGACGAAAATCTCGCAAAGCATGCTCAATCACTTTTTGCTGTGCGGCTGTAAGTTGCTTAAATGCTGCTGAGGTGGCTATTTTTTCGTAAATTTGATACAAAGCCCGGTCCTGAGCCAGCTCCACTTGATAGACCGTCAACAAAGCAATCCCTGCCTCATAAACCTCCCGCAATTCCGGCGTATTCTTGACGGCATTCAAATGACTCACCGGCGCCCAGAAGCGTCCTAGCGCATCATGAAATAACGCCAATGGATCCACCACACTAGCATAATCTGGCTGCGCTTGCGCTTTGATATCAGCCAATAAGCCCCACCCTCGCTGCAGCAACGCCTCCAGGCCTGGAATCACCTCTGCTAATGTAAAATCAAAATCAACCCGCACATCCATCATATTCCCCTGCGTTCATAAATCAAACGCCATCATAGCGAGAATTAAAGTACGTGACAACTGGCGTATTTGTTTGCTATAATAGGCCACATGAAGACAGAAAAAACCAACTTAAAGCCCACCATCCAACTCACTCCTGACGAATGGCAGACCATGGAGCGTGATGTTTCTTTGGCCCATGAAGTCATTACCCGGCATCATGATGGCGACGGCCCGCTGTCTGTGTATCTGCAAGAAGCGACAATCTCCCTGGAGGGCAGTATTGATGTCAAACGCGCCAGCTGGGTCGTAGAATTGGAAGAGCAATACGAACTCCAATACGGTGAAGAGCGCGCAGATGAAGTGCTCAAGCGCGTCCTCACCGCTTTGCTCACCCATGGAACGACGATTCACTAAATGCATTTACGTCAAATCAAAAGTTTCGCCCTCCGCCAAGGCCGCATGACCCGCGCACAACAGGAAGCGCTGGATTTACTCTGGCCGCAATTTGGCATTGATCCACACACACAAAATTTCAAAGATACACTCAATTCACATGATACCATCGTCTTAGAAATCGGCTTTGGCATGGGCGATGCCCTCCTCGAAATGGCGCAGGCAGAACCCGATAAACTCTTTGTCGGCATTGAAGTGCATGGCCCGGGTGTGGGACGACTCCTCCACCTGATCGGCGAACATCAAGCCCAGAATATCCGTGTCATGCAATGCGATGCAGTTGAAGTGCTGCATCATTTTTTCCCCGACCACTCTCTCAGCCAGGTACATTTATTTTTCCCTGATCCCTGGCCCAAAAAGCGCCATTTTAAACGCCGCATTGTGCAACCCGCATTTGCCAGTTTGATTGCGCAGAAACTCAAGCCTCAAGGTATTTTTCATCTTGCTACTGACTGGCAAAACTATGCCGAACATATGCTGGAGACACTATCTAACAGCCCGCTCTTTCAAAATCTCGCAGGGGAAAATCACTACGCAGAACGCGCCGGTCGTCCGCTCACCAAGTTTGAGAAACGGGGACTGGGCCTCGGGCATATGATTTTTGATTTGCGCTTTCAACGCATCTCATCTTAAAGAAAAAACTGACGCAATGCTGCCTGCCAGGGGTATGCAGCAATCCCCGGGTCAAAGACTTTAGGAATCGAATCATTGCTGAAACAACAATACTCCGCATCAGGCAAATCTTTTTGCACACGCTTTAAATTGCTCAGCATGGATGAGTCAATCTGCGTGGTGCTTTTGATTTCAATCATCAACAAAGGTTGGCCGGGGCGCTGAATCACCAAATCAATTTCCAGATCATCCTTTGTGCGGAGAAAGCCCAAGCGATAGTCAGGGTGAAAATACTGGCACAGCTTATATATCTCCACAATGATAAACTGCTCAAAACAATCACCATACGCAAACGTTTGCGGCAGCAAGGGAATACGATGCGTCCGCGCGAGCGTCCGTGACACACCCAGGTCAAAAAAGTAAAATTTTGACGCCTGGGAAAGACGCTTCCGAAACGAATGCTGATAAGGCTCCAACATAAAGCCTACCCAGGTATCCTCTAAAATGCTAAAATAAGTCTTGATGGTTTTGTCATCCACGCCGCAATCCCGGGCGATATTGGCATAATTGATAAGCTTACCATTACTTTGCGCCGCCACTTCTAGAAACTTACGAAAAGGCTCCAGCTTATGAATCAGATGCTCCGCCCAGACCTCCTCTTTCAAATACGTATACGCATACGCTTCCAGAAAATCACACTGATCCTGCGGCGCTTTAAAATCCCACACTTTGGGCAGCAGCCCCATGGCCAATGCCTGGTCCAGTTTAAATTGATCACCTAATTCAATAAACGAAAAAGGATACAACTTTTTGACAAACGCTCGCCCCGCCAAGAGATTGGCTCCCCCTGCTTTTAGTTTACGGGCAGAGGATCCCGTCAAAATGAAATACTTGCGACTGCTCTCAATCAGGCTATGCACCACATCTAATAATTTGGGGACTTTCTGCACTTCATCAATCACAATATGGGTGATGGCGTCTGGCAAAGCGCGCACTTCTTCAAATAAAAGATCCGGGTTTTGTGCATAACGACTTTCAGTTGCCGGCAGCAATAAATCAATCCAGAAACAGTGTTCCGCCAAGAATCCTGCCTTGATCAAGGTGCTTTTACCCACCCCACGCGCACCAAAAAGAAAAAAACTATAATCATGCGAAAGAGAAATCAAACGGTTTTTCATATATACGCCAAATCCGGAGTCCATTCCGATATTGTACGCCAAATCCGGAATGAAGTCTACTTTCAGGAGGAAGCGATATGCGTAAACATCTGCATATGATTGGCCATCCACACTAAATCGTTTTTATGCGCATTGCTATAAATCAGACTATACAACATTCCCTGACTAATCCAATCTAAATGCGGCGGCCAATAATCCGCCATTGCGTAGCCTTGTGTGTAGGCCGCTGGCGTCTTATCTTGCAAGGCCAACATCTTCGTCATGATCTGATGCGTACGATTCTGATACATGACCAAAGGCCCGGTGGCAGGCTGAACCTCCAAGCGCCCGAGATTACAATATGCCGCCACCCCACAATCCGCTGTATAATTCAGGTAGATCGTGTATCCGCCTTTGGGCAAAACTTCCCCTGACACATAAATATCTGATTGTTTTAAAACCGCACTGGGAAACATCACCTTTCCACCTGCCGCCTGTACCGCAGTATTAAAACCAGGCAAAGTGCTGGCGTCGACAAAATGCGCGGGTAAATTTGCATGCGCCACATTCATGGCACACAAGCCTAAAACGAGATACTTTATTTTCATCAATGCATGCTCAATAAGGCATAACCCATGGGATTATCTGGACACTCATGCAAACCACACTCAAAAAACAGGGCCACGACATTGGCCGCAAGCATGATAAAAAACAATGCAAAAGCCAGATGCGTCAAGCGCCGCCCCCAAGCGGATTGTAGTTCACTGATTTCATCTTGATGAATGACAGACAGATCATACTGCTGCGCCCACATCATCACGATCGCGATGTAAACAATCGCCGCCATGCCAAAAATAAAACACCAGGTATACATATGCAAGCCAAAAATCGCTGAACCATAACCGGGAATACCAGGCAACACATGCAAGGCCATCTGCCGTAGGGCAACCATCACCGTAAACACCGCCGCCAATAAAGCGAAACCATAATGTGCGGGCCGGATGCGATAATGCATATTCAGCAAAAACCCGAAGCCCATCGCCAGCAAGCCCAGGCGTTGCAACAAACACAGAGGACAAGGCAGCTCCTTAAAAACAAACTGCGCCACAAAAGCTAAGGCTAAAATCAAAGCCAGCCCTAACAAATTCAATGCATTGAGCATTTTAATCCAGCCCAGCACTTGTCTTTTTTGCATCATGACCTCCTATAATTGAATCAGCAAAGCATCATCCATATGATGCCAAAATGTCAGCACCGCCAAGATCATGAAGATGCAGAACCCAATCAAACTCGCGCGCCGCCGCCCACACCACGCCAGCACGACCGCGATTGTCAAGACGATAAAACAGCACAAGATGAACGGCCACCCCATTTTTATTCCTTATGTTTTCCAAATGAAGCCCCATCATAAGACTTTTATAAGCTGAATACAATATTGCAATTCAATGGGATTCATGTTACGATTGGCGATCTTTTACGCGCAGTGCGTGAGAGAGGGGCGCTTGCCTGCGCTACTGCAGCGCAAGTCACATTCACTAACAAGGTAATCTAAACATGTCACAAAGTTTTGCTGAACTCTTAGACGAAAGCATGAAAGGCTTTCAAATGCAAGAAGGAACGCTCGTCCAGGGCACCATTATTCGAATCGAAAATGGGTATGTCTTAGTCGATGCGGGATTAAAATCCGAAGCGGTTATTCCTGCCGACCAATTTAAAAACAACAACGGCGAAATCACCATTAAAGTGGGCGATGTCGTTGAAGTGGCACTCGATGCCCTCGAAGACAATACCGGCGAAACCCGCCTGTCGAGAGAAAAAGCAAAACGCCTAGAAGTCTGGCGTCGTTTAGAACAAGCCTGTGAAAAACAAGAAACTGTCGAAGGGATTATTGTTGCACGTGTGAAAGGCGGCTTTACGGTCGATCTCGAAACCATTCGTGCTTTCCTGCCCGCCTCTTTATTGGACACCCGTCCTTTGAAAGAAACCGCGCATCTTGAAAACAAACCCCTCGATTTTAAAGTCATTAAAATTGATATCAAACGCAACAATATCGTCGTGTCCCGTCGCGCCGTGATTGAACAGGAAGGCAGCGCTGAACGCGAAGCATTGCTCGAAAATCTCCACGAAGGTCAACACATCAAAGGCGTGGTCAAAAACCTCACCGATTATGGCGCATTTATTGATTTGGGCGGCATTGATGGCCTGCTTCACATCACCGATATGTCCTGGAAACGCATCAAGCATCCCAGCGAAATGGTCCAAGTGGGCGATGAAGTCGATGTGGTTATCCTCAAATTTGAACGTGAGAAGAGCCGCGTTTCGCTCGGCATGAAGCAATTAGCTGGCGATCCTTGGGTGAACTTTACCGATCGCTTCCCAGAAGGCCAACGCATCAAAGGCGTGGTTACCAATATTGCGGACTACGGTTGCTTTGTTGAAATTGCAGATGGCATTGAAGGCCTGGTGCATGTGTCCGAAATGGATTGGACCAACAAAAACGTTAACCCCAGCAAATTGGTCACTTTAGGTCAAGAAGTCGATGTCATGGTTCTCGATGTTGATCCAGAACGCCGTCGTATTTCTTTAGGCCTCAAACAATGTCAAGAAAACCCATGGAATGGCTTCTCTGCCAAATTCCAGAAAGGGGATCAAGTCGTGGGCACCATCAAATCCATCACTGACTTCGGCGTCTTTATTGGCCTGGAAGGCAATATCGATGGTCTGATTCACTTATCCGACCTCTCCTGGAGCAAAAATGGCGAAGAAGCCGTGCAAAGCTTTAAGAAAGGCGATAGCGTGACCGCCGTCGTATTAGCGATTGATGTTGAACGTGAGCGTATTTCTCTCGGCATCAAGCAGTTGGAAAGCGATCCGCATGGTGACTTCCTGACCCAGACCACTAAAGGCACGATTGTCAACGGCACCGTGACCGAAGTGGACGAGAAAGGCGCGCTGGTTGACTTGGGCGAAGGCAAAGTCGGCTACATCAAAGCATCTGAAGCAGCTGTGGAAAGAACCACCGATGCACGTAAGGTCTTTAAAGTAGGCGATAGCGTCGAAGCTGCCTTTGTGAATATTGATCGCAAAAGCAATCAGATCAACTTATCGGTACGCGCACTGACCGAGCAATCGCATCAAGATGTGAAAGAAATGCTGAAGAATCAAGAAGCTCAGCCTTCTAATACCTTTGGTGATCTTCTGAAAGAGAAGCTTGCTAATAAAGAGTAAGTGCTTGTCATGAAATAACCGTGTCATCCTCGCGCACGCGGGGATCCAGTCCAATATACACAAAGCCTTATAGGGCAGGAATTAGACTAGATCCCCGCGTTCGCGAGGATGACACACATGTAGCGGAGAAATTATGCAGCAACCCTCGACGCCTATTCATTTTTTTGATGCACTCACCAAAGCAGTCGCACTCGTCCGACTCAGTTTTCGTGGTACGTTCATGTATGCGTTTGTGGTCTCGCTGATCAATCAACTCTTAGCTTTTGGCATTTACAATACCTGCTCCATCGATGGAGACAAAATTTCGATTACCAATCCCAGCCTGTTTGCATTGTATCTGGGCCTGCTGTTTTTTGAAATGCTTTTTGGCAACTGCTTTATTCTCGTGCGTCAAAACGCCATTCTTGCCAATAAAAAACTCAACTTCAAGCAAACCCTACAACCGATTTTAGAGCGTTTTCCCGGCATTCTCGTATCCGGCATCGCCTTTTCTTTTCTGAGTATCATGGGCATGGGCCTGCATATTGTGCCCGGCATTATCGTGCTCACATTGTTTTATGTCTATCTCCCCAGCCTGATCTTCGCCCACAAAAAAGCCTTCGAATCCTGGGCCTATAGTTTTTCCCTCATCAAAAAACACTTCTTCTCAACTTTAGGCTTAGTCTTTATCAGCCTGAGTTTGCTCTGGATTCCCTCCAGCATTCTCAACGCCCTCGGCGATAATTTCAATGATTCCAACACCTACTTCGGCCTGCAAATCACCGGCATGATTTTATTAGTCGCCCTGATCCTGCTCTTAATGAATGCCATTAACCTGATCTGGTTTTATTTATTGCATCAGAATAAGCAGTAGATTATCTGCCTGTCTAGGGGGAAGAAGGTGCTGGTGCAACGGTCTGCGAAGAGGAGAAAGAGAACTCACTGCTTCCGCTCTCTCTATCACTCTCACTACCACCCACCATCACTGGCGTATTTAGAGGAACCGCTGGCAGCGCACCCTCAACAGGTTTTTGAGCAACTAAACCCCGCAGCCCATGTGGCGCTGAACCTCCCGGGACTAAACCGACTAAGCCAGCTGGACCAAAAGCATGCGCATAAGACATATTCTTTCCTATAAAAATATTTTATGCTTAATTATGAGTGCTATTATTTAATCTATCAAGCGTGTCTCTGACCAAAAATTATTTCTCCCAAACGCAGATCCGTCGCGGCTTCGGCAAGCGCCACAGAATAATCGGCGGACATTCCCATCGATAAGCGCGGCAAAGCAATACCTTCCTGCAATGTGAGACGATCCCGCAGCGCGCTTAATTCAGCAAATGCACCCAACTGGCCGACTGCTGGAATCAGCATCAAACCCTGCAAGGCAAGCTGTGAGCAGGTTTGGATAGCCTGGATCACGGCAGGCAGATCCTCAGGCAAAACGCCTGACTTTTGGGGCTCCCGGTTTAGATTCACTTGGATAAAAACCGGCATCACTTTCTGCAGGCGCGCACACACTGCATTCAGCTTCTGGACAATCTCCACCCGATCGACACTGTGTATTTCATCAAAATACTGCGCAATATCTTTCACTTTATTGCTTTGAATGCTTCCCAGAAAATGCCAGTGAATTTGCAGCGGCTGGAGTTGCCTTATTTTGAGAAGCGCTTCCTGCAGATAATTCTCGCCAAAATCACGACAGCCTGCAGCATAGACTTGCTCAATGGCGGCAATACTTTGTTTTTTGGAAACGGCGATCACCCGCACAGGAGCAGGAATTGCCTCACGCAGGATGCGATATTGGCTTGCCGGATCAGGCATTGGCGACAGGATTTAAATCCAAACGCATATCAAAGCGCCCGGGTATTTTTGACAAGCCCAGCGCCCGCTCTTGAAAAATCACATAGCCCAGGTCTTGATATAGCTTCACCGCGCCTTTTTTATGCTGCATGACATTGAGATCAATCCCTTGAAAATCATGCTCTCGCGCCCAAGACTCCAGCCATTTCATGGCGTATTTGGCATAACCGAGACGCCGATGCAACGGGAAGACACTGATGTAATCGACAAAAATAAACGGCACTTTGGTGTCGCGACGCAACAAAATCGAAAATGCCAGAATCCCGACTTTTTCGCCACTGGCTGCATTAATAATATGATAAGCAAAATGTGATTCTCCCGGCACAACATGATTATAATAGTAATTAATCTCATTCCGCGCTGCCCGCACCGCCGTATCGTAATCCGGATATTCTCCCTGATCCAACATCCCCTGCGCATACTCCCGCTGCGAAAACGCGAGATAGGCCTGGATATCTTCATAATTCATCTCAACCAGTTTTAGGGGTGTAAACATTCAGATTTCCCAAATTTTAAAATTAAATTGTACCTTTACCAGACTGAAAAAGTCAAGGTCAAGACGCGACTCACTTTAAATGCTAATGCTGCTAACAATCCCCTTCTCCCTTGACGGGGGAGCTGATTCTAAAAAACACAATCCTTTCTAAACGCATTCACTCATGCTATGATTGCTTCCCTGTTTAGATCAACATTCCGCACATCATGAAACCACGCCAAATACTTGTAACCAGCGCGCTCCTCTATGCCAATGGACCAATCCATTTAGGGCATATGCTTGAAGCGATTCAAACGGATATCTGGGTGCGGTTTCAGAAAATGCGTGGACATGAATGCCACTATATCTGCGGGTCGGATGCGCATGGCACGCCGATTATGCTGAAGGCAGAGCAGAATGGCGAGGCGCCGGAGACCATGGTGGCGCGAATCAGTGCGGAGCAACAACGCAGCTTTGCAGGGTTTCACATTCATTTTGATCATTATCAATCGACGCACTCCCCTATGAATGAACAATGTGTCAGCGAGATTTATCAAAAAATTGAAGCACGCGGCGATATTGTCCTGAAAGAAATTGAGCAATGCTTTGATGATGTGAAAGGTCTGTTTCTTCCCGATCGTTTTGTCAAAGGCGAATGCCCGTGCTGTCACGCCAAAGATCAGTACGGCGATAGCTGTGAGGCCTGCGGTGCGACTTATCAGCCGACGGAGCTCATCAATCCGGTATCGGCTTTATCCGGTAGCACGCCGAGCATTAAAAAAAGCATGCACTATTTTTTCAAGCTCACGCATTATCATGATTTTCTGCAGGAATGGGCGCGCACGCATTTACAAATCGAGATGCAGAATAAACTGCAGGAATGGTTTGATCAGGGCCTCGCCGATTGGGATATCTCCCGCGATTCGCCCTATTTTGGCTTTTTAATTCCCGGCAGTGATCAAAAATATTTCTATGTTTGGCTGGATGCACCCATCGGCTATATCGCTGGATTTAAAAGCTATTGCGCGCAAAAAGGCCTGGACTTTGACCAATACTGGAAGCCTGATTCCACCACAGAATTGCACCATTTTTTAGGTAAAGACATCATGTATTTCCACTCCATGTTCTGGCCGGCACTGCTCCATGCGGCGAATTTACGCACGCCCTCCCACATTCACTGCCATGGGTTTTTAACCATTAATGGCTTGAAGATGTCCAAATCACGCGGTACTTTTGTGAATGCCGATCATTACCTCTCGCTCTTAAATCCAGAGGCCCTGCGCTATTATTTTGCCGCCAAGCTCTCTCCTGGCGTCGAGGACATCGATCTCAATTTGGAAGATTTCACCGCTCGGGTTAATTCCGATTTGGTTGGAAAATTCGTCAATATCGCCAGCCGCTCCGCTTCATTCATCCATAAAAAATTCGCAGGCCAATTAGCTGCGGAAATCATGAATCCCGCTTTACTTCAAACCTTCACCGCCAAAGCCACCGAGATTGCAGATCTATACGAAACCTTACACTACAGCAAACTCATCCGCGAGATCATGCAGCTTGCCGATCTCGCCAATCAATTCGTCGATCAGCATCAGCCCTGGGCGCTCGCCAAAGACGAGACCCGCCTGCCAGAAGTCCAGCTCATCTGCACCCAGGCTCTGAATTTATTCAGAATCCTGCTCATCTATCTAAAACCCGTCCTCCCCGCATTGGCAACGCAAGCAGAAGCCTTTTTAAATAGCGGTGAACTCAACTGGAATAGCCTTGATGAGATCCTCATCAATCATCAAATTCAGGCCTTCACACCACTGATCACGCGTCTTGATCCTGAATTAGTGAAGCAGTTATGCTCCCCTTAATCACCAATGACGGAAGGGCAGCCCGTCCTCTTTAAGCACGCTGCCTAAGTCCCACTTTTGATACAGCGCCTGAACTCGATGATTTTGAGATGCGATATCCGCCAATGCAGGTGCAAAAAAAAGAGGCTTCATAGAAAACAAAAACCCACCACAAAAAACACTTTTATGTTTTTCCAAAAGCGCAGGGAAGCGCTCTAAGCGATAGTCCAATCCAGATGACTCAAACTCATCTAACGCTTTTGAAAATGCTGCCACATCCTGAGACCGAGGGTCTTCGTCCGTAGCATATTCTTGTATCGCCTCTCTGAGCCTAGCCAGATAAACATCTAGCACTATTTTATCTGGACTAACAAAAAGGGTTGCTGCACCATACGCCATCACTTTTCTCTTGCTGATTAAAAAAACAAATAATACACCGAATTTTCTTGTTTTAAAATAGAATCATGCGACCTAAAAATAACCTGCAATACAAGTTGAGATTCCACTTGCCCATCCCATTTGAGAATGCTAGAATCGCCATTTTTATAATGCAAGGATCATGATGCAAAAACGAACACTCCTCAAAATTTCCATTGGTTTCTCCAGCTTATTCATCATAGAATCAGGCTTCGCCGCAGGCTTCCAAATCAACGAACTCAGCCCGACGATTCAAGCCACGGCGTTGGCGGATGCTGCAACTGCTTCTGGCGACATCTCCGGCATGGCTTATAATCCTGCGACTTTGGCGACAATTAAAGGAACGGATATTTATTTAGGCGGGACGGTGTTGATGCCGGATGTGGGGTATAGTAATGCGCAGGCAACGACCAAGAGCATTCACACCATCTTAGCACCTGATGTTACACCCGTCAGTGGCGTCAACTCTGAAGACAATATCACACCCAGCGCTTTCATTCCTGATGCTTATATCGGCACGTCGCTTTTTCCACGCCTCACTGACAACAATCTAAAAATTGGCCTTGGCCTCAATGCACCTTTCGGACTTGAGACCAACTATAATGATGATTGGGTTGGACGTTATAATGCTTTAGAATCTAAAATTCAAGTCATGGATGTTTTTCCCACCATCGCTTATCAAATCACACCCACATGGTCTTTGGGTGCATCTATTAATTTTGAAAATATCGATGCAACTTACTCCAATGATATTTATTCTAATATTGGCAATGGTTTTATCGTATCCAGCGGCAATAGCTCCCTTACTGGCAGCGCCTGGGGCATAGGCTATACAATCGGCACCATGTATAAAATCACCCCTACCACCACCCTTGGCGCAGACTATCATTCTGCCGTTAAAGAAGGAATCAATGGGACTGCCACCATTGCAGGAAATGTCTGTATTTTAGATGAAGAGGGACACTGCCATCACCCACTCCCCAATTCATTTTTCCCTGGAGAGGGCACAGATTCAGGACAAGTCAATCTAACCTTGCCCGCAATCGCCAACTTAGGCATCTCACAAACAGTGGGACAAAAGCTGACTCTGATGGCGGGTGCAGAATGGACACAATGGGACACTATTCCAGGCATTGATGCAACAGTGAGCGGCATTGGCGAAGATAACACCCCCCTCAATTATAGTAATAGCTGGCTATACTCAATTGGCTCTCAATACCAATTTACGCCTAAATTTTCACTCTCAGGCGGCTTAGCTTATGATGAAACTCCCACTAACGGTGCATATCGTGATGCTCGTGTTCCTGGAACAAATCGCAAATGGATTACCCTTGGCTGTGCCTACGACCCGACTACCAGTCTGGCACTGTTTGCAACCTATGAGCATATTTTTATGAATGATCAAAACATCGATCTGACTCAGCAACCTACGCCTGATGTTTCGCCGGCACACATCTCAGCCGACTACACAGGCTATGCAAACATCGTAGCGGGCGGTTTAAATTATACGTTCTAAAGTAATACTGCTCAGTTAAGATTTTCAGCCCCCTCCACCCTAGCCCTCCTCCGCAAGGGAGGAGGGAATTGTTGGGAATAAAATACCTTTAATTTTTAATTAAAGGCAGGTACAATGCCTCACGCTATATTTTAAAAATTTGATTTATGCACGCTGAAAAGTTTAATGCGCAGGCTGCGGCTTTGTTTGAAGTCATCGGGCATATCGGGATTGGCTTGTCTCGACATGAGGGGATGATGGCCATACTGGTGCCAGTTCTAAATGCGCTGGATCAGCAGCGGCAGTACGCGACTGAACCTAGCTGGGGAGGGTCTTTTCTGGGAGCGGCGCAACGCAGTTGGGAAGGATATGCGCCCAGCCTGACCTTGAATCTGCTGCAGAGTATTACCCATGCCGGATTACCCTGGTTGACTGCGGCCTGCATTGGCACGGGCGTGCTGGCACAATTCCTGCTACCTCGTTTCACACCGGAACTAACCCAACAGATTTTGCACCGTGTTGTTCCACTTGAATGGCATGAAACATTCGGGCCCTGGCTTAAAAGCTGCCTCAATTTACTCCTGCACCTGGGCATGCCGCACATTCGGGCAGAACGGGGGCGAATTGAAATTGAATGTCCTAATGGAACGAAAATCACTGCATTCGGTGGAGTTTTACTGCGACACAATGCGCATCATCCCAGCATAACCGACATCTCTCTCACCGATGCCAGTGGCCGCACCGAATATGTGCAGGCGCATGCAAATGTAACAGGGGACTGGAGCCTCAGTGGGGAGAATCCTCTGTTTACCCAGGCGATGGCGACGCAACTCAAACTCCCGCTTTTCAAACTGCCGGAACCAGACTTAACGCCTGCTCCAAGCGAGGATGGACGCCCCTTTATTTCTGCTGTTTTGAGCCTCCCCCTCCTCCTGCAGCGGCATCCACCTTTACGCGTCCTTGGCTTACATTTGCTTAAGATGCACACGGCTCAGGCACAGACACCGCCTCTCAAATATCAATGCAAGCCCCATGCTGACATCAATATCTGCCTTCCCGAAGGAATGCACCCTGCTCTTCTTGCTGCTTATACAGGCACAGCCCAAAATATCGATACTTTACTTAGCTTTTCAGACCTCGCAGAATGGATTCCTCACGCCATCACCAATATCACCATTCGCGCTGCCTCACCCACTGATAACAGGATGACACCCACCGTTGCAGTACTTAAAAATACGAGACAGCTCTTGATTTTTACACCCACAGAACCGGGCGCATTGCCGACGATCATGCAATATTTTTCTCAGACGGAACTCACCCCCGCCATTTTTCTCAGCGCACTGGATGTCTCCCACACCGCCACGCCCGCAAAGTATGAATCTGACTATTCCAAATTGCTCATGACTTTCACAAAAGAAGTAAACGCCATGACCCAGCAATCCTCCACCTCTAAAAAAAGCGGATCCGAAATCAACGGATTAGTAAGAATTTATGATGGACTCAAAACCTCCCCCGCCTTTCTATTAGAGCTTTTTAATCCCACCATTGCCCCTTTTATTCCACGCACCCTCTCGGCCCTACGCAGGTTTATCAGCCACTTGAATAAAGCGCTTGTCAGCAAGCAAATTCAAGCAGATAAACAATATAATGGAATGCCCATCCTCATCCAGGACGCACCTGACATAGAAGAAAAACTAGACAATGCCTGCTATTGTGTTTATACCACATTAAAATATTTAAAAGAAAAAAACCCGCTGCTACACACACTGATCCAATCCAAAATCACACAAATTGAGATTCATTTACACAGCGCAGCGACCGGAAAACAACTCGACGAACTTGCGCTTAGCCTAGAGAAAACTCACATTATCCTGCGACTTGATCGCATTCCCACTGGCCACCCCTACCTTGAAAATCACACCTTCAGCGAGGAAATGAGCATGGCTGCTTTACGCATAACCAGCAGCATGGCGCCTATTTATTTTAATGCACAAGCCAAAATCGTTACCGAGCGCGCACTCGCAGAGCTTCCTGCTGAAGATCTCATCCACAAATTTAAACATCGGCCTTTCCCTGAACCCATGATTCTACATGCACTTCTAAGCCGAAACCAAACCATTCTACAGACCCAGGCACCTGAGACCTATGCTCTTCTGGGTAAATTTATTGATATCGCCACCAAAGTGCAACATCCCACAATGACCCGCACGCGCCAATATAAAATTCCAGGACGACTCTGGCTTGATATTCCAAGTGTAATTCAGGCATTCCTCACATTTAGCGCCATTGCAGTCGGCATGTATTTTATTAAATTAATGGGTAATCAACATAGGCCAACGCACACATCCGCAAGGCGCCCGATTTCCCTACCCGCGCTCACATCGCGGCCGGACCCTACCCCTGCGAAAGCACCAAAAAAAGCGCGCCCTGTCCAACAACAATCCATATCGCAAGATACTCACAGCGTATCGAGCCCTGCTCATGCTACCCCCCCTCCCGAGCCACTCTCACCCCTTGAAGAAAAAGCCAATCAACGCAGCAAAACCGCCGCTGAGACTATAACAGAACTCCAGCAGCGCGGCATCCAGGTGACACGCCGACGCATTCAGCTAGCAGATTTGAATAGAACCCATAAAACCGAGCCCAAAAAGCGCATTCACGCACTAAACCGTCTTATCGCAAAACTAATAGAGGATGAAATTGCAGCAAATCAACTCATTCAAGCAGACTTGCTGAAACAAGCGCAAGCCTGGAACGCATCCGGCGCTGCCAGCGGAGTGATCGACCCCGCTCTCAAGGCAACCGGCCCAGCAGGCGCAGGATCTGACGCAAGCATCTCGACCACTGCATTCCTTTCCACACATGCAGAATCACTCTTTTCGGATCAGCATTCTTATGCCCTAAAGCGCGGCTGGCTCGCCCTGCCTGGAACCGAGAATCATCAGACCTTAGTCATGAATGATGATCTCGATGAAGTTGCCAAATATTATGAAAACAGGGCAAAATGCATCGCTGAGCAACGCACACCGAGCACAGATCGTAGCACACTCCCAGACATCATGCGCAGACGCAATAACCTCCTCATGCACGGCGGCATTTTCATTCCTGAAATCGCTGCCATGCAAAGCTTACCTATGCTTTTTAATGATGAAAAAACACATGATGCAATACGCTATCTTGAAAGCACTTATTTTAACTTTGAAACAGCACGCGCATACTTACCTGCACTTTTTAGCCGCCGCTTAGATTGGCTCCGCAAGCTGCCCGCAGACGACACGCCCAAACACACGCTGGCAAGAGAGGGCATCTTGAGTGATTTAGGGGAAATCCTGGAGCAAATCGCTCCCCATCAACGCGCAGAATTTATCAGGGCGCAAGACCTGAACCCTACTATCATCCTAAATTTACGCAGATGCCGCAACAGCATCTCCCACATAAGTATCGGCCCAGAGTCAGACATTCCCATGCCGGATAACCCTGCGCTCATTCGCGGGGTTCTCAATCAGTTATGCCCTCGCGCAGACCCATCACCGGCGCCGGGTTAGCTCAAAACGATCAAAGCGATCTTCCTCGATGGCGAGGCGAATATCGCGCATCAGCTCTTGATAGAAATACAAATTGTGGATGGTATTCAAACGCGCACCGAGCATTTCTTTGCAACGATCGAGATGATGCAGATACGCCCGCGAATAGTGTTGGCAGGTGTAACAACCACAGCGCTCATCCAATGGATTGGGATCGGTTTTAAAACGACTGTTGCGAATTTTAATCACACCCTCGTGTACAAAGAGATGGCCATTGCGGCCGTTGCGCGTCGGCATCACACAATCAAACATATCCACGCCCATACGCACGCCGTCGATGAGATCCTGAGGGGTGCCGACGCCCATCAAATAATGCGGTTTATCTGCGGGCATGATCGGCATTAAATGCGCCAAAGTTTCCAACATCAGATGCTTGGGCTCCCCTACGGACAAGCCGCCAATGGCATAGCCATCAAAACCAATCTCCTGCAAACCCGCCAAAGAAATTTCACGCAGATGGGAAAACATGCCGCCCTGCACAATGCCGAATAAAGCATTAGGATTGCCCTGATGTGCATCGTGGCTGCGTTTTGCCCAGCGCAAGGACATTTCCATGGAAAGGCGCACCTCTGTTTCCGTGGCGGGATAGGGCGTACATTCATCAAACACCATGACAATATCCGAGCCCAAATCGCGCTGCACCTGCATAGAAATTTCCGGGCTGAGAAAAATACGCTGCCCATCCACCGGCGAGTTAAAATACACGCCCTCTTCTTTTAATTTACGCAAGGCCCCCAGACTGAACACCTGGAAGCCGCCAGAGTCCGTCAAAATAGGATGCGGCCAATTGATAAACTCATGCAGATCACCGTGCTGTTTAATCACATCAGTGCCGGGACGTAACATCAGGTGAAAGGTATTACCGAGAATAATTTCTGCACCCAGGGCTTCTAATTCCTCGCGAGAGACGCCTTTCACAGAGCCATACGTCCCGACGGGCATAAACGTAGGGGTCTCGATTGTCCCACGGGTAAATTTTAATTGGCCACGGCGCGCGGCACCGGACTGTTTCAATACTTTAAATTCCATACAATCTCAGGCCTCTGTGTGTAATGTTTTCATCGCTTTGGCAAAATCGCCAGCCAAAATCTCGGGCAATACTTTACTCGCACGATATAAGGCGCGATCGATCTCTATTTTTTCATCCAGAATGGGTGGGTGCAAAACATAGCTGACCACCTGCTCTTTTTGCCCCGGATGCCCGATACCAATGCGCAGGCGATAAAAATCAGCCGCACCGATGCGCTGTAAAATATCCCGCAGTCCATTATGACCACCATGCCCGCCGCCTATTTTCAGCTTGATCTCACCCGGCGGAAAATCCAGCTCATCATGTGCCACCAGGATCTCGCTGGGAGCAATCTGATAAAACTGACTAAATACAGCCAGCGCCAGGCCACTTTCATTCATAAAGGTGATCGGCTTTGCCACAAATACTTTATGGGAGGCGCAAGGCAACTCGGCCCATTCCATATGGAATTTTTTATCCAGACGCAAGGAAACGCGCTGCTGCTCTGCCAACTCCTCAATAAACCAGGCCCCCGCATTGTGTCGTGTTGACGCATAGCGAGGGCCTGGATTGCCTAAACCGATAATCAGTTTAATCATGACAAAAATTATTCAGCGTCTTTCGGCGCTTCAGAATCTTTGACGGTCGGTACATCCGCAGCATTCGGGGCAGCATCATCTGTTTCTTTGGCCACACGTGGTAGATGCACATTGACGACAGCAGCATCATTACCATGCACCAATTGCGCCAACTTCACGCCTTTGCCAACGATCAAATCTGACAAATGCAGGGTATGATCCAATTGCAATGCGGACAGATTCACTTCAACATACTCAGGCAGATTTCCTGGCAGACATACGACTTCCACTTCATTAATCAAATGGGTGATCACACCGCCGCCTTTGACTGCAGGACATTCACCGATAAAATGTAAAGGCACATGCACATGAATTTCTGTTTTGCTATCCACGCGTAAAAAATCAACATGGACGATTTTAGGCTTGTAGGCGTGACGTTGCAGATCTTTCAAAACGGCTTTCTCGATTTTGGAACCAATTTTAATTTCCAAGATCGAAGAATAAAACGCCTCGTGCTCGAGGGAATGCAATACTTTATCGTGATCCAGCGTAATCGACACTGGCTCTTTTCCCGCTCCATAAATAACTGCTGGAATTTTTTCGTTACGACGTAGGCAGCGGCTCGCACTTCTCCCCAAATCCGTCCGAATTTCAGCTTCTAAAACAAAATGTTGTTTGGTCATGACATATCCTTTTTAATTAAATTCATCCACACTTTGATCGCGACCAACCAAAGCGGACGGATGATTCTAGCAAAATATCCTTCAAATGGGAAGCAAAATATGCTCTTCAAAATAGAGGGCGCGGTGCGCCAGATCTCACTACAGGACACCACGGCTGAGTTTGAGATAGATTAAGGGATCCAGAGGATTTTTAGGCGGACTAAATATTTTGCGCAAGGCTGATTTAAGATCAATCCAGTGCTCATGGAGATTAATCACCATGCGTGCAATAGACTTCAACCC
>CAMARA010000019.1 GCA_945860585.1 Francisella tularensis subsp. holarctica | reverse complement strand
TCTCTTAATCTTTCAACTAAAAAAGCTTCGCTCAGTCTTCAAAGCTTGTGTTCTTATTTATCCTCTTAAACATCCCGTCTTGCCTCTATCTCGTTGCAAGACCGCCTATTATACGGATCTATTCTCCCGTGTCAACACCTTTTTGCAATAAATTTGCTGCATTTTGCTTAAAACCGCGCTAAGCTATGATAAACCAGTAAAACTAGCGAGGCCTTTCATGCCCAATACCTGCCTTTTCATCTCAGATCTGCATCTCTCCGCTAAAAATACCGCCGTCACAGCCCTGTTCGATCACTTCATAGAAAAGATTGCGCCGCAGTGCCAACAGCTCTTTATCATCGGCGATTTTTTTGAATACTGGCTCGGCGCCGATATCATGGATGCGTTTCAACGCAGTTGCCTTGAAAAATTGCAAGTCCTGGCCAAACAGGGCACGCAGGTTTACTTCATTCTCGGCAATCGTGATTTCTTACTTTCGCAAAAGACACTGTCCCATTACGCAATTCAGCTTTTAGATGATATTTCCATTCAATCCGTTCTGGGCAAAACCGCACTTCTCTGTCACGGCGATCATCTCTGTACTTTAGATGTCGGCTATCAGCGTTATAAAAAAGTCGCCCGCCATTTTTTAGCCCAATGGATTTTCTTGCATTTGCCTCAATCCTTGCGACGTAAATTGGCAAGCGGGATTCATCAAAAAAACCCCCATGCTCAGCTTGCAGCAAAAACAGATTACGCCTTGGCAGATGCAACAGATGTCGCCATTTTCAAAGAACAGACCCTGCATCATCCTGATATCATTATTCATGGACACACCCATCGCATGGGCATGCATTGGGAGCACGGCACTTTAAGAGTGGTACTGGGAGATTGGCATCAATACGGCAATTATTTGGAATGGACGGATGATCACTGCATTCTCAAAAGCTTTAATCTAAAAAACCTTTGAAACCTGCGTCACCATCATATTCCATAAAGTACTAACCCAGCCCCCAAGGCTCTGCATTCCAGGCAAACTGGAAAGAAAGCCCGAACCCTGAGAACCACCTGGCCCCATCATATTATAAGGATTCGGCCCGCCATTATTTTGACTGGCAGGTGCGGGCACACTACTATTCATATTCGGGCTGACACTGGGCGAGCCCTGCATTTGCTGCCCCGCCCCTTGAATCGCCTTCCCAATGCTGGGAAAAACCTGCGACACCATATTCACATACGGCTGAAACCATCCCGCCAAAACAGACGTTTGATACAAACCGCCTTGCACACTACTCAATCCTGATAAAGCCATAACCCAGAGAAACACACTCACAATCAAAATCCCCCGCACCAGGCCCAAACCGCCCCCACATAAGCGATCAAAAAAGCCGATCTGATTGGGCGTTAGCATAAAGCGTAGAATCACTTTAGCAATCATACTGATGACCAAAGTCGCGATAAAAATACAACCATAGGTCAGCCACAGCTGCAGACTCCCCACACCCGTATATTGCGCAAAGCCTGCAGACAGCGCCGGCCCTGCCAACATGGATACAAAGAAAGACAGCACCCAGATAAACGCCGAGACCAAAGTGCGAATCAATCCCCAGAAAAACCCAATCAGCATGGATAGAAACACGGTAATAAAAATTGCCCAATCCAATAGATTAAATGATTGTGTCATCTGCAGCTCCTAATAATTCAATTGATTGATTATGACATTCTAAAAATAAACCCACAAGTAAAAACGAACCAAATACGACAATTCGATCTTGTGGCCCCGCTTTTTTCAATGCCGCCGCATAGAGTGCAGGCATAGATTGAAAATCCTGATAGGTTCCCGCCGCTACCGCCTGATGTAGTTCCGCAACCCCTGCACCCCGCTCATGCGCTAATTCAATGAAAAACCAGGCATGAATATCCTGCACAAAAGGCGACATGATGCGCTGAATATCTTTATCCCGCAGGGCTGAAAAAATCGCATACGTCTGCCCCTCCACCGGATGCGCTTTTAAATAGGCAGCAAGATACGCAGCCGAATGTGGATTATGTGCCACATCAATCAGAATCTCCGGCGCCCTCCCCACGCACTGCATCCGCCCAGGCACGATGAGCTGCGCCAGCGATTCAGCAAAAATCGCCGCCTCAAAATTGGCATCCATCTTTTGCAATAGCGCCCACACTGCCAGCGCATTCTGGCGTGGGATATGTCCTTCTGGATAAGCTGCAAGATCTGCCAAATCAAAATCACGCCCTCGTAAAAAAAGTCTAACTTGCAGATCCTGCGCTCTTTGCAAGACAGAGGCAGGTGGATCTAACTCCCCACAAACCACAAGCTGACGTGCACGAAAAATCCCTGCTTTCTCATACCCAATTAGCTCCCGGGTCGCACCTAGAATTTCAGTATGATCCAAGGCAATGGTCGTCAGCAAAGCATAATCCGCATCCAGACTATTCACAGCATCCAAACGCCCGCCAATGCCTACTTCCAAAATCATCAAGTCCACTGCCGCCGCTTCAAAGATCAGCACTGCCGCCAAAAATGCCCGATGAAAATAACCCAGGTCCAGATCCCCTTGTACCGCTTCAATCCGCGCAAAAGCAGCCGCAATGTCCTGATCCGTTGCCTGCTGCTGATTCATACAAATACGCTCATTAAAATGCAGCAAATGAGGCGAGGTAAACAAGCCAACCTTGCGACCGCGGCGCTGCCAGTAATCCGCCAGCAGATGACAGCTCGTCCCTTTGCCATTGGTGCCCGCAACGGTGACAATAGGACAATGCTTATGATAAGCAAGCCGCGCCAGCATTTCAGCGCACACGGCGCTTCCTGAACGCGACGATTGATTCATTTGAGCTTTCCATCTCAAGACCTGTATAATCGTCATTTTAAATCGAGAGGCCCTATTTTGACAATGTTCATTCTGATGCAGTATCTTTTACCCCAGCATCTGCTGTCACGTTGGGGTGGGATCCTGGCCAATTGCAAAATTTCCTGGGTTAAAAATGCACTCATTCGCGCGGCGCTGAAACATTATCCGATTGATATGGACAGCGCGAAAGCAAAAGATCCCTTCAGCTATGCCAGCTTCAATGCATTTTTTACACGCGAACTGGCCCATCCTGCTGCGACTTATTTTCCAGAAGCGCCGACTTGGGGGGCTCCTGCAGAAGGGATTCTCAGCCAATACGGATGCACCCAAGCTGGCACATTGATTCAAGCCAAAGGCAAACATTATTCGGTCGCAGCACTGCTGGCACACCATTCCTGGACCGCCGCTTTACAGACTGGCAGCTTTGCCACCCTTTATCTGGCACCCCATAATTATCATCGCGTGCATTCTCCCGTTGCGGGCATCCTCACTGAAATTCGCAGCGTGCCAGGCAAACTCTTTTCCGTCAATTTACAGACTGCAAGCCATATTGAGGGCTTATTCACCAAAAATGCCCGCATGATCTTTTATATAGATACTCCTCACGGCAAAGTGGCGCTCGTCATGGTGGGGGCCTTGATGGTGTCCGGGATCAAAACAGCCTTTCCGCAGGGCGCGGGGCTCTCCATCCCCATTCAGATCGGTGCTGAATTAGGCTACTTTGATTTTGGCTCAACCGTGGTCTGGGTCACAGAAAAGCCCCTCGACTTTACCGTTGCAGAAGGGAGCGCCACCTCTCTTGGCCAGCCTGTCTGTATTGAATCTAATCCAAATATCGTCTATGATCATCAAAAAACAGACTAGGAGCACTTTATGAATCCACATTTTTACCAGCATCTGAGCGGCATTTTGGCAGAGATTGAAAGCCAGGGCTTGAGCAAACGCGAGCGCATTATCAGCAGCCGCCAGGCACCCGATATCACCCTCCAAAATGGCCGGCATTTCCTCAACTTCTGCGCCAATAATTATTTGGGCCTGGCCGATGATGCAGAACTGATCGAAGTCGCAGCAGAAGCTATCAAAACGCATGGCTATGGCATGGCCTCAGTCCGTTTTATCTGTGGCACGCAAGATATTCATAAACAATTAGAAGCAGCAATCAGCCAATTTTTAGGCACGGAAGACACCATTTTGTACGGCTCCTGCTTTGATGCCAATGGTGGTTTATTTGAAACCTTACTCGGCCCTGAAGATGCCATTATCTCGGATGAGTTGAATCATGCCAGCATCATCGATGGCGTCCGCCTCTGCAAAGCCCAGCGCTTCCGTTATAAAAATAACAATATGACGGATTTAGAAGCCCAATTGCAAGCCGCAGATCAAGCCGGCGTCCGCTTTAAAATGATTGCGACTGACGGCGTATTTTCAATGGATGGGAGCATTGCCAATCTGCAAGGCATCTGTGATCTCGCCGATCAATATCAGGCAATCGTCATGGTCGATGATTCGCATGCAACCGGCTTTGTTGGCACACACGGTCGCGGCACCCCTGAATTTTGTGGCGTAGAAGGCCGCATCGATATTCTGACAGGCACCTTGGGCAAAGCCTTGGGCGGCGCTTCAGGCGGTTATACCAGCGGCAAAAAATCCGTCATTGATCTCCTCCGCAATCGCTCGCGGCCTTATCTGTTTTCAAACACTCTCGCCCCCGTGATTACGGCGACCAGCATTAAAGTGCTTGAAAAAGTCAAAGCCGCAGATGCATTGCGTCAAAACCTCTTGCGTAATCAAAAACTCTTCCGCGATGGTTTGAGCCAAGCTGGATTTGATCTGCTGCCAGGCGATCACCCCATCATCCCCGTCATGCTCTATGACGAAAAAATTGCGGCCAAAATGGCTGAAAAATTACTGGATCAGGGCATCTATGTGATTGCGTTTTCCTATCCGGTTGTCCCCAAAGGGAAAGCCAGGATTCGCACGCAAATGTCAGCAAAACATACGCCTGAACAAATTCAGCACGCGGTCACCGCTTTTACACACGTCGGCAAAGATTTAGGGATTATTTAAAATGCAAAAAACCATGAACGTTCTCGCGAAACTCCAAGCCGCGCCAGGCCTCACGCTCAGCACCGCTCCCATCCCCACTTACAACGACAATGAAGTGTTGGTAAAAATCAATAAAACGGCGATTTGCGGCACCGATTTACATATCTATAAATGGGATGCCTGGGCGCAAAAAACCATTCCCGTCCCGATGCATGTTGGCCATGAGTTTGCCGGCGAAATCGTCGCCCTCGGCAGCCATGTCAAAGGCATCAAAATCGGCGATCGCGTCTCGGGCGAAGGCCATATCACCTGCGGACATTGCCGTAATTGTCGCGGTGGGCGCACCCATCTGTGTCGCAACACCGTCGGCATCGGCGTCAATCGCCCCGGCTGTTTTGCTGAATATCTCAGCCTGCCTGCGTTCAACACCTTCAAACTTCCGGATAATATTCCTGACGACATCGCCTGCTTTTTTGACCCTTTCGGCAATGCCGTCCATACCGCCCTGTCTTTTGATTTAGTCGGCGAGGACGTTCTCATCACGGGCGCGGGCCCGATCGGCATCATGGCCTGTGCGATTGCTAAAAAAGCCGGCGCCCGCTTTGTCGTGATCACCGATGTAAATGACTATCGCCTCAAGCTCGCCAAAACCATGGGCGCAACGCTCGCCCTCAATGTTAAAGACTGTAAAAATGTCGAAGACACGGTCGCCTTATTGCAAAAAACCGAGCATGATCTTGGCATGACAGAAGGCTTTGATGTCGGCCTCGAGATGTCGGGCTTTCAAACTGCCATTTCCGCGATGACTGCCACCATGAATCATGGCGGTCGTATCGCCTTTTTAGGCTTGGGCAATGAGGCCATGGAAGTCAACTGGAATCACCTGATTTTCAAAGGCCTCACACTCAAAGGCATCTACGGCCGCGAAATGTTTGAAACCTGGTACAAAATGGTCAGCCTGATTCAAAGCGGCCTGGATCTTAGCCCCGTTCTCACCCACGAATTTCATTACACCGAATTTGAACAAGCCTTCGAACTCATGAAATCCGGCCAATGTGGCAAGGTCATTTTAGACTGGAGCAAATAAAATGCCCTCTTTTCAGGTGAAAATATTGCAGCCCCACTGGCTTTCTTCTGAGATCTTAGAGCTGAGCTGTGAAAAACCTTTTGACTATTTACCAGGCCAATATATTTTTATTGAACACCAAGGTCAACGCCATCCATTTTCAATTGCCTCTGCACCTTTTGAGTCGACTCTCCGCTTTCACATGCAGCACAGCGAACGCCGTCCCATGCAGGAAAATGTATGGCACCTCATCAAACAAGGCGAAATGCTCACCCTTTCTCAACCGACTGGAGACGCCTATCTGCGCAGCGACTCCACGCGCCCCCTCTTATTCATCGCTGGCGGCAGTGGTTTTGCACCCATCGCCAGCATGATCAATGCTCTCGCGAATCAACACAGCCCGCGCATCATCCATCTGTATTGGGGCGCCGAGCAGCATCAATTTCTATATGATCTAAAACGCCTAGAACAATGGCAAAGCGAACTCCCCCATTTTAAATGGACGCCCGTCTTATCCCATGATTTAGAAAGCGAAACCCGCCACGGCCTCGTCCATCAAGCCGTTCTAGAAGATCAACTCGCTCTCCCAGATTTTGACATCTACATAGCCGGCCCGTTCGCTCTCTCCAAAACTGCTCATGCTGATTTTAGCAAGCAGTTTGGACCTGGTTTAAAAATGTATTCTGATGCTTTGACAAACACAAATTGACCTTATATAATACTGTTTAATTTAAATTAATATTGCAGATCACATATGAAAGATCAAAATTGCTTTATCCCCAAAAATGATATACACTTATGGTATATATCACCCAAAGGAGAGCCAGCCATGTCTCACACCGCTAAAGTATTTATGACTGGACGTAGCCAAGCCGTTCGCCTTCCGGCAGAATATCGCTTTGATTGCAAAGAAGTTTATATTCACCGAGATCCCCTAACCGGCAACTTAATCTTATCAAAACAACCAGACTCCTGGGATGATTATTTTCAACTGGTCGCAAAACTCAATCCACCTCAAGACTTTATGTCAGATCGTAAAGATCTTCCCATTCAAGATCGAGGAGATTTGTTTTGACCCACCTCAATTATATGCTGGATACAAACATTGCCAGCTATATTATCAAAGGCTCACACCCCGTTGTTTTAAAACATTTACGCCAGATACCGATGTCAAGAATCTGCATATCCAGCATCACAGAAGCTGAATTGCGCTTTGGTCTTGCAAAGCGTGGAGAGCCTCAGCCCCTTAAAATTCTAGTGCATGAATTTTTAAGGCGCGTGGCAATCCTGCCTTGGGACTCAAAAGCTGCAGAAAAGTATGCAAGCCTGCGCAAGACGCTTGAGCAACAAGGCAAAACGCTTGGCGCCATGGATATGCTGATTGCAGCACATGCCTCCGCGTTAGGAGTGACTTTAATTACGCATGATCAGGCTTTTCAACATGCAGTACTTTTTTTAAAGCAAGATGACTGGACAAAAGAGTAACAGCGCACGCTCATCCTTTTACATCTTCCCAATCATCACATCATTCAGAATACTCCGCAGCGGGCGTAGCGCTTCTAAACCATGCAACATCAGGTTTCGTGCGGCTTTGATAGGCCACTCGCTGCGTTCGAAAATCTTGATAAAGCCATGCGTCAATGTTGATATTTGTGCTTGTTGTGCGCTGGACAAGGCTGCATACTCGGCCCAGATGGATTCGTCCAAGGCCTGGCCACGATGACGGCGAACCACTTCTACAAAAATTAAGACATCGCGCACAGACAGATTAAAACCTTGACCGGCCACAGGATGGAGTAAATGTGCGGCATTCCCGAGCAAGCCCACTCTACCGGCATAAACTTGGGAGACATTGGCGCGCTTCAAGGGATAGGAGACGCGGTTTTCGATCGATTGAAAGACACCGGCACGATAGCCAAAAATTTTCTGCACATCCTTGCAGAATAACGCTGAAGGTAAAGATTGCTGCAGGCGGGCGCGGACAGTCGGCAACACCCAGATCAAGGTCATTTTACCAGGGACGCTCGGCAGCAGCGCGATCGGACCCTCACGCGTAAAGCGTTCAAAGGCTTTATGCGGCTGGATTTGACTCATCTCAATCGGCCCGATCACTGCGGTTTGCTGATAATCATACTCCTCCAAAGTCCAGCCCATTTTTTGCCGAACCATCGAATCCACGCCATCCGCACCAATCAAGAGTTGACTTTCAAAAATTTGCGCTCCCACATGCAAGGTCGCGCCTTGATCTGTGACTTCCAGATTCGTCACTTCTCCTTCCACACAATGAATTCCCGGGCAATTGAGAATCTGCTGCTGCAAAAAAGCCAGCAAATGATTAAAGGGCACGCCATAACCCAGATAGGGCAGGCGTTCTTCTTTGGACGCAATATGCACCACACCCGATTGACCTTGATCAGACACTTCGATCTCTCGAATGGGAAAGCCCTGCTGATGGATGATCTCCGCCAGGCCCCAGGCCTCAAATAATTTAACCGTGCCATAATTCAAGCCCAGATTGCGCGTGTCTTTCTGATTTTCCAGTGCGAGATCGCGAATGATTTTTTTTTCAATAATTAAAACCTGCAAGCCCTCACGCGCCAGCAGCAACGCCAGCAGCGCCCCCACCAAACCGCCGCCGACAATGGCGATATCAATGGACGGCGGGGTTTTGATTTTCGGCATGATCAAACATATGATGTAATTCTGTCGCAATCGTTAAAACAGCGACTTTGACAAACTCGACGAGCTCCAGATAACGCGCTTCACTTTCGGGATCTTGCTGATCTTCGGGGGCCATTTCTACTTGTGAAATATCCACTAAATCCGTAATCGCTTCCTGCATGGTCGCATTTTTATTATCCTGAATCGCCACACCCAATAAATGCAGGCCGGTCACATAACCCTGACACCACTCGGCTAAATGATCAATCCGCTCTTCCAATGGCGCTTCATCGTCCGGCAATAAAAGGGGCAAGGAAAAATTATCGGCCGCAAACGCAGCGGCGGTGACTTTAAACAGCGATTGCAAAATGCGATAGGCATGCTGACCCTCTAAATGACTGGCCTCCACATGCTCGCTCAGCAAAGAATCCACCCAGGCTTCCTGGCGCAGGGACACATCTGCTGATAAAAGCGCACAGAGCAAACCATGCGATTCTGCGGCAGAACCCAATGAGGATAAAGTGCTGAGTGCATCAGCAACGTCCGCAAGTGTGGGGAGGGAAGCATTCATATCAAGTCCTCAGGTTTAGGGTTTTCAGGCCGGAACACCGGAATTTTATTGCCTTCGTGATCAATCGCCACATAGGTAAACAAAGCCTCTGTTACGCACAGACGCACATCACTGATCCCGCCTTCATTCACCCAGGCCATGATTTTAAAACTCATCGATGTGCTGCCGATCTTTTCCAGCTTCGCGTAGCAGCAAATAGTATCACCGACTTTAACCGGATTACGAAAGCGCATTCCATCAATCGCTACCGTCACAATCCGACTTTTTGACAGCTTCCGTGCGGCGACGGCGCCTCCCAGATCCATCTGCGATAACAGCCAGCCTCCAAAGATATCTCCATTAAAATTGGTATCTTTCGGCATGGCAATCGTACGTACGACTAGATCGCCTTCGGGTTCACAGGATATGGGCATTGCTTGCATCAACATCACCTCGCTTCTTACGATAAAACCAACGCCACCAGGCTCTGGCATAACCGATCATCAGACCTAAAATCATTCCAATCGCAAAGCAGATGAAAATCAACATACTTAAGGGGACGGAAAAAGTGCGCAGAACAAAATCAACTGCCACCACACCGGGATTCAGCAGCGTAAACAAAATGCCGAAGACGAGAATGACCACAAAAAGAATGCCACGTAGCCAACGCTTGAGGCTCATTTTCGTCATCAGATTTCCCCTTCTGGGCTGACTTTGTCTTGATGAATACAGTAATGTTGCGTTTGAATGGCATCCGGATCGGGCTTGACGGTCATCACCCCAATGTTTTCGATCTCAACATGGCCGCTGGCTTGGCCTTGCAGACTCATGGTGTAAGTGATCGTATATTGATTGGGTCCGACATATTGAATTGCATAGGCACTGACGGAAGGGCTGGATTCACCGGTCGCCCAATGATTTTCCTCTAATCCACTTAAACGCTGCGCCTGCAAATCAGGACACAAGAGGCTATATTGAACGGCGCCATTGCGTTGCTGCACGGCGGCGGCATAGGTATTGACCAATGCTTTGACGGTGGTGGGAGCATACATATTTTGCAGAAGTACAATTTGCTCATTCAGGAGTTGAACTTGCGGATCGACAATGGGCGGCGCGGTATCAGCATGCACATTGATCGCCATCATCAGCCCGCAGCCTAGAGCAACCCGCTTGAGCACATCCAATCTTAGCATCTTTTATCTCCTCCGATTACGCATTAACTCCAATACTTGCAATTTCGCCAGAGCTTCAGCTAACTCTTCCTGAATACGCATCCGATCCACGGGTTCTTGCTGACCGAGCAATAGCTCTTCTGCTGCTTTTTTGGCTGCCAAGGCAGCGGCTTCATTCACATCTTGCGGGCGCTCCAAGGTATCAGCCAAAATGGTAACACAATCAGGCTGCACTTCCAAAATCCCGCCGGAAACATACAGCAATTCTTCCTGCTCATCTTCCCCATGAATTAAACGCAGTGGGCCGGGCTTGATCGTGGTCAACAATTGTAAATGTCCAGGAGCAATGCCCAATTCCCCCATCGCACCGCGAATGTACACGCGTGTCGCTTCACCGGAATACATTTCCGCTTCTTGACTGACAACGGTGACTTTCATGCTGGCAGGCGTTTTCATCATTATAGACTCTTCGCTTTTTCAATCGCTTCATCGATCGAACCGACCATATAAAAAGCCTGCTCGGGCAGATGATCATAATCGCCATTGACGATCCCTTTGAAGCCACGAATGGTTTCTTTTAAAGGCACATATTTGCCAGGATTACCCGTAAAAATTTCAGCCACAAAAAACGGCTGGGACAAAAATCTTTGAATTTTACGTGCACGGGACACCATCAACTTATCTTCTTCAGACAATTCATCCATCCCTAAAATTGCAATGATGTCTTTCAATTCTTTATAGCGTTGCAATACTTTTTGCACGCCGCGCGCTACATCATAATGCTCTTGGCCTACGATCAACGGATCCAATTGCCGACTGGTGGAATCCAAAGGATCCACTGCCGGATAAATTCCCAATTCCGCAATTTGCCGTGATAAGACAATCGTCGCATCCAAATGCGAGAACGTGGTGGCCGGAGAAGGATCGGTTAAGTCATCCGCGGGGACATATACAGCTTGCACGGAGGTAATCGAGCCGACTTTGGTGGAGGTAATCCGTTCCTGCAACACGCCCATTTCTTCGGCCAAGGTTGGTTGATATCCGACGGCAGAAGGAATCCGCCCCAATAAAGCCGACACTTCTGTACCCGCCAAGGTATAGCGATAAATATTGTCCACAAAAAAGAGCACATCCCGCCCTTCATCCCGGAAGCTTTCCGCAATGGTTAAGCCGGTTAAGGCCACGCGCAGACGATTCCCCGGTGGTTCATTCATCTGACCATACACCAAGGCTACTTTATCCAGCACATTGGAGTCTTTGATTTCATGATAGAAATCATTACCTTCACGCGTCCGCTCACCCACACCGGCAAAAACAGAGTAGCCACTATGTTCGGTCGCAATATTGTTGATCAATTCCATCATGGTCACGGTTTTACCGACACCCGCGCCCCCGAAGAGGCCGACTTTTCCGCCTTTGGCAAAGGGGCAAATCAAATCAATGACTTTAATCCCGGTTTCTAACACATCTGAATTAGGAGAGAGCTCACTTAATGCAGGCGGTGCCCGGTGAATTCCCGCTGTTTGTTTTGCATGAATCGGGCCCTGATCATCAATCGGATTGCCGAGTACATCCATAATTCGACCCAAGGTTTCCGGCCCGACGGGAACGGTAATTGGCGCACCGGTATTGCGCACCATCCAATTGCGTTTCAAGCCATCGCTGACCCCCATCGCAATCCCACGCACAATGCCATCGCCTAA
The DNA here is from genome assembly GCA_945860585.1 of Francisella tularensis subsp. holarctica. GTDB lineage: Bacteria > Pseudomonadota > Gammaproteobacteria > Francisellales > CACEW01 > JAJZUD01. Next base: position 18,650 of record CAMARA010000019.1, on the reverse strand, counting down.
TTGCTGTTGGACCTCAATCGTGAGGCCGCCGTCTTCCACGATCAGCGCATCGTAAATCTTCGGCACTGCATTATGGGGAAATTCAACGTCCACAACGGGACCGATGATTTGAATAATTTTACCTTTTGCACTCATGTTCACATCCTTTCAATTTTTAGACGGCTTCAGACCCTGAAACAATCTCTGACAACTCTTTGGTAATTAAGGCTTGACGGGCCTTGTTATAATCTAATTTTAATTCATCAATGACTTCCGTCGCATTATCGGAGGCATTTTTCATCGCCATCATGCGGGAAGCTTGCTCACAGGCAATGTTTTCAACCACACCTTGATAGGTCATGGACTCTACATAACGCTCGAGCAGCAGGGTCAAGAGAGACTTCGCATCAGGCTCATAAATATAATCCCAATGACTGGTACGTTGATCCTGTGGAATCGCGACCGGCAAAAGCAAATGGCTTTTCGGCGTTTGTTTAATCGTATTCACAAACGTATTGCTGAACAAATGCAGCTCATCAATCTGACCCGCCACAAACGCATCCAGCATCACGCGTACTGAACCGATGATATCGCCGCTGGTCGGCGCATCGCCCAAATGATGCGCATACGCGACCACCTTCACGGGCAGACGTTTAAAAAACACTTCCGCTTTATGACCGATCAGGGCCACATCGATTTCAACATCTTGACTTTGCCAGAGTTTAATCTGCTGCAGGGCTTTTTTAAACAAATGATTATTCAAGCCGCCGCACAAACCGCGATCCGTTGAAATCAACAGCAGTCCTACTCGTTTAACTTCGCGCTGCGCCAAATAGGGATGATTATATTCCGTCGTTGCTTTAGCCACATGACTAATCACTTCCAAAATCCGCGCAGCATAAGGCTTACTCGCTTCGACACGATCGCGTGCTTTGCGCAGCTTACTTGCGGCAATCAGCTCCATGGCACGGGTAATTTTTTTCGTGCTTTCGATACTGCGAATTCTGCCTTTGATTTCCTTTGCAGTAGCCATTATGCGTTCCAGTTTCCTAATTTTTTAAAGGCATTGATCGCCTCTTTTAAGGTCTCAGCAATCTTATCATCAAAATTACATTTTTCATTGATCTCAGCCATGAAAACCTGATATTTATCTTTCATATACTGATGCAATTCTGCTTCAAAGGCCACAATTTTGGTGAGGGCCACATCATCCAACAGACCGCGTTCCACTGCAAACAAAGAGACCGCCATCTCTGCAACGGATAAAGGTTGATATTGCTTCTGCTTCATCAATTCCATCACCCGCTGCCCGCGCTCTAATTGCTTACGCGTGGCATCATCGAGGTCAGAGGCAAACTGCGCAAAGGCTTCTAATTCGCGGAATTGCGCTAAAGCTAAACGCACGCCACCGCCCAGTTTTTTGATAATTTTACTTTGTGCCGCACCGCCTACACGCGATACCGATGCGCCCGCATTAATCGCCGGACGAATACCCGCATTAAACAAGCCGCTTTCCAAGAAAATCTGGCCATCAGTAATGGAAATCACATTCGTTGGCACAAACGCAGAGATATCGCCTGCCTGGGTTTCGATAATCGGAATCGCAGTGAGCGAACCCGTCTTGCCTTTCACTTCACCATTTGTCATTTTTTCGACGTAGTCTGGATTTACGCGCGCTGCCCGTTCCAACAAGCGGGAGTGCAGATAAAACACATCTCCAGGATACGCTTCACGTCCAGGTGGACGACGTAAGAGGAGGGACATTTGCCGATAAGCCCAGGCTTGCTTGGTCAAATCATCATAAATAATCAATGCATCTTCACCGCGATCACGGAAATATTCGCCCATCGTACAACCCGAATACGGCGCTAAAAATTGTAAAGCCGCGGCCTCTGACGCCGTCGCCACCACCACAATCGTATTGGACAACGCACCATGCTCTTCTAATTTACGCACTACCGCTGCTACGCTCGATGCTTTCTGGCCGATCGCGACATAAATACATTTAATACCGGTATTTTTTTGATTAATAATGGCATCCACGCAGACTGCAGTTTTACCAGTTTGCCGATCCCCAATAATCAATTCCCGTTGACCGCGCCCGATTGGCACCATCGCATCAATCGCTTTGATCCCTGTCTGCACGGGTTGATCTACGCTTTGACGCGCAATCACGCCCGGCGCCACTTTTTCAACGGGTGAAAATAATTGGGTATCAATCGGGCCTTTGCCATCAATCGGATTGCCCAATGCATCGACCACCCGCCCTAGTAATTCAGGACCGACGGGTACTTCTAAAATCCGTCCGGTTGCTTTGACTTTTTGGCCTTCCGCTAAATCATTGGCCATGCCCAGCACCACGGCACCGACATTATCACGTTCAAGATTCAGGGCAATCCCAAACAGACCGCCTTCAAATTCCAACATTTCATGATAAGCGACATCCGTCAAACCATAAATTTTCACCACGCCATCGCGCACACTCACAATGGTGCCTTCTCTACGCACTTCCGGGCCGGTTTCAAAGTGTTCAATCCGTTCTTTGATGAGCCTGGTCACTTCAGTACTACTCAACTGTTTTGTCATCTTTCTATTTCCTTAATGAATATTTAAGCCGGTTTAACTGGCCTTTCAATGAACCATCTACTACATAATCACCGCTTTGAATCATGAGCCCGCCGATCAAACTCTCATCGATTTGCATCGTCAAAAAGACAGGCTGCTTAAACCGGGCAGTCAAATTCTTTTCCAGCTCAGCCACATCTGTTTTGGAGAGTTCTGCCGCAGAGGTGACCATCACCTCTTTGACCTGCCGATCTTTCTGCCAATCTTCTGCAAACAGCTCCACCATTTCAGGCAGGACCGCTAAACGTTGGCGCAGGGTGAGTTCATGTAAGAAGTTATGCATTCCTTGATCTGGCTTCGGGCTCATCGTGTCAGAGATCACCGCCATCAAATCTGCTTTAGACAATTGTGGATTCTGCAGCAAATTCTGCATTGCCTGATCTGCAAACAACAGCCCTAATTGCCCCAAAAACGCAAACCAGGCATCCACCGTCTCATGCTCTTTGGCATAAAGATAGGCAGCTTTTGCATAGGGTCGGGCAAGGGTGTAATTTTTCATGACTGCAGCGCTTCCTGCATTTGGCGAACCAGCGTCTCATTGGCGGCACGATCCACATTTTTATGCAGCAATTTCTCCGTACATTGCAATGCCCAATCCACCGCTTCCTGTTTCAATTGTTGACGCAAGGCTTCCCGCTCTTCTTTGATTTCAGACTCTCCCGCTTTTTTCATCCGCGCAATGATTTCCAAAGCTTCGGTACGGGCTTCTTCTTCAATTTGATGTGCACGTTGATTGGCATGATCGATAATCAAAGACGCTTCGGACTTCGCATCCAGGATCAACTGCTTGACCTTCCGCGCGGCGAGTTCGAGATCATGATGACCTTTCTCCGCTGCAGCCAGCCCTTCGGCAATTTTACGGCGACGCTCTTCCAGGACTTTGGTCAGCGGCGGCCAGACATACTTCATCGTAAACAAAATAAAGAGGATGAAGGTGATCATCTGGCCAAATAAAGTGGCGTTAATATCCATGCTTAGGAACCTGCAACCATGCTACCCGCAGCTTTCAATGCTGTGGCCAGAAATGGATTGGACGCAAAAAAGAGGTATAAGCCCATCGCAATCGAGATCGCTGCAAAGGCATCCACCAATGCGGCCACGAGAAACATTTTGGTCATGAGCATGCTGGATAATTCAGGTTGACGCGCAACGCCTTCCAAAAATTTACCGCCCAAAATCCCGAACCCAATCGCCGTTCCCAGCGCTGCCAAGCCGATTAACAATGCGGCTGCAATGGCCGTCATGCCCTGTACACTGGCTATAATTGTCGCTAATTCCATTTCATTTTTCTCCTGTTTTCATGTGTGTTAAAAGTGTATTAGTGCGATTCGCCCGCTATTTTTAGATAGACAATCGTCAACATCATAAAAATAAACGCTTGAATCGTAATAATCAGTATGTGAAATATAGTCCAAACCGAACCTAATGTCCACTGAATCCACCAGGGCAGCAAGGCAATCAAAATAAAAATCAGCTCTCCTGCAAACAAATTACCATACAGCCGTAGGGCTAAAGACAATGGCTTTACAAATTCATCAATCAAGCGAAATGCGATATTCAGCGGAATCAGCTTCCAACCAAAGGGTTGGCTTAAAATCTCTTTGGACAAACCAATCGGGCCTTTCATCTTAATATTATAAGCAATAATCAAAAAGAACACACTGATCGACATCGCAAAGGTCAGCATAGGATCCGCCGTTGCCACCACTTTAAAATGGGGCACGCCCGCCATCCCCAGAAGATGCGGAATCAGATCCACCGGCAGCAGATCCATGACATTCATCAAAAAGACCCACATAAAAATCGTCAAGGCCAAGGGCGCAATCAGGCAGGATTCGCGACCATAAGACTCGTGTACAATATCGCCAATTTTTTCGATAATCAGCTCCACCGCATTTTGAAATTTTCCGGGTACGCCTGCCTCAGCACGATGCCCCACCCAGGCAAACAGCCCTAAAAACAACACGCCCAGCACGATCGACACAATCAAAGTATCCAGATTTAAGGCCCAGAAACTCGTCGTATAGCCAATTTTAAACGTCTGCAAATTCAACATCAGATGCGTCAAATGATGCTGAACATAGTCCGAACTACTCATGTTCTCCATGATTTTCTCACCCCGTAAATAACAACTCCGCCCAATTGAGGCACTCCCACTCCCAGTATATAAAAAATCCAGCTCAAAGCCAGCCATCTCGCAAACAACAAAGTACACACCATAATCAACACATATTTGCCAAATTCTCCGCCAAAAAAGCCGCTCAGTAAATTCAGCGAGCGCATGGTTTTTTGCTGCCGATACACGCGCCAAGTCAAATAACCATTGGCCAACAACATCGTACTTGCTCCCGCCAGGAAGGACACGCCCCCCTGATGATCGAGCAACCATACCACACCAAATATTAATACTGCAGCTATGATCTGCGCATAAAAAATATCTAGAATCCCGTCTAAAGGCTTGCGCTCCATTTTTGCACTCTCTATTTTCGCGCTTGAAGTATATAGATTTTCAGCCTATTTGGCAAGATGCCTTTACACAAAAATTTTCAAAGACTAAAAAATATAATTTGATTATTTTTAAAGAATGATTTATAATGTTTATATATTTTAATTATAAAAAAATGGCTGTAAAAAATAATAATGAGAAAACTTATATTATACATCTTACGCGCACTCCCGAAAATCGTGAACATGTCCATGGCACTTAGCCCCCTTATCAGCGCCAAGGACTCGCCAGAAAAAGAAACACAATGGGCAGCAATTCTCTTTTTTTCCAGTATAGTCGCCCTGGCTTCTGCTTATCAAACAGATCGTACCGAGCCCCGCCTGAGCGAAAGCGAAGAAGACCTTTCAAGAGCCCTCGGCACTCCCCAGCTGACCATTCTCTCACTCCTCAATGACGAACCGCCGCGAGGGCTGAGAAGACAAAATAGACGGTTCAACATCTTTCAAATCACACCAAAAACTGTTTTGCCAAGCCCTGTGGCAACGCCTACTGCATCCCCGAAAGCACTGGCACTGAGCATTGCGGTCAATACATTAGGATTTCTTGCCGCAACTGCCCCTTTTTGCAGCTCGCTTTTTCTGTTATTTGCAAATAACCCACTGGCCTTTTACTTTATTGCCGCATTGTTTATCCTGGTGACCGGCTCTAAAAATATTTTATGCGAAGCCCCACCCGCGCAAGATCGGATCACCCTTAATCTACAGCCCATGACCTGGCCAGAAAAAATTCCACCCGCCCTGATTAAACTCCTCCTTGCTGCCTATGCACGTCTTGATGCCTTGCTTGCCGGGGGCTCAAGTGGAAAATTAATCCATGATTTTCTTCTCCCAGAAACACTCGGCTTGATTCGCTTTTTGATCGCCATGCCGGTTGTTCTAGCCATTTACTTTACGGTCAAAACCCTCAATGAATCCTTTGATTGCGCAAAAGGTCTTTTACGTTATGTTGACAAACTCAGCCGCACAGACATTTCAGAAATTTTGAGAGGAGCAAAAGAATTACCCGCACGACGCGCGACTGCAGCAGATTGCCTACTGAATGGGGTTAATCGCGCTGAAAAAGCGCTATTTGAAATAACCCCCTTTGCACGAGACAATAAACTCTGGCTTAAGACCATGACCTTTGCGGCGTACATGTCACGCCAGGCTTTTCTAGGCATCAAAATTTCAGATCACCTCGAACTGAATACGCCATTCTCAATCCTGATTATCATCGGCTGTTTAGCAGGTGCCGTGGCGCCCGCCTGGTCGGCTGTTCGCCTCAAAATTCGCGCCATTCCTGACGATCACATGTTTAATCAAGAATCAATTGTTTATGCAGCATTCAAGACCTGTATGCACTCCATCAGAACATGCCGAAACAACACACCCCAGCTCCCTTCTTCATCAAGAGACAACGCACCCCAACAGCCTTTTTCACCCGGAGACAGTACCACATTAAACCCAATGTTTAGGCACGCTCGTCGCCCACAACTACCCAGCCCTCATAGCACAACTACCCAGCCCTCATAGCACAAATCCTCACACTCACACGCCTTAGCCAACTTGATTATTTTTGTCATTCATGAGATCGTGCTTTTTTTTATTTGATCCAAGCCCCTCATGAGCAAAAAGACTCTTTTATCTATCGCTTTATATTTTGCCCGCATCCTCCCCAAAGCCGTCAATCTAACTGTTGCACTGAGTCATTTTATCAAGGATAAACAAAGCCCCACCAAAGAAATAAAATGGTCTTCTTTAATTATTTTTGTGCTTCTTGCCAGTATAGCTTCTGCTTATCAGACAGATCGGACCGAGCCTCGCCTGATCAAAACAGGTACACCACCAGAAAATAAACTCTTGTCCCGCGTTCAATCTGAACGCTTATTTGTCCTTGCAGATACACCCTCTAAATTATTACGTCAAGCGGGGTTTAGGCGTGCCTCTGTCTCAGATATCTTGGGCTATGGAACCCCAGGGATGCCCGCATCTACGCCAGACGCTGCAGGATGTGCACGGGTATGCGCAGCGTATGTAGTCAATCTGTTTGGCTTGCTCGCGGCAGTTGCGCCCTTTGGCAGCTCTCTTTTTCTTTTATTTACCGATAATATGCCGGCATTTTATACCCTTGCGACAATCGTGATCTGCGTGGTGGGCGCGAAAAATATTTTGTGCGAGGCACCGCCTACGCAAGATCGCCTCACGCAATACACGCAAGCAATGACCTGGCCTCGACACATTCCACTTCCCATTTTACAGTGCCTCTTAGGCAGCTATGCACGCCTAGACGCGGCGATTGCCGCAGGTTCAGGTGGCAATTTGCTGCATGATGCCCTGCCTGAAAACTGGCAATATTATCGACTCCTGCCAGCCATGTTTGTTTTTTTGAGTATTTATTTCGCCATTAAAACTCTGGATGAAAGTTTTGATGCAGAAAAAGCGTTATTGCGCTATGGTGATCGCATTGCCCCTGATCGATTGCAGAGAATCTTACGGGGAGAAGAAGCCCTCCCTGAACGCAGAAGAACCTGTGCAGATATTTTAGCCCGGCCCCTCAATGTGCTTGAGAAGGGATTGCTGGAGATCACTTTTTTCCCGCGCAACAATATGCTCTGGCTCAAGATCATCACGCTGATCGCCTACATGGCAAGACAAAGTTATTTAGCACACAAGGCCAGCGAGCGCTTTGACTTAAATATCTGGCAGACAGTCCTGGCCTATGCGTTGTGTCTACTGGGAGCCATTGCGCCAGCTCTTTCAGCCATACGTTTAAAAGCACGCGCTATTCATGCAGAGCACCCGATTATGCAGGAAGCCCGCTGTGTGACCACCATTCGCATGATGCAAGCATGCTGTTCAAAAAAACCAGATCTCAGCTTAGAAAATTTAGAGGGAAGAAAAGCACGCGCTGCGTTTCTTATGAAAGATGCTAGACCAAGCCCCGCCGGCGCATGTCCAACTCCAAAGTTTTAACCGCCATCGTACTCCAAACTTCACGCAAATTGGCAAGGGTATCGGTGGATGGCTTTTCTGAAAAATGCCGATTGGCGATCACACCACAAAAACACGCCGCCTCCAGGCCTAGCACCCGACACATAGTCAGTAGCGTTGCAGATTCCATTTCGTAATTAAGCGCACCTAGTTTTTGCCATTCTAACAAACTTCCTTGAAACCGCTTAATCACATAATGCGAAAAATTATCATAGCGCTCCTGCCCCGGAAAAAAAGTATCCGCCGATACCGTCACGCCCGTATGATAACGCAAGCCCAATGCTTTTGCCGCCTCCACGATACAACCCGTCATACCAAATGAGGCTACGGCCGGATACTCAATCGGCGCATAATGCGTGGAAGCGCCATCCAAGCGCACCGAGGCTTCTGTCACAATCAGATCCCCTAATTCAATATGATTTTGGATCGCACCCGTTGTGCCAATGCGCAGAAAATACTTAATCCCCAGATTCGCCAATTCTTCAATCACAATCGAGGTCGAGGGCCCGCCAATCCCCGTGGTACTGATAATCACTGCCTGCCCATGACAATGTGCAAGATACGTCACATACCCCCGATGATTCGCAAGACACACCGCCACCGGATCAAACGCCTGGGCCAACAGCGGCACACGATCAGGGTCCCCGGAAACCACCGCATAACGGGCCTCCTGAATCATATCCTTTGAAATACTCAGATGATACTGCATTGCGCTCATGGGAATCAAACCTCTCTAAACATGACTAGATTGCATTTTAGTTTATTATAAAACCAAATGCAACACACAGCTTGCATTCTAGCAAATTTATATTTATAATCAAATTTAATCTATTTTTTTATTTTAAAAACACACGAGCCATTCATTGCCCCCTGGATCACCCCCTGGCATAGCCTTACTTGCCAGCAGCCATCATCCTTCTTATACACAAGACCATATCGTCCCCCTACTGGTTAAACAGCCAGGTGGCTGGTGCGGCAGGGACAAATTCTTAATGACAGATGGCCGCGGTCGCCTCGTACGCCCGGATATTTCTTTTTCAATTCATCCAAAAACATATAAATTAACCGTATCCTATAATGGAGTCACTCTGACCTGTGACGGACCACCATATGAGAGCTCAGAAAAAAATTATGTCACTCAACTCTATGCTCAGCGCAAAAGCCAAAGAACACCTACTCCTACCTGCTACATCGCTATTATTCGTGAAAGACCCACACCCTATTCAGAGGAAGAAGAATTTTTACAGGCCGAGACCAGAATGGGACTATTGGTGGCAGCTCTTCTCATTGGCAATCAATATCATGGACGTATTGTCATTAAACAACCAGGAGAAGAGTTATTTTCCTGGATAACCACGCGTGCAATACGCCCGCCTGGCATCCCCTCTAATGCACGCCTGTGGATCGGTCTACTAAGCATTGGCGCTGTAAAAACTATACATGATGCCGACTATATGCACGGCGATGTCAAAATGGAAAACATGATTTTATTTGCAACCGGCGATTTCAAGCATCACAAAGCAGTTGCCATTGATTTTGAATTTGCCGAAGCAATGCAGCCAGAAGAAATGAAAACCAGAAGGGCTCAGATCGGCACTTCTGATACCATACCTCTCTCAATGGGCACTCCGGGCTATATTGCTCCAGAGTCTGAAAAGGGCTATTACTCGCTGGCCACAGACATTTATGCTTTAGGATGGACATTGTTGAGAATACTCTGCACGAACGCTGCTCACGTTACAAGGCTCAAGAAAGGTAAAGAAGTATGGACAGCAAAAACTCTGAAACATCTTATTATGGGATCAGGCATTATACCCCGTCAGGCAGAAGAATTAAGCGCGCTCATTTCCAGCATGCTGGCTCGGGATAGAATGCACCGACCCAGCTGCACCAAAGTACGCGCAGAATATGAACGCATCACAGAGCTACACTTACCTGAACGTCCCGCGCCCCAGCCTCGCACTGCAATGCTTTTTTTGGAAGAACTCGCTTCTCCCGATCCAGAGCGGATTGCAGAACTAATATGAATCGGTTAGAATAAGCCAACTTTATTGATGAAGCTTTGAATATGGCGCAGACTCTACTCTTTGTGATATTTGCCTTGATTGCGCTTGCGAGCGGGCTCATGGTGGTGACAGCACGTCATCCTGTTAAAGCAGTGCTGAGTCTGGTGGTTGCTTTTGTGGCGACAGCGGGCACCTGGATGTTGCTGGAGGCGGAATTTCTTTCTCTCGTTTTGGTGGTCGTGTATGTCGGCGCGGTCATGGTGCTATTCCTCTTTGTGGTGATGATGCTGGATGTAGAACAGGCTGAAAAAAAGGCCAACTTTGTAAGCTACTGGCCTTTTGCGGCAACTGTAGCGGTCTTGTTTTTTGTGATGCTGGTTAATTTAATTGGACATCTTGCCCTTGCAACCCCGACGCCGGATCTGGTTTTTGATGTCAGCAATGTGCTGCAGATTGGCTTGGCTTTATTTACAAACTATCTCTATCCCTTTGAACTCGCCGCCGTGATTTTGCTGGTGGCCATGATTGCGGCGATTGCGCTTACTTTCCGAGGGGCGCGCCCAGGCAAAAAGACGCAGATCATGAGCGCGCAGATTAAAGTCAAAGCCAGAGACCGCCTGCGCATGGTGGACATGCCCACGGTCATCACAGAGGAGAATCCAGCGTGAGCTTATTTGCGTATATTGTGTTTGCTGCCGCTTTATTTAGCTTAGGGATCGCCGGCATTCTGCTGAATCGTCGCAACCTCATTGTTCTCTTGATGTCGATGGAACTTATTTTACTTGCTGTGAATACGAATCTAGTCGCTTTTTCCCACGGCATGCAAAATATTGCGGGACAAATTTTTGTGTTTTTTATTTTGACTGTCGCGGCAGCAGAGGCGGCGATTGGCTTGGCCATTATCGTCGTTTTATTCCGGGTGAAACGTAATATTGTCATTGATGACCTCAATGAATTAAAGGGGTAGACACATGCCAGTGCATATGAATCAACTATTACTGATTGCTTTATTGACGCCACTGCTTGGCTCGATTTTAAGCGGTTTGTTCGGACGCTTTTTGAAAGTCTGCGGCACCAACTGGACGACCATCCCACTCCTGGCTGTTTCCATGGGCATTTCCATCTATTTATTCATTTATTTCTGCGACGTGAATCCGCCCGCCTATACGGTCAATCTGTATACGTTTGGTTTGTTTGATCAACTGCAATTTAGCATTGGCTTTCTGATCGATCGCCTGACGGTCTTTATGATGATCGTGGTCACCTTTGTTTCTTTCCTGGTGCATGTGTATTCGATGGGCTATATGCAAGGCGATAGTGGTTATGCCCGCTTTTTCAGCTATATCAGCGGCTTTACCTTTGCGATGCTGGCGCTGGTCATGGCCAATAATTTCTTACTGTTATTTTTTGGGTGGGAAGGCGTCGGGCTGTTTTCCTATCTGCTGATTGGCTTTTGGTTTCATCGTGAAAATGCCAATTATGCCAGCTTGAAAGCGTTTCTTGCCAATCGCGTCGGCGACTTAGGGTTTTTACTGGGGATTGCGATGGTGCTTTCCTACTTTGGCACCCTGGATTATCAAACGACGTTTGCCCTGGTGCCCACGCTAACCGGCGTCACCGTCAATTTGTTTGGACATTCGATCAGCATGATCACCGTCACGGTCATTCTTTTGTTTATCGGGGCGATTGGTAAATCTGCGCAAATTCCGCTGCACATTTGGCTGGAAGGCTCGATGGAAGGCCCGACACCGATTTCGGCATTGATCCATGCGGCCACGATGGTAACGGCGGGCGTCTTTATGGTCGCACGTTTATCCCCGATGTTTGAGTATTCGGATGCGGCTTTGAGTATCGTCTTGATCATTGGCGCCTTGACCTGCTTTTTCATGGGCATTCTGGGCTTGGTTCAAAATGATATTAAACGCGTCGTTGCGTACTCTACCTTATCGCAATTAGGCTATATGATGGCGGCACAAGGTGCGTCAGCGTATGCGGTGGGCATGTTTCATCTGATGTCGCATGCAGCCTTCAAAGCCTTACTATTCCTGGCTGCGGGCTCCGTTATTGTGGCCATGCATCATGAACAAGATATGCGCAAAATGGGCGGACTCCGCCGCAAAATGCCGATTACCTATGTCTGCATGCTGATTGGCGCCTTAGCCTTATGCGGCATTCCGCCTTTCTCTGGATTTTTCTCCAAGGATATGATCATTGATGCAGTCCATGCTTCGCTGATTCCAGGACATGAATTTGCATTTATTTTGGTGGGTGCCGCGGCCCTCATTACCGCATTGTATACATTCCGCATGTTCTTTATGGTGTTTCACGGCACACCCCGCATGAGCAGTGAGGAATATGCACATGTCAAAGAGTCACCCTGGACAATCACATTGCCCCTGATTATTCTGGCCATTCCCTCGGTTTTTGTCGGACTGCTATTTATGCATGCAGATCTAAATGGCTTTTTTGGCACGAGCATTTTTATCGCGCCCGCGCATCAAACCATGACCGAACTGCAAGCGCTCTATACCACTCCCTGGCAGTTTTTTCTTGAAAACGCCACAGACTGGCCTTGTCTCCTGGCGTTTCTTGGCATTGCCTTAAGTTATCTTGCGTATGTACGCTACCCCAAGATTCCGGGTGTCTTGGCGCGCGGCCTGCCTTTTTTACAAACCTTTCTTATCAAAAAATATTACATCGACTCTACCTATGATTATGTATTTACCGGACTGGCGCGTTTATTCGGCCTGATCAGTTATCGTGTTGGCGATGTCCTTTTGATTGACTACGGCTGTGTTGAAGGCTCAGCGCGGGGCTTTTCACGTCTGGGCACGATCTTCAAACGCTGGCAAACGGGTCTGCTCTATCACTATACGCTTGCGATGGTGACGGGCGTTTTGCTTCTCTTCTTACTGATTTGGTTTAACCACTAGGACGCTGTTATGTTGCACTGCTTATTAAGTTTATTGATTGGATTGCCGATTCTCTTCGGCGTCTTGTTGTTACTGCTCAATGCCCTCAAACTCAGAACCTCTGCTATCAAAGGCTTGGGTCTGATTTTTTCGATCGTGATCATTGGCCTCAGCGTCCTCCTGTATGCGCATTTTGATTCCAGCAGCTTTGCCTTACAATTCAATGAAAATCACAACTGGATTCCCATTTTAAACATTCATTATGCGCTCGGCGTGGATGGCCTGTCAGTCCTGTTTATTTTACTGACCTGCTTTACCAATTTGATTATTGTGCTGTCTGCTTGGAAACATATTGAAAAAAACGTCGCTGAATATATCGCGATTTTTCTATTTTCAACCGGCATTTTGAATGGCATTTTTGCGGCTCAGGACGCGATGCTCTATTACTTTTTCTGGGAAGCCTCGATGATTCCGCTGTATCTCGGAGTGGGCATCTGGGGCGGCGAGCGGCGTGCGTATGCTGCTCTAAAATTCTTTCTTTACAACATGCTGGGATCCCTCGCGATGTTGATGGGCTTTGTGTATCTGTATTTGATCTCCGGTAGTTTCAGCTTGAGTGTCTGGCAAGGACTGAGCCTTTCTCCCTGCGCGGAAAACCTGCTCTTTTTCGCATTTTTCCTGTCCTTTGCGGTGAAAATGCCGATGTGGCCTTTACACACCTGGTTTGCTGATTTTCATGCCGAAGCGCCTGCAGGCGGCTCGATTGCATTGGCTGCGTTAATGCTTAAAAACGGAGGCTATGGATTTTTACGCTTTAATCTCCCCATGGTGCCGGCGATCAGCTCTGGATTTGACTGGGTCTTGATTGGCCTGGCGTTGATCGCGGTCGTCATCGTTGGGTTTTCTTCCCTCGCCCAAAAAGATATGAAGCGCTTGATTGCATATTCCTCGGTCTCCCACATGGGCATTGTCACCCTGGGTATTTTTATGGTGATGATGATTTTAATGGGTTCCAACAGCATGCTCTTAAGCGCCCATACCGCAGCCGTCCTCAGCATTCAAGGTGCGATTTTCCAAATGGTCAGCCATGCCTTTGCCTCCGGCGGCTTGTTTATTCTGGTTGCCTGTCTGACCGCACGGTTTGGCTCGAGCTTTATTCAAGACTATCAGGGCCTCGCCAAAACCATGCCCGTCCTGGCAGCCTTCTTTGTACTTTTTGCGATGGCAGGAGTGGGCCTACCTGGAACCACCGGTTTTGTGGGTGAATTTTTTGTTGTCCTGGCGGCCTTACAAAGTCATTTCTGGGTGGCCTTTATTGCAGGATGCACTTTAGTGATCAGTCCTGCCTATATGCTCTGGATGTTAAAGCGCGTTATTTTTGGCGAAGTCCCGGCCGCAACGCTGCAGCAGCCCGTGCAGGATCTCTCCTGCGTGGAATGGATCATGATGGTTTTACTGGCCGTACCCGTCCTCTATTTTGGGTTTTATCCACATTTCATTTTAAATTTAACCGAAGTCAGCAGCAGCCATTTAGTGGATTTGGTCTCTGCGAAGCTTGTTCATTAAAGGGATACACATATGTTTAAACTGGTGAGCTCCTACCCCGCCCTGCCCGAAATGCTTTTACTGGCAGGCACTGTCTTTATTCTACTGCTTGATCTGTTTTTAAAAGGTAAAAAAGGTCTGACCTTTTTCTTGTCTGAACTCCTCTTGCTCGCAGTGTTTATCTGCCTCATGGCCGAAAAAAACCTGACGCCTCAAGTGCTGTATGCCGGCCATTATATTTTTGATCATTTTGCGCAGATGCTTAAAGCGGCACTGGTTTTGTTCACTTTCTTTATTTTTGCTTATACCCGCAAACGCCGTGAGTTTGATTCTCTGCAAAGCGAATTTCAATTTCTCATGCTGTTTTCACTGCTGGGCGCCATGGTCTTGACCTCTGCCGCGAGTTTACTGACTTTATACCTCGGCTTGGAATTACTCTCTCTGCCCCTGTATGCCATGATTGCCCTGCATCGTGATTGCGCACGCGGCGGGGAAGCGGCCATCAAATACTTTATTATGGGTGCACTGGCCTCCGGATTTCTACTCTTTGGTTTCTCGCTTTTATACGGCTTGACTGGCAGCATTGAGCTCGCGCAGATTGCGACGCAAATCACACCCGTCCCCATTACCAATCCTGCTTATCTCGTTGTCCTGGCTTTAATTCTGGCCGCCGCGGCGTTTAAGCTCGGCATTGTGCCCTTCCACATGTGGATTGCCGATGTGTATGAGGGTGCCCCGCTCTCCGTAACGATTTATCTTGCAAGCGTCCCCAAACTGGCTGTGATCGCTTTATTTGTGCGCGTCTTTATGGATAATCTCTCCTATCCCACGATCCTCCTCCCAGAACTCTTATTTTTGTTGGGCTTGCTCTCCCTCATTTTTGGAAATTGCGCCGCCCTGGTACAAAAAAGTCTGCGCCGTCTGCTGGCCTATTCCACCGTCGCAAATATGGGCCTGGTGCTGATGACCTTTGGCTTAGGCAGCTCTCAAGCCCAAGGCAGCGCTATTTTTTACGTATTGGTCTACACCTTTAGCAGTATCGGCGTGTTCGGCTTGATCCTGCTGTTTAAGGAAAACCTCGTCAATATCGAAGACTTACAAGGCCTACATACGCAAAAACCCTATCTCGCTTTTTTATTCCTGCTGGTCATGCTCTCCCTCGCCGGCATTCCGCCCCTCCTCGGCTTTGATGCCAAACTACTGATCATCACCTCCCTGCTGCATCAACAACAATATGGCCTGACGATTGTGGTTTTAGTCATGTCCGTCGTGGCCGCAGCCTACTATCTCAAAGTCATTAAAGCCATCTATTTTGAAAGCGGTCGCACCCTCACCTGGCCTACCTATCGCGGTTTCCACAGCTTGCTGATCAATGTCAATATTCTAGCTTTATTGATTTTCGGAATTTTACCCTTTCATCTCATTGCCATGGCGTATCAATGAGCACGCTCAACTTAGATGCACTCACAGCCGCACTTGAACAACTGGATAAGGGTTTGCGTGAGGCAGATCAACAGCCTGACAATGAACTCATGCGTGATGGCGTCATTCAACGTTTTGAATATACAATCGATTTATGCTGGAAAATGATTCAGCGTTACCTCAAACTCATTCAAACCGATGAGCCCACTATCCGCAGTAAAAATGATCTTTTCCGTGAAGCCGCCCGCCTTAAAATCATCGAAGATGCTGAACCCTGGATTATGCACTACGCAGCCCGCAACGAAACGGCTCATGATTATAATACCGAAAAGGCAATGCAACTTTACCTAGCGGCAAAACTATTTTTTCCTGATGCCAAAAAATTACTGGAAATGTTACAGAATCTCCCTGAATACTCCCCTCAATCATTTAAAAAGTGAATACCATGTCATCCAAGCCTAAAAAAATCCTCATCATCGCTCCGGCGTGGTTGGGGGATATGGTCATGGCGCACAGCTTGATTCAAGTGATCAGGCAACAACATCCTGATGCAGCGTTGGCGGTGCTGGCGCCTCAGGCGACGCTGCAGATTACGGAGCTGATGCCTGAGATCAGTGCCCGCTTTTTAATGCCGGAACAACATGGGCAGTTTAATCTGTGGACGCGCTTTAAATTGGCGCGACAATTGCGAGCTGAACACTTTAGTGTGGCGTATGTTTTACCTAATAGTTGGAAATCGGCACTGATCCCGTTTCTGGCCGGCATTCCAAAACGCATTGGCGCGCTGGGAGAGCAGCGCTATGTCCTGCTGAATGATCTGCGTAAAGGCGTGAAGCAATGGCCGCTGATGGTGCAGCGCTATGTGACACTGGGTTTTCCGCCTCAGGGCTTTACAGCGGAGACACCTTTTCCTTATCCACGCCTGATCGTTCCTGAGACGCTACGCCAGCAGGTACAAAAAAAATTGGCGCTGGATGTACACAAGCCCATCTTGGTTTTATCGCCTGGGGCAGCCTTTGGCCCTGCAAAACGCTGGCCGACTGCTTATTTTGCGGCTGTCGCCACAGCGAAAATAGAGGCTGGCTATCAAGTCTGGATCATCGGTGGACCGGCAGAAAAAAATCTCGGCGAGGAAATTCAAAGCCTGGAGCCGCGTGTGCATAATTTTGTGATGCAGACCTCCCTTCTCGAGATGGCAGCGTTGCTCTCGTTCGCGCAGCAGGTATTGACCAATGATTCGGGACCGATGCACATTGCGGCCAGCCTGAATGTCTCGGTTTTTGCAATTTTCGGCTCCTCGAGTGCTGGCTTTACCCCGCCTTTAGGTGATAAAATAACAATTATTGAAAAGCTCGGCCTCAGTTGCCGCCCCTGCTTTGAGCGTGTTTGTCCACTGGGACATTATGCCTGCCTCAAGGAGATCACGCCGGATCAGGTGTTAATAAGGATGACCTCATGAAAGTCTTAGTGATTAAGCTCTCGTCTTTAGGCGATCTCATTCATGTTTTTCCCGCCCTCACCGAATGGCAGGAACATGATCCCACCCTCGAGGTTACCTGGGTGGTAGATCAACCTTTTGCGGAAGTGCCGCTCTGGCACCCAGCGGTTAAAAAAGTGATTGTTGTCCCGTTTCGTCAACTCAAGAAAAACAAGTGGAGCCTCCAATCCTGGCAAACACTCAAGCAAATTTTTCACACTCTACGCGCAGAGAAATATGACTTTGTGATCGATGCGCAGGGCCTCTTCAAAAGTGCGATTTTGGCCCGTCTGGCCAAAGGATATCGCCTGGGTTTCGGTCGGGGCTGCCTGCGTGAAAACGTGTGGTGGCTGTATCAGCACTGGGTGTTTATTCCCTTTAAAGAACACGCCATTCAACGCTTGAAAGCGCTGTTCGCAGAGGCTGGAAAATATCTGCCCCAAGCCGAGGTTAACTATGGCCTCACCGCCTGGCAGCCGACCCAGAATAAGGTGATTCTGTTTGCGCATGGCACCACCTGGTCCAGTAAGCACTATCCTGATGCCCTATGGAAAAAACTCGCTGAGATCGTGACCCAAGCAGGTTATGAGATCTGGCTCCCCCATGCAAATGCGAATGAATTGAAACGGGCTGAATTGCTGAAGATCAATGATCGGGTAAAAGTTCTGCCCAAAATGTCCTTGAATCAGATTCGCGACAAACTGCTGCAGGTCTCCGGTGTGATTGCAGTGGATACGGGTTTGGCACATATCTCGGCGGCGCTGTCGATTCCCTGTGTCACTTTATATGGCCCCACGGACCCCAGCAAAATCGGCACGATCGGCGCGCATCAGCAGCAACTCAAAGCCGTATTCGAATGTGCCCCCTGCGGCCAACGCACCTGCACGCATCCCGAGCGCAGTCAAAAGATCAGCCCGCCTTGCTTCAAAAACCTTCCCCCACTTGCAGTGTGGAAGGCCTTGCAAAGCGTGATGGATTTGAAAACTTATGCTGCTAAGTGATTAGCTCCCTCCCCCTCGACGGGGGAGGGTTGGGGTAGAGGTGAATAAAATCCTGTACACCCTCCACCCTAGCCCTCCTCCGCAAGGGCTACGGCATGCACACATCTCTGAGCGAATTACACCCCGATCGTCGTCCTGGCACTCTTTGCGAAGCGAAGAGGCGCCAGGCTTTAATTAAGTTTGTGACCTTTTTGCATTTTAATATGAT
>CAMARA010000018.1 GCA_945860585.1 Francisella tularensis subsp. holarctica | reverse complement strand
TTCCCAATAGCTGGTTAAAAGAACGCGGGCTTGTAAGTCTCCAAGAAAGACATCAACTGTTAAAAGCCTAACCGAAACCGCCGTATGCGACATCGCACGTACGGTGGTGTGGGAGGTCGGTAGGGGTGACCCTACCTCCTACCCGATTGTAATTCCCCGGATATAAAAACATTTTTCAAATGTTCATTGATTGTTGGAATGCCAACTTCAAATAATTCCGCCATGAGTTTTTGAGTCAACCAGATACTGCCTTCTTCATAGCGAACAGAAATGGTACTTTCTCCTGCTTGCTTGGTAAAGATTAAAAACTCCATGGTGCTATTACGAATTTTTAAATCAGAGGTCATGATCTAACTCCTTCACATCATGCACAGATAAAACCGCATACTCCAAAGCACGGGTTTGATAGATGGTGTCTTCTGGATCAGCAGAGGCCAAACCAGGGTGGCACATAATGAGGCCACCTTCTTGGCTTTCCTGGATAAAGGTCTGCAATAAGGCAGCATAGTTGCTTTTGGGATTAAAATTATAGATGCCTGCAAAACTGGTATTATGCGGGATGCCCTGCTGTTGCAGTATTTTGCGTAAGGTCAGGCCCCCAGAATAGGCAATGATCATCTGCTTGATGGACTTAAAGTTGCGCCACCATTGGGGCTGGGCTGATACCCGAATCCAGGCTGTTTTTTGGGGATAATAGTGCTGATACACTTGCAAAAGCGCCTGCCGAATTTGTGGGAGTTGGTGCACATGTTGATGACCATCTATAAAATCAGGGAGATCTCCCATGACCGCTTTAAAGGCTTCGATTTGGTGGGTGATCTCGTCGATTAGAGTAGCTGGATGGAGTTGCTGTAAAAAAGCCTGACGCATCAGTTTGCCTAAATGCACGTTGGTATTTTCAGTAAAATTGAGATGTAGGCCGCACTGCACTTGATGGCGACGTTTTTTGAGTTCAGCGCCTGCTTCCGGCCACAGGGGCATGGTCGTCATGCAGCTGGTGGCGCTGAGTTTGCCTTGATCGATGAGATTTAAAATCCCCTGATTCACACTGGGATTCAAACCGAAATCATCCGCACACAGAGTGATTTTTTTGTCCATCTCTTAACGCCGAATCAACACTTGATGGGGATCTTGATACAGAATCTGGAAGCTGCCTAAGCTTTGTCTAAGTTCTGGCAAAGAATCAGGGCTCGCGATTAAAAATACCGGGTCGGGCGCTGTTTTCCATAAAGCAGGGAGTTCTTCAGGAAGCACCAGATTAGCTTGACGCGGAATGTGTTTGTAGTAGACATCCTCCATCAACTCACGCCGCCAGGAATCCTCGTACATAATATTCGGATCATTCCAGTTATAGACGACTTTGACATCATGATTGGTGGACAGCAGCAGATCATAATCATAGCGCTGATATTCGATAATGGTTTTCTGAGGGCTGCCTTGCTGATTGATGATCGCGGCGATGGGGGCAATGCTTTTTTGATTGCGATCGGTTTCAATCGGCTTGATCAAGCTGACGAGAAATAAGCTTTGGATGATAAAAAAGAGGCTGAAAAAAGCAGTGCTAACATGCCGGCGCGGTGAGAGAAAGGCCGTTGCAAGCAACAGTATCCAGCCAAGATTAATAATCAAGAGCGAGGGAAGCAGCACATGGAGCGGGAGGGTGGCCACGATTTTGAGATCCGTCACAATAAACACACTCGCCCCAATAAAGAGCGCGGCATAGATCAAGGCAATGATTTTGATTTCTTTCAATTGACGCGGCGTCTGCCAATATACGGCGAGGTAACGGCCGATCATAAACGCAAGCGGCGGAAAAACAGGTAAAATATAGCCGGGCGTTTTTGAGGCAGGAATACTAAAAAAAATCGTGATGATCGCAATCCAGAGTAAGATATAGGTTTCTTTTTGCGTAGCTTTTTGCCAGAGCGCTTGGAGTAAAAACAAGCTCCAGGGCAGCAGGCCCGCCACAATAATCATCGGATAATAATACGCTGGATTACGCATATTGAAAGAATGATCGCCTGAAAAACGCAAAAATTGCTGCACATAAAAAAAGTAATAGGCAAATTCAGGATTGCGATGCTGGATCATAAGATACCAAGGTAGATTAATGGCTGCGATGATCAGAATGCCGACGGGGATGTGCATTTTTTTGAGGATATCCCAGCGACGATAAATCAGCATCCATGCTAGAATAATCAAGCCCGGAAAGGCAATTGCAATCAGGCCTTTGGTCAAAAACGCCAAGCCCGCAAACAGGTACGAGCCATATAAAAACGCCAGGCGTGGGGTCTGCAACCAAAATAAGAACAGCCAGAGTGAGGTATCAATCAGTGCGGCGACCATCAGGTCCATATTGGTGTAATGCGCTGCGATAAAAAAGAGCGTGCTGGTCAACAAAGTTAATGCGGCTAGCCAGGCAGTTTTGCGGTCATATAAAAGGCGTCCGGCAATATAATTCATGACGCAGGCCAGGGTGGCAAAACCAACAGGCAGGAGGCGAATCGACCAGGGATGCAGGCCCAGGGTTTTGATGATCAGGATTTCAATCCAATAAAATAAAGCCGGTTTATCCAAAAACGTCGTGCCATTTAAAGTCGGCGTCACCCATTGCTGAGTGCGCCACATCTCGCGGGCAGCATCGACATAGCGTGATTCGTCGGGGTTCATATAATGCAGAGCGCCCAATTGAAAACACAAGAGTATCAGGCAAAGCACAACGAATAACGCCAGGTCACGTTTAAAATGAGGGTGGGCCATAGATTTAGCGTGTCAAAAAGAGGTAAATTTATTATAATGGGGTTGTACGGAGAAAGATAGCATTTAAAAGAATGGTGGATGGAAAAATGGCAGAGTGCAACGAGCGACAACTAAAATGGCAGGCGCGTGCGGTGTTTGTCTCCTGCGTGGTGCCGGTTATGAACGAAGAGGCTGCGGTGGTCGGCTTTGTACAGGCGCTTTCTACTTTTTTAAAAAGTTTTACAGATGTGTATGAAATTATTCTGGTTGATGATGGCAGTACCGATCGCACCCCTGAAATCATTAAGTCAGAACTATTGTCCAAGCACGTGCGTTGGATTCAGTTTTCACGTAATTTTGGCAAGGAAAATGCCCTGACAGCGGGCCTGCATGAAGCGCAGGGAGAGGCGGTTTTGTTGATTGATGCGGATTTTCAACATCCCTTTGAAACAGCGCGGACTTTCTTTGAGTATTGGACGCAAGGGTATGATATGGTCTACGGTGTGCGCGAAAGTCGGGATGATGAAAGTTATCTCAAGCAGAAGATCACGCGTTTGTTCTATCGTCTGATCGGCAAAATGAGCGAAATTAACATTCCTGCTGATGCGGGTGATTTTAGATTGCTGAGTCGCAATGTGGTGAACGCCTTAAATCAATATCGCGAGCAAGCGCGCTTTATGAAAGGCTTGTATGCCTGCGTGGGCTTTCCCTCCAAAGCGGTGCCCTACAAAGTTGAGAAACGGACGCTGGGGAAAAGCTCGTTTCGCTTTGGCAAATTATTTTCTCTTGCGTTGACGGGGATTATTTCATTTTCAGATTTACCCCTGCGCGTGTGGACCTTGATCGGCATGCTGATCTCGAGTATTTCTTTTGTCTATGCCTTGTGGATTGTATTTGATACCCTGTATTATGGAGTGGATTTGCCAGGTTATGCCACCATTGTGGTGTGCATTTTATTTTTTGGTGGGGTGCAGTTGTTATCGATTGGGATTTTGGGCGAATATATCGCGCGAATTTTCAATGAGGTAAAAAAGCGGCCCTTGTATATTATTAAGGAGAAATCATGACCGATCAATTTAAACAGGCTGCGCTGGATTATCATGAGTTTCCGCGCCCTGGCAAAGTGGAAGTAGTACCGACCAAGCCCACCTCCACGCAGGGAGATTTGTCCTTGGCTTATACACCTGGGGTTGCAGAGCCGGTGCTCGCGATTCATCAGGATCCGGCCAATGCATATCGTTATACCAACAAAGGCAATCTGGTTGCCGTGATTACCAATGGCACCGCGATTTTAGGGCTGGGCAATTTAGGCGCGTTGGCGAGTAAACCAGTCATGGAAGGCAAGGGCGTGCTCTTCAAAAAATTTGCCGATATCGATGTGTTTGATATTGAGGTCGATGCCGCAAGTGAATCCGCTTTTGTGGAAGCTGTCACCGCGATTGCCCCCACGTTTGGCGGCATTAATCTAGAAGATATCAAAGCGCCAGAATGTTTTGGCATTGAGTATGAACTCAAAAAGCGTTTGAATATACCCGTCTTTCATGATGATCAACATGGCACCGCGATTATTATTGCTGCAGGCTTATTAAATGCGTTGGAATTGCAGGGCAAGAGTCTCAGTACTGCAAAAATTGTCTGTCTGGGAGCTGGGGCTGCAGGGATTGCGAGCATGCAATTTTTGGTGCGTCTGGGTGCCTTGCGAGAGAATATTTTTATGCTGGATCGCGAAGGCGTGATTCACATTGAGCGCCATGGTCTCGGCCCGCATAAATTTGCGTTTGCACGAAGTACCGATAAGCGCACCCTGGCTGAGGCCTTAAGCGGCGCAGATGTATTTATTGGCGTGTCGGGTCCCAATTTAGTCAAACCCGAAGAAATCGCGCTGATGGCAGATAAGCCGATTGTGTTTGCCCTCTCGAATCCCGTGCCAGAAATCCATCCTGATGAAGTGCGGAAAGTGCGTTCGGATGCGATTATCGCCACCGGCCGTTCTGACCTGCCCAATCAGGTCAACAATGCCCTGTGCTTCCCCTATATTTTCCGGGGCGCATTAGATGTCCGCGCGCGAGTGATTACCACTTCGATGTGCATCGCCGCCATGGAAGCCTTGCGCGATCTGGTTAAATTGCCCGTGACCTCCGAGGTCCGTGCGATCTATCCACAGGAGCCATTGGTCTACGGCCCGGATTATATCATTCCCAAGCCCTTCGATCCGCGTCTACGTGAGATGGTTTCCAGCCGCGTTGCTGCAGCAGCGGTGAAAGCAGGCGTGGCGGCGATTGTTTAGAGTGGGTTGGTCTTTTAATATCGGGGGCCTATTGGGGTAGCAATTTCCCACTCAAAAACTGATGCACAATATTGCCAATCAATGTGGTGAATGGGATGCCTTGCTCTAAGGCCTGCACTTGGACTTTTTCATAATCCCATTCGGTGAGACGAATATTAACCCGATGCATTTTATTGCCATAATTTTTGGCAGAGGCCTGCAGTTTGGCCAACTCTTGCTTTTGGTCGGCCACTTCAACCCATTCGCCACGATTCATCTCATCTAAAATCGCTTGTTCTTCAGGATCTAGTTTATATTGCTCAATATTTTTTGCATCATTCCAATAGATTGGTTTCATAGCACTCTTGCTGACTATTTTGTGGTATTATAGCGCGTAAATTTAGTGGAGATCAACCAGTCTGGAAGTTGTTAGTGCTGTAGCTTTATCCCATAAATTCATATGATAAGAATTTGATTAAGTGCTTGAGGTGAAAATAAAACATGAATGTAGTGTCTTTTAGTGAATTGCGCAATAGCTTGAAAGAGATCATGGATGCTGCAACTGACCAGTATGAACCGGTAGTGATTCGGCGTCCCGGTGGAGATATGGTTTTGCTGTCACTTCGGGATTATGAGTCGTTGCAAGAAACGTTGTATCTGCTTGGACATGAAGCAAATGCAGCACATTTGCGTCGATCTCTTGCCAGTGCGCGTGCTGGCAAGGTTCAACAAAAACCGCTGAAAAAGTGACGGCATCCTTTACCGCGTAGTCAAATCGCGGTAAAATAGCGGCCTTATTACAACAAAGAGGATTTTTTAGGCATGGCTCAAGCTGAATTCAAAAAATATATGTGCCTTCTGTGTGGCTGGATTTATGATGAAGAACTGGGGTGTCCTGACGAAGGGCTCGCTCCTGGTACGCGTTGGGAAGATGTGCCAGTGAATTGGACCTGTCCTGAATGTGGGGCTGGGAAGCTGGATTTTGAATTGATTGAGATTGAAGAGTAGAAGAAGGACATTGGACTGGATCCCCGCGTGCGCGAGGATGACACCGGTAGAAGACGCCGATGACACGAAGTAAGGGCTAGTATTATGGAATTGAATGGCATTATCGAAAACTTAAAAGATCTGCGCAATCGTTTGCAGGATCTGCGGAGGTCACTTTGACTTTGAGGTCAAGCAAGAGCGCCTCGATGAAGTGGAGCATGAATTAGCAGAGCCGGAACTCTGGAATAAGCCCGAGCGTGTGAAAGAGCTCAATCAAGAGAAAATGCAGCTCGAGCGCGTGGTGCAGGTGATTCTGCGGTTGGATATGCAGATCAGTGATCATGAGGATATGGTTGATTTATTGCGGGAAGAGCCGGATGCCGCGCTGGCTGATGATCTGCGTCTGGAGCTGGTCACCCTGACCAAAGAAATGGAGCATCTGGAATTCACGCGTATGTTTCGTGGCGAGATGGATCCGAATGCGGCGTTTGTGGATATTCAATCCGGGTCGGGCGGCACAGAGGCGCAGGATTGGGCGGAAATGCTGCTGCGGATGTATCTGCGCTTTTGCGAGGCGCAGGGGTTTAAAGCCCAATTGATGGAAGTTTCCGGCGGAGATGTGGCTGGGGTCAAAGGCGCGACCATTTATGTGGAAGGCCCTTATGCATTTGGCTGGCTGCGCACTGAAACGGGGGTGCATCGTCTGGTGCGTAAATCGCCGTTTGATTCCAATAGCAAGCGCCATACTTCTTTTGCTTCGGTGTTTGTCTCGCCTGAGGTGGATGATGATATTGAAATCGAGATCAATCCGGTGGATCTGCGGATTGATACCTATCGTTCCAGCGGCGCGGGCGGGCAGCATGTCAATAAAACAGACTCGGCGATTCGGATTACCCATTTGCCGACTAATACCGTAGTGCAATGTCAGAACGAACGCTCCCAGCATCAAAATCGTGATAAAGCGATGAAAATGCTCAAGGCTAAACTATACGAACTTGAAATGCAAAAGCGGCGAGAGGCAGATCAAGCGTTAGAAGACAGCAAAATGGATATCGGCTGGGGCAGTCAGATTCGCTCGTATGTCCTTGATCAATCACGGATTAAAGATCTGCGCACGAACCTGGAGCGCACGGATACGCAGAAAGTCCTGGATGGCGATCTCGCCTATTTTATTGAAGGCAGTTTGAAGGCCGGGCTGTAAGATTAGATCCAATTAGATTGACAGAGTACAATTAGTTTTTGCGAATCTAATTGAATCTAAAGCAATGTAATTAATTGTGTGAGTCTTGATCTTTTGTGCCAAGGCAGTATAATCAAAAAAACTCACTCCCTCCCCCTTGATGGGGGAGGGTTGGGGTGGAGGTGAATCCGCAAGGGAGGAGGGGATTCTTAGATGGAGAGGCGAGATGCAAAAAAAACTAGATCAGCAAGGCTGGTTAATCGATACAAGGCATTGCCAGAGCCCTAATTTTAATGCGCGTCCGTTGGGGACGGAGGTGAATCTGCTGGTGATTCATTCCATTAGTTTGCCGCCGGATGACTTCTCCTCGAGCGATGTGATCGATTTTTTTCAGAATAAACTGGATTTTAGCAAAAGTCCTTTTTATGCGCATTTAGTAGATGTGAAAGTGTCCGCGCATTTTTTGATTCAGCGCAATGGCGGCATTGTTCAATTTGTCTCGACAGCAGAGCGTGCCTGGCATGCGGGTGTTTCGGCGTTTCAGGGGCGCGATAATTGCAATGATTATTCCATTGGCGTGGAGTTGGAAGGCTGTGATACGATGTCTTTTGAAACAGCGCAATATCAGGCTTTGGTGGAGTTGATGGCGGAGCTGATGCGGGTTTATCCGGGGATTGTGAAAGAGCGGGTGGTGAGTCACGCTGAAATTGCCCTGCCGCCTGGACGTAAGACAGATCCAGGGCCTTATTTTGATTGGAATGAGTTATGGAGTCGTTATAATGCAGAAAGATAGTTTGCAACGTTTTATATTTAAAGATCGGGCCGTGCGTGGAGCTTGGGTGTATTTGGATGAGAGTTATCAGACGATTACAGGTCAGCATCACTACCCGCCGCTGTTATCCACGCTGTTAGGCGAAACCTTGCTGGGCGTGATTTTGATTGCCAGCCATTTTAAGCAGCAGGGTCAGACTACTTTGCAATTTCAGGGTTCAGGCACCTTAAAGCTGGTTTCAGCAAGAATGACGCAGGATCATGAAATTCGTGGCCTGGTGCGGGCGGATCCCGATTTAATTTCTATCAAAAACCTGCAGGATGCCTTACACTCCGGTCAACTTACCTTGAGTTATGAGGGGCAGCATGTAGGGCAGAATTACCAAAGTGTGATTGATGTGGCTGAGCCTTCGATTGCCACCGCATTGGAGCAATATTTTCTACGTTCCGAACAATTGCCTACTCGGTTTTTTCTGGCACGCACGGATCAAGTGGCGGCAGGGCTGTTATTGCAGATGATGCCCGCAGCCGATCCAGACATTGCGCGGGAGGATTTTCAGCACGCAACGATCATGGCGCAAACCTTAAAAGACGCAGAATTGTTGACCCTCAGTCTGGAGGAAATATTAAAGCGGCTGTATCCAGAAGATGATCTGGAAGCTTTTGCAAGTGTTCCCATTTCTTTCGGCTGCAATTGCACGCAGGCGAAAATGGAGCAAGTGGTGCGCAGTCTTGGTTTGAGTGAAGCCGAATCCATTTTAGAGCAGCATGCCTTTATCGAAGTCATCTGTGAGTTCTGTAATCAGAGTCATCGCTTTGGTCCTGAGCGTGTGGTGGAGATTTTTAAGAAATAATATCTGTAAAAAACCCCGCCGAAGCGGGGAGTATGGTATAAACCAGCGCTGTTTAAACTGCAGCTGCTGTTGGCACTTAGTGAAAAGAGGTCATTTCTACTCCCGGTGTTGGCCATCGCTTGGCTACTTTTCCCAGGGTTCGATCAAAAGACCCTCCGGACTTAACAGCATGCTCTTTCTTGTAAGTTTCAACTGCTGCAACTGTGAGGCTTTCTGAATCGAGTAGCCAGTTTTGTACCTGTTCACGATGGTTGCCTCCAAAAGTACATTCTCCAAAAAATGGCAGAGTCCACTTCCGTAATTGCTGTGTATCTGACAGATAGGCTCTACAAGCAAGTTGCAAGAGTCTTGGTGTGGCGGAAGGGGCTCTCGCCAGCTTTTCTTCAAAACTGCTCATTGCTGTTGGTATACGGTGGGTTAATGCTGCTCCGCCTAATGATGA
This sequence comes from Francisella tularensis subsp. holarctica, assembly GCA_945860585.1. Classification (GTDB taxonomy): domain Bacteria; phylum Pseudomonadota; class Gammaproteobacteria; order Francisellales; family CACEW01; genus JAJZUD01. Next base: position 22,229 of record CAMARA010000018.1, on the reverse strand, counting down.
CATAATAATTCTCCTTGAATAAAATTGATAATATGAATTTCTGTTAAGTGCTCACTTCCGAAGGCATCACTTCCTGACTTAGGGGAAGTGAGCTCAACGACGTGGCACCTAAGGCAGGTTCAGTATCAAGGAGCTAATAAGAAGAGGATGGCAGCTGGCCGCGCTTGGGGAAGCGAAGTTTTCAAAACGAAATGTTGAAACTTCCATGGCGGTCATTCTTGGCTTAAAATAGTTTAACTACCACCATTATGCCATGCTTATATTTTTATTGCAAGTGATTTTTTATTATTTATTTTGCATGATCGTGGATGTCAACATACTTGGCCAAGCTTGTCACAACTAGGGCTGATGCCGGGGGCGAGAATTTTTCGGATTTTGGTATAGATAAAGAGCACCTGCTGGGCATAATTATAATTGAGGGCTGGAGTGTGGGAGTGATAATTGCCTACAGCCTTAATGAGATTGGGTTCCATTTGGATATTTTGATTGAGAATCCAGGTGCCGATCATGACATTTTCGCAGGCATTGTATTGGAGGTCATAGGCGCTGGCGCCCTTTTGTTTCGCCTGATTCAGCCAGGTGGTGTTGATTTGCATGACGCCATAATCAAAGGTGCCGTTATTGTTGGCCATGGCGATCCCATTACGGCCGCCTTCGACAAAAATAATCGCCATGATGAGCTCTGCCGGGACGGCATAGGTCTCTGCTGCTTGATTAATGCAGGAAATGGGGACGTCGTGAAAGAGAGGGGCCACGTTCTTGCGCTTGCATCAGTGTTTTGTACATTTTACTTGATCCTGACTGCTATATCCAGGATAATGCGAGGCATGAATTATACAGATTATTTTCATCAGAGTGTTAATGCAATTAAGGCGGAGCATCGGTATCGTGTGTTTCGGCCCTTGCATCGGGATGCGCGCTTTCCCGTGAGTGAGTGCGCGGGGCATCAGCTTACCTCTTGGTGTGGCGTAGATTATCTCGGTTTGACCCAAAATGTGCAGATCAAACAGGCCATGATCGAGAGCATTCAAGTATATGGAACGGGCGCTGGAGGGACGCGCAATATTGGAGGCACGCATTGTAAACATGTGGAATTAGAGGCTCGCTTGGCGGCTTTGCATGGGCACGAAGCGGCGCTGCTGTTTACCTCCGGTTATGTGGCGAATCAAACAACCCTGGCCAGTTTGAGTAAAATTTTGCCCAATCTCGTGTATTTGTCTGATGCTGAAAATCATATGTCGATCATAGAGGGAATGCGTGAAAGTGGGGCAGAGCGTATTATTTTTGCCCATAATGATGCAGAGGATCTAGAGAAGAAACTGGCTGCTCTGCCTTTGGATCAGCCTAAAGTGATTGTCTTTGAAACGGTATATTCCATGAGTGGTGATTTTGCGCCGATTGCCAAATGGGTGGCTTTGGCGCACAAATACAATGCGCTCACTTATGCGGATGAAGTGCATGCTTTGGGCGTGTATGGCCCACAAGGTGGCGGTTTAATTGAGGAAGTGGGATTGTCGGCGCAGGTTGATATCGTGCAGGGGACGCTCGGCAAAGGATTCGGCCTGTTGGGCGGATATATCAGTGCATCAGCGGCTATTGTGGATAGCATTCGCTTGATGGGAAATGGCTTTATTTTTACCGTCTCCTTACCGCCCCATCTGTGTGCCAGTGCGGTGGCGGTGCTGGATTATTTAAAAACACATCGCGAAGCGCAGCAGCATCTCGCGCAATTGGTCAGCTATTTAAAAGCACAATTACGGGAACATCATCTACCGATCATTGCCTCAGACAGCCAGATTATTCCCATTTTGATCGGAGATGCATTGCGCTGTCAGAATATTGCTGAGCGCTTATTCACAGAACATCATATTTATGTGCAAGCCGTCAATTATCCGACTGTGCGCAAAGGGCAGGAGCGCTTGCGTATTTCGCCCACTGCATTGCATACTTTTGCGCAGGCGGATGAATTGGTTGCTGCCTTGTGTCAGGTGATATAATACCAAAAGCCCCTAAAAAGTATGTTAATAGATGCGAGTTGCGCAGGTGAAACCGAGCATGTCTGAGCAGAAATTAATATGCTTTTTAGGGGCTTTTGGTATTATTTCTAACGCCATAAATTTGAGGTGGCTAAATCCACCACATCACTGCCGCGCCCATCCAGAATCGCTTTGACGAGATAGAGATTAAAGCCTTTGACTTCTTGCAGTTTGATTTTGGGTGGCATGATCAACTCCATGCGATTGGTGACGACATCAATTAAAACAGGGCCGGGGTGGGCGAGGGCTTTTTTTAATCCAGCTTCGAGATCTTTGGGGTCTTCGATGCGGACACTGTAAATGCCCATGGCTTCGGCCATTTTGGCAAAATTGGGGTTGATGAGGTCAGTCCCGGTATTTAAAAAGCCATTTGCTTTCATTTCCATTTCGACAAAACCTAATACCCCATTATTGAAGACGATTACTTTTACTGGCAATTTTTGCTGAGTGAGGGTAATGAAATCGCCCATCAGCATCGAAAATCCGCCATCTCCACACAGGGCCACGACTTGACGGTCGGGGTGGGAAGCCTGTGCGCCAATTGCCTGCGCCAAGGCATTGGCCATGGAACCATGATTGAACGACCCGATCAGTCTGCGTTTGCCATTCATTTTTAAATAACGCGCGGCCCAGACTGTGGGCGTGCCGACATCGCAGGTAAAAATCGTATCTTCCTGCGCAAGTTCGCTTACCAGGCGCGTCAGGTGCTGCGGATGAATCGGTGCCTTTGTGCCAAAAGCCAGATCATCCAAGCCCTGGCGTGATTTTTGGTAATGTGTACAAGCTTGTTTTAAATGGGCATCGTTTTGTTTTTTATGGAGATGGGGCAGTAAAGCCTGAATCGTAGCTTTGATATCACCGACCGCACCATATTCCAGATTGCAACGACGGCCTAATTGTTCGCCGCGCACATCGATTTGAATGATTTTGGCATGGGCCGGATAAAATTGACGATAGGGGAAACTGGTGCCAAGTAACAGGAGGACTTCGCAGTCTTCCATTGCATAATATCCGGATGCAAAACCGATAAAACCCGTCATGCCGACATCATAGGGGTTGTGGTATTCGACATATTCTTTGCCGCGTAAAGCGTGCACCATCGGGCTTTTGAGGGTGTCGCAAAGTGCCATTAATTCAGCATGCGCGCCTGCACAACCGGCACCACAGAAAAGAGTGATTTTGTCAGATTGATTCAGCAGGCTCGCGATTTTTTTCAATTCAGTTTCATTGGGCGTGATCTGAGGCTGGGGCTGGCGAATATGCTGAGGAATTGCGGTAATAGTCGCTTCTTTTAAAGCGATATCGCCAGAAATAATCACCACCGCAACGCCGCGCTGACTCAACGCTGCCTGCGCTGCCATCGCGAGAATGCGCGGCATTTGGTCAGGAGAGTACACGGTTTCACAAAAACAGCTGCAATCTTTGAAGAGGGCTTTCGGATCAGTCTCCTGGAAATAGCCGCTGCCAATTTCCGCACTGGGAATATGCGCCGCAATGGCCAAAACCGGCACGCGATTGCGTTGGCAATCATAGAGTCCATTGATCAGGTGTAAATTTCCAGGCCCACAACTACCCGCGCAGACCGTGAGTTGATTGGTCAAATGCGCTTCCGCTCCCGCCGCAAATGCCGCCACTTCCTCATGACGCGTATGGATCCACTCAATATTTTTTTTAGCCCGCAAAGAATCCGTAATGCCATTGAGGGAGTCTCCTACAATCCCATAAATACGTTTGACGCCGATGGCGCTTAAAGTGTCGACGAAGATATCTGCTACATTGGCCATGAGTACGCTCCCTTTAAATAAAACTCCAGACTATTTATCGTGATCTAATTGAATGGAGATGTCAAGCGCTTCAGAATTTACACAGCAGTCAACTGCCGCTTAAAACGGGTGCCGTTTGCTGCCAGGAGGCGGTAAAGCCATGTACATAACGCAGATCAACCTGACTGAGTTGCTGGCCTGGCGCAGCGCTGGCGATGAGGGCAGGATAATCGGTTAGAAAATCTACGACGCGATCTTGAATGTGGCGCTTGCCGAGCATGATCCAGAATTGATGATTGAGCTGAATGCTCCAGTCGCCATTTTCAGCGAGGCCGAGGCCGGTGACTTGCATGTTTTCTGCTGCAAAGACAGGGGTAATGCTGTCATACATCGCCAGCATTTGTTTGGTGTAGAAGATCTGGCCGCTGAGCAGGGGAAGCGTTTCTGAACCACTCAGATTGGTGATGCTGAACGTACTGCCATCGCTGGCGAGAAGCCGCCCATCCGGCAGGCGTGCGACGGCTGATTTTTCGCGTAAAATAATGCGTATCGTGCCGGGATAAATGCGCCATACGCTCGCATCTTGGACGCCGGGGAGTTGTTCCAGCGCTTTTTCAGCCTGCCATTCAGAAAAAGCAAACAGGCCTTTACCGAGTAAAAAAGGATTGACTGTTTTCTGGATGTCCTGTTCATCAACATACTGGTAGCTGCCGATGACTTTGACCTGTTTAATCGGAAGCGCATTACTTTGATCGAGATAAAAAAACAAAACGGCATACGCAATCAGGCACAGTCCGATTAAAATACTCATGACCGTGACAAAGCGTTTCCAGCTAAAACGAAAACGGGAGGGGCGTTTTGGAGGAAGAGTGGGAGCCTCTGCAGGCGCTGCGCTTTCAGGATTTTCTATGACAGCTGGGTCTGGGGTTACGGTATCGTTACTGTCCATTATCAACAAATCCTGCTGGCTTTGCAGCGCCGCCGCTAAATAAAAACTTTTCCATCTCAGTGCGTAACAACTCACGCGCGGAGGCATCCATTAAATTGAGGCGATATTCGTTAATCAGCGTGGTTTGATGTGCGAGCCACAAGGCCCAGGCTTCTGCTGAAATTTCTGCCCAGATACGTTCTCCCAAAGCGCCTGGATAGGGCTGAGATGCTAAGGCGGGAAGTTCTTGTTTCAACTTGGCGCAAAATAAGTGACGATCAGACATGGTGGTTCCTCCACGGACATTATACGGCTTTCGCGCGCATCTTGCTACTGGCCCGTCAGCATCAGAATCACCAGTTGTTTTAAGGCCTTTGCAGATTAAATCAATCTCTGCACAGGCGCTAAGGCAGCGATATAAAACGGGGCTGGGAAGGCGTTTGAGCGCTTGTTTATCGCCCAAAAGTATTTGGTTTTGGTGCAGGTGTGATCTTTCCCCTATATTTTTCTCTTTTTTTTCTGGCATTATTATTTTAGTATATTTTAAGTGAAAATGCCAGGGGCAAATTTTTCGATCATGCTGTCATGGTCACAACCAACTGCTTCAAAGCAAACCAGACATTGCCTGCTTTGAGGCCTTTGCAGATGAGGTCGATCTCCGCGCAATGACTGAGGCATTGATATAGCTTGGGAGTGGGGAGGCGACGCAGGGCGGTTTCAACTTCCTGCTGACGTTTTTCCCAGATGCCTAAATTGCGGTATAACTGCTGGAGCGGCATCTGGTTTTTTTGGCTATGAATCTGCAGCAGGATTTTGATTTCTTTGGACAGGACCCAGAGGATTAAAATCGCTTCCTGTTCGTGCTGTAATTGATGGAGAATGCGCAGGCTGCGCTTGATGTTACCAAGCAAAACCTGGCTGCTTAAATCAAATAGGCCATAATGGGCATGATCGGCGAGCAGGGGTTCTAGGTCTGGAATATCAATGACCGTGCCCTGATTGATCAGGCTGAGTTTGGTGATAATTTGCATGGCCGCAAGTAAATTGCCTTCGCTTTGCTCAATCAAAAGTTGTCGGGCGGCAGGCGTGAGCTTGAGGGTTTTGGTCGCCAGGCGTTGATCCAGCCAACGTGGATATTGGTTAAGGTCTACATCCCAGATGGTGATGACGGCCGCTTTTTGTTCCAGCGCTACCCACCATTTCGCTTTTTGCTGTTGTGCGGACATTTTGGCCGTGGTGATGATCAGGCAGACATCTGCATAATTGGGGAGATTGCTGAGATATTCCTTAATCCAGGCCATCAGCTCTGCGGGAAGTTTATCGCCACAACGGAGTTCAATCCGCTTTTTTTCGGCAAAAAGAGAGAAGTTCTGCGTGAGATCATTCAGATTGGCCAGCTTAAAGGTCGCATCGATATTGACGGTGGACTTTTCGAGAAAGCCTCTTTTTTTGGCGGCCTCATGCACCATATCTACACTTTCCTGCACCAGCAGAGGCTCATCTCCTTGAAGCAGATAAATCGGTAACAGTGTACTTTGCAAATGTCTGGTTAAGCCTTCTGCATTTAGTTTCATGTTGCGGATTCACTGGGGGCTTTGATTTTAGAAAGTTGCAGCATGATTTGATCCGCCAGGTTTTGATCCATCTGGCTGGTCAATTGATTGACTGTGCTCGCACCGCTTAAGACTTGGGTCGCATTGCTCATGAAGTTCTGACTTTGTTGCACAGCGCGTGGGGCAATGAGGGTCTGGCCCTGACGATTCGTGACGCTAAAATTCACAGTCAGTGAGGCCACATACGCACCAGAAATGTTCATGCCGCCGCCAGCCATCATGGTGCTGCTGCTTTGGATATTTAATATGTTTACGGTCGCCGTGGCTTGTTTGGGGTCGTTGACAACGGTGACATTATTCGCGGTCAAAGTGCGTATAAACGTTTGGATGAAAGGATCGTTGGGGGTGGTCGTGTTAATGTAAACAGTTTCTAATTCCGGAGAAAATACCTGTGGCTCCCGCAAATGAAAGCCGCAAGCGCTGAGTGCCCCGCTCAGGAGGATGATAAACAAGACTTGAATAACGCGCTGCATGATTTTCCTTTTTGCGATTAAATGACGATACTTGCCAACTTATTCGGGACGTAAATAAACTTCTTGATGGTAGCGCCTTCTAGCTGTTTGTGGACATTGGGTTCTGCCAATACTTGGGTGCGAATTTCTGCTTCTGTCATATTGGGGGAGGCAGCAATGCGGCCACGCACTTTGCCGTTGATTTGTATTACGATCGTGATTTCATCTCGAATCAGTGCAGTTTCATCGACGATCGGCCAGGGGGCATAGGCAATATCTTCGCCGAAGCAGACATGACGCCAGAGCGTATGCGCCAAGTGTGGAATAATCGGGTTGAGGACTCTGAGTAGAATAGAGAAGCCCTCTTGATGCAAGGCTTGAGTTTCTGGAGTGTGTGGCAAATCCTGTAGAAGATTGAGGATTTTCATGCTGCCGGAAACGACGGTATTAAATTGCTGGCGCTCCATGTCGAGATTAATTTTTTGTAGAATCGTGTGTAATTCAGTGCGTTGAGGCGATTTGGGTGGGAGAGAAGCCGGGGTTTTTTGAAAACTCATGGCGTAATTCCACAGCTTTTTAATAAAGCGATGCGAGCCCTCAACGCCTGCATCAGACCATTCCAGTGATTGCTCCGGAGGCGCAGCAAACATGATGAACAGGCGCACCGTATCTGCACCATATTGATCAATCAGGGTTTGTGGATCAACCGTATTGCCTTTGGATTTTGACATTTTGCTGCCATCTTTTAAGACCATGCCCTGCGTGAGCAAACGCTTGAAAGGCTCGTCTGATTTGAGATAGCCGGCATCACGCAAGAGTTTGTGAAAAAAGCGCGCATACAGCAGATGGAGAATGGCATGTTCAATGCCACCGATATATTGATCGACTGGCAGCCAGTAATTGGCGCGTTCATCTAAAATCTGTTTGGCATCGACGCAGGCAAAACGTGCGTAATACCAGGAGGATTCCATGAAGGTGTCAAAAGTGTCTTTTTCGCGATGGGTAAAATCAGGATCGGTCTGCAGCGGCGATTTGGAGCCATCCATTTGCACCTCTTCAGGTAAAACCACCGGTAGATTTTGAAGGTCTTCAGGGGTGCTTTCGCCTGCGGCATTGAGTTTCATCGGGATCGGCGCGCCCCAATAACGTTGGCGGGAGATCCCCCAATCGCGCAGGCGATAATTGATTTTACGCTGGGCAATGCCGCGGGCAATGAGCCCATCTAAGTCTGTAAATTCAGGCGCATCGGCCAGGATCGGTAGCTGAAATTTAAGTGCAAATTCGTGATCGCGTTCATCATGCGCAGGCACAGCCATAATGGCGCCGGTGCCATATTCCATCAGCACAAAATTGGCAACCCAGATGGGCAGCGCCTCGCCGGTAATAGGATGCGGCACGCTTTGATGAAGCGGCAGGCCTTTTTTCTCCTGAGTCGCAAAATCAGCTTCTTTAGTTGATTGATGTTTGCATTCGGCTAAAAAAGCAGCGAGCTCTGGATTCGTCAGCGCAGCGTGTTTAGCCAAGGGATGATCTGGGCTGATGGCCACATAAGTGACGCCAAGTAAGGTGTCAGGCCGTGTGGTAAAGATTTTAATCTCAGGCGAAAAATCAATTTCTGCGCCCACTGATTTGCCAATCCAATTGCGCTGCATGGTTTTGACTAGCTCCGGCCATTCATCGAGTTGATCCAGATCTTGCAGGAGTTCTTCCGCATAGGCCGTGATTTTGATGAACCATTGCGAGATCATTTTTTTCTCGACCAGCGCATCCGAGCGCCAGCCGCGGCCGTTGATGACTTGCTCATTGGCAAGAACGGTTTGATCGACGGGATCCCAATTCACCATGGATTCTTTTTTATAAGCCAAGCCTTTGGCATAGAGATGCAGGAAAAATTCCTGTTCAAAACGATAATATTCAGGTTTGCAGGTGATGATTTCACGATCCCAGTCAATGCCGAAGCCCAGCGCATTGAGTTGCGCTTTCATCTCCGCAATGTTGGCATAAGTCCATTTGGCAGGGGCAGTTTTATTCTTGATAGCCGCATTTTCAGCGGGTAAACCAAAGGCATCCCAGGCCATTGGCTGCATGACATTTTTGCCCCGCATGCGCTCAAAACGCGCCAGCACATCGCCAATCGTATAGTTGCGCACATGGCCCATATGCAATTTTCCGCTGGGATAAGGCATCATTGATAAGCAGAAAAACTTTGGTTTAGAAAAATCATCCACCGCTTTAAAAGTCTGGTGTTCACGCCAGAAAGCCTGGGCATTTGCTTCAATGGTTTTGGGGTCGAATAAAATGGTCATAGTGGCTCTGCGAGTTGGTAGCTATCTTGCGATAGTTCGGTGATGGGGGTTTCAGTTTTAAGAATTTGGCTGTTGTTACTTAAGCTCTCAAACTTCATGAAAAATATCGCCTGCTCTGATTCCAATTGCTTTGCGGCTTACGCCAAAGAAGGCCGCTAATTGCGAGATATTCATTTTTTGATAAACATTCAAAAATGTGTTTTTTGGCATGAGTAGGCAGGCAGCAAAATAGTCTGCTTGAAGTTCTTCCGCGCTATATGGGGCTTGATTATTTCGATAGTCTACTTCGGCTTGATGCTTGAGAATCCAGTGCCCTAACTCATGGGCAATGGTAAATCGCTGCCTGTATAAAGGTTCTTCCCCATTGATATAAATCACTTTCGCTTTTTTATCAATCATGCCGGAGTATTCTGAAAATTTATCTAGACCTTTCTCGGGTTGAAAAATTTTAACTTTAAGACCGTGTTTTGTTAAGATGCCACTTAGACGAATCGGATACTCGATTGAACCTGATTGTTGCAGCAGTGTATCGGCTTTATTCTCGATTTCTAAACGTGTTTGTAAATCCAGCATCATTCTACCCATGATCTATTTATGTGGTCTTTTCATGCACTAGTTTAAGTCAAACAGGATGATCTTGCAAGCCTTTAATCCAATGAATTTGAGTAAGCTGGTTTTCTTTAGTCACCACTATCCGATAACCGCTCGGCTGGGTAAAGCTTTGGCTAGACCAGATTTGCTGCGCGAGATGTGGATCCTGGATGTTTTTAATAAAAGCCTGTGATTTATCCGTGGAGACTTCAAAATGATTGAGGCCAAAGGCAATGCCCTGGGCGATGGCTTTGAGGAAGGCCTCTTTTTGCGTCCAGAGATGGTAGAATAAATCTTCGCCTTCGTGAATTGAGCAGTGCGCTAAGGCAAGATATTCCGCACGGGTGAAGAAGCGTTTGGCAATATCGTAATAGGGTTTGTGCACATGAGAGCAGCGTTCGATATCAACGCCGATTCTGTCTTTGAGGCAAAGCGCAATCACGCAATAATCACTGCTGTGGGCGAGATTAAATTGGAGGGGCTGGTTTTTTAAAAAAGGTTTGCCATGCTCAGTATAGTCAAAATTAATTTTTTCGGGTGCACACTGCAGATGTTGACCTAAAATATGGCGCAGACTGCCGCGGGTGAGGGCGAAATGTTGCTGGAGTTTTTCGGAATAGAAACGCTGCATGCGGCTGGTTTCTTCGGCGTTGAGGGTTTGAAGGTGTCTTGCTAATTGAGGCAGGGCGTCGGGAAAATGGATTAAATACAGCAAAACCTCGCTTTCATTGTGGAGTTGCTGAATTGCCATTTTTATCCTTAATATTTAAATGGGCCATTATTTAGATCATTATATCATTGCGCTTGCGTTTGTGGTACACTGATCAGCAAAATATCTTTGCGAGGAGTAAGGTATGAAGAAAGCATTGTTGAGTATCGTGGCGCTGAGTGTTATGTATGTGGTTTATGCAGAGGCTTCCACGCCTTTTAGCGCTACAATAATCAATAATTCTGGGCAATCGCTTTATATCACGACAGGCAGTTTGCCAGATGCAACTCACCCCGTCAGGCCTGGCAACGCAATGGTTTGTCCGATTTTTGCCAGTGAATCTGATATGCAACAGCCTTTGCAGTGGAATTTAGATCCTAGTCTTTATCCAGTCTTGAATCCTTCTCCAGACGTGGAAGTCATGTTTTATCCTATTGCTCAAGCACCCAGTACGCCACTTGCGAATCAAAATGATCTTTGTCCCCCTCCTTCACAATTACAGCCTCCTGGTAAGGCCTATCCTCCGAATGTAGAAAATGGCCCGATCTTGTGTACGAACACAGATCCTGCTGTAAAATATGGTGGCATTAAATTTTCTTCTTATACCCCTGGCATTTTGAGTATTACTTCCGATGGCAAAGGCGGCTTAACCTGTACCTTGAATGCCTATACTTATACCAGTCAGCCGATTCCTTACCGTGTTTTGAATGTAGGCCAAAACTATTTGCCGCCAGGGGGAGGGGTTTCCACCTCTGGGCCCTTGCCGACTGCAGATGATGCACTGATTGATCTGGGTACTTATTTGGGAAATATGAATGGTAGTGTGCCTGTGCCGCTTAATTACACGGTTTTGGCGGGGCCAAGTCAACAGTTGATTACGGCGGATGGTTCTAATTCAAGTGCGCTATTGCAGATTAATAAAGGCCAGCTGTTTGTGCAGCATAATATTGGCGGAGCAATTTCAGCGCCCAATACGTATGCATCACTGTATGCAGAGTTTTGTGGTGTGAAAGGTAGTTTCTGCACGCCTTACCTTGATGCAAATGGCAAAACGGTGCAGGATAAATTTGTCCTGTGGCCAACGATTAGTGCCACGATGATTGTTGGGCCGACTTCAACAAACACGCTGCAGACTTCGCAAACTTTTCCGGTGGTGATATCTAATGCCATTCGCGCTAAAACAGTCACGGAGTTAATTAATCAGCGCATGGGTCAATTGGTTTTGAATGCTGCACAAGGTAATACGCCTGCGATTGCAGATAGTGCGGCTTTACATGATCCAATTCAAGGGACCTGGTTGGCGCATAATAGCAAGAGTCAATTAGCTGCTAATTTAATGCCAGATGGGGCGAATCCTATTGTTCCAGATATTAAAGATTATTTGGCAATTTCCGCGACCCCCGCGGATGCACCCAATATCAAGATTGATTTGAGTCAGTATTTTGTGCCACCTTATCGTACTGGAGTGGTCGACACGATTGATTATTATCTTGATGCATCTTATTTGCAGCCTGACCCTCAGACCTTACAGAATTATGGGGTAAGCTCGTTTTCAGATAGTAGTGGACTCCCTCCTGTTGTCGACATTACAGGTGTGGGTCAGGTGACAGCGGTTCCTGCTGGGACAGCCAGTCAGCCTGCAGGTTTAGGCTATACAACAGCCGGTCCGTTCAGTATTGTAAATGGAGTGTTAACCGTCACGGGTGCATTGACTCCTGAATCTGTTTATCAAATCAATGTGCGTGCTTTTGATCAAAAGACAAATGCCAGTGCCTTTACTACTTTTTATTTGTACGTGAGCAATAAGCAGGGTGCAACCACTTATGCAGCCTGGCAAAAAGGAGCTGAGCCTTCATTTTCAGTCTTGAATTATCAGCCCAGTCAAAAATTTGGTACAGCCTATTTGTACACCTCGCATGATTTTACCAAATCCTATGATCGAAACAATTGGGAAGCCAGTATTACTACTTTACTCAACGATCTGGGCACTGCAAATACGTATGGAGCCAATATTCAATCTGCTTTTGTGGATGTGAATAATTTAAGCTTTCAAAATAATGAGGGGTATTGGCCCGTCGCTAATTCTGGTGATTATAGTGCTGGAGATGTAGAGTCGAGTATTGCCTCTAGTGGGATGTCCACTAATTTGACTTATCTGGATAGTACAGGTCAAATCCAGAACTTGCTTGAGCCTTTGTTGAGTTATTTAAATCAAGATGCTGCAGGGCCCCACATTGCGCTGACTGTCTATCCCTCAAATAATTTAAAAGCAAACTTTACTGGATTTAATGATCAGCAACGCAAAATTTTTGCGGATATGAGTGCAATTCCTGCGCTAGATCAAAATAGTGGCATCGTGGATGGGATTTCGGTTGATTTAGAGGGCGGTTTAAATTCAACCGGGGATACACAGTTTTATAAATTGCTGGCAGATGAATTGGCCTATCAAGGTAAGTGGTTTAGCTTTTTCTACTTTGCAACTGTTGAATCACCCGCCTTTGCGGAGGCGCTTGGGCCTCTGGGAGCGCTGGAAGTATCAAGTTATGATGTAGGCACTTATCGTGAGCCGGGTCAGGCACCCGCGACCAATTTGGCAGATGGTAGTCAGGAAACCATTATTCCAGGGACGGTTCCATTAGATAGTATGGGTTGGAGTCAGTCGCAAATTAAGGCTTTATATGGCGCTTATTTAGCAGATAGCGCAAAGTGCGATCAAGCTACTGTCGCGGGTCAAAGTTATGTGCTCACTTCGCATAGCTGGTGTAATAATTCAACCAATCAATCCTATTCTGAAAATATGCGCATATGGAGTAGTTTTGTCCAAGCTGAAAATTTATTATACGCGGATCCAATCCAAAATATGGCCCTTTTCAATGGCAAGTTTCATTTGATTGTGCCGGTGTCATGGTCTGCAACGCAGTATACGAATTTGTATTTATTCAATCCAGATTTGACGTCTGATGCGCAGGGCTTGTTTATGAAGAATGAGTCTCAGGAGAGTGCCTGTATGAGTGGTGGAAATATCAATGCCTGCTTGTTTGGGAATGTTGATCCTACTTTGGGGCTGCCCGTTCAAGCCGTCACTCCATTGACAGTTCAGGTTCCTAATCAAAGCACTGTGTCGTATCTGCAAATTTCCAGCTTGCCTGGCACGACTAAAAATAGCGGTGCTTGGTCAAGTGTAAAACGTCAAGGCCAAGTGGATTATATTCAAACAAATTATGCAGTATATCAAGATGCATTGAGTGCGGTTTCTGCAACTAATCCAGCAGTATTAAGTCACTTCAATCAGGTGAATTTTTCAGGGCTGGGTGCGTATGCTTTAGAGCTTTTTGAAAATGTACCTTCCAATGTCACGGCCAATGCGTTGGGGATTCAAGGTTCACCAACCAATGCAGCGATGCAAAGTCCCTGGTATGTTGGGTTTAATCCTGATACGATTCCTGGAACAACATTGGCGCCAGGCTATGATAAAAGTCAGAATACCACCATTTGGCAGGCATTTGGTGCATTGCAAGCGGGCCAGGAACAACCTTAAGCGAGGAAAAGTAATATGAAACATATCGACATCTCAGTGCGCATTCTCAGGCCGGTTATTCATTTGCTCAATCGTCTGAAAGATGTGGGCGATTTACTGGCACGGATTTGGGTGGCGCAGGTTTTTTTTAGTTCGGGAATGAGCAAGCTCGCGGATTGGGATACGACCCTGGTTTTGTTTAAGTATGTCTATTCGACGCCGTTTATGTCGCCTGCGTTTGCGGCGTATATTGGCACAGCGGTGGAATTGGTTTTCCCAGTGTTGCTGGTGTTAGGGCTGGGAGGGCGTTTCTTTTTATTCTGCTTTTTGATCTACAATGTGATTTGCGTGCTGTCTTTCCATTTCTTGCTGACACCGATGGGCGCGGCGGGATTGGATGATCACATCATGTGGGGATTGATTTTGATGTTGCTGATGTTTCATGGCATGGGGCGATTCTCTTTGGATTATTTCATCCACAAAAAATGGGGACATTTGATTCATACAACGTATACACCAAAACAAGTGAAGGGGAAAAAATGAAAACAATCACGCTAGCTTCGATGGCTTTATTGAGTACGGTTTTATTAAGTGGATGTAGCGGCAGTGGCCAGAATGGTGGACAAAACTCACTCGTGGAATGTTATGGCGTATCCAAGCAGGGGCCAGATGTGCCTGTGATGATGACCAAAGGGATGTGCGATAAGCTCCCTTACACCAAGCAGGTCAAGGCAGATGCCAATGATTATGTCGAATGTTATGGCGTGGCGGCAAAAAGCATGAATGATTGTGCGACCAATAGCAGTGCCTGTGGCGGAAGTGCCAGCGTGGATCGCGCCAGCAATGCCTGGATTGCGATTCCAAAAGGTGTGTGTGCGAATCTGCAAGGCGCAGTAGTAGGGCAACTCGCAGGCCAGCCTAAAAAAGCCGCTGTCACGCATTCGTGATTCAAGGCTTGGGTCTCGGGCTGAGGCTAAAATATCTGGATGAACTGGCCGCGCACCCCAAGCCGATTGAGTGGTTGGAAGTGCTGGTTGACCATTTTCATGATTTGGACGCACCTATTTTATCTAAAGTTGATGCGCTGCTGGCCTCTTATCCCTGTGTGTTGCATGGGGTTAATCTCTCCCTTGCAAGCTCTGATCCTTTGACTCCAGATTATCTCAATTTGTTAGAACGGCAGGTAAAGCGCTTTAATCCAGTTTGGATTTCTGATCACTTATGTTTTTCGCAGGTCGGCGATGTTTTTCTGCATGATCTGTTGCCGATTCCCTTTACTCATGCGCTGCTTGATCATATCGCGTTTAAAATAGATTTTTTGCAGACGAAATTTAAGCGGCCGTTTTTAATTGAAAATATCTCTAGTTACTTGCGTTTGCAGGGTTCGGAGATGTCTGAAGCAGCTTTCATTGCCCGGCTTGCCAAGAAAACGGGGTGTGGGATTTTGCTGGATATCAATAATGTCGTGGTGACCTGCCATAATCATCAGGAGTCTATCGCGGAGTTTTGTGATGCCCTGCCCTTCGAGCGCGTGATGCAATTGCACATGGCGGGTGCCATTGCGCAGCAGGAGTTGCTTATTGATACGCATAGTCAGCCGCTTGCTGAAGATGTGCTGGCTTTGTATCGCCAGATTCAAATCCAGCATGGGCCGATTCCGACGTGTTTGGAGTGGGATCATGATCTGCCGGCCTTTGAGGCAATTCTAACAGAAATGGCGAGGTGTGCAGATGTTTGCGCATGAACACGCGTTTTTACAAGCCTTGCAGGGCAATTCTGAAGCTTTGGCAAAAATGAGTGCCTCGCCGCAGTTTGAGCAGCGTCTTGATGTTTACAAAACCAGTATCTTAAGCACTTTGCAACAAGCGTTGTATAAAAATTTTAAGCCGCTGGAGGCCTTAATTGGCAAAGAAGCCTTTCAAGAATTATGCTATCGTTATGCTGTGAGCCATCCTTCCCATGAATTGAATTTAAGCCGCTATGGTGCTGATTTAAAAATATTTGTGAAAACAGCGCCCTTTGCTGCAGATTATCCATATCTTTCTGACTTTATTGATTTTTGTTTTCTGTGGAAACAAATTTATCTGGGCAGGCAGGGAATGACGCAGTTTGAGTCGGCGTATCCTGTGTATGCGATTTGGCAGCGCTGTCAGCCTGAGTTTGTGGGCGCGCAGGTGATTGAGGATTGGGAAGGGCCGTTTCGGTATCAATTGGTTCGTGAGGCCGGGCGGGTTAAGATAAACCCATACACAGATATTTAATCGTCACAAAATCATCCAAGCCGTATTTGGAGCCCTCACGTCCAAAGCCAGATTCCTTGATGCCCCCAAAAGGGGCCACTTCAGAGGAAAATAAACCTTGATTGATGCTGACCATGCCATACTCCAAGGCTTCAGCAACCCGCCAGACGCGGCCAATATCCCGACTGTAAAAATAGGCAGCCAGGCCAAAAGGCGTGTCATTTGCTTGACGGATCACCTCTGCCTCGTCTTGAAAACGATGGAGGGCGAGGACGGGCCCGAAAATTTCCTCCCGGTTTAGTTTTGCCTCTGCTGGCACTTCCACCAGTAAAGTAGGCTGATAGGCATTGGTGGAAGAGGGATCCACCTTGCCGCCATGCAGAATTTTTGCACCGCAGCGGACGGCATCCTGCACGAGATCCGTGACTTTTTTTATTGCGGCTTGATTGATCAGGGTGCCGATGTGGACGCTGGGATCAAGACCATTTCCCACTTTGAGTGCCTGCACCACTGGCACTAATTTTTTTAGCAAAGCATCATAAATGCGATCATGAATAAATACCCGGTTTGCCGCCACACAGGCTTGACCGGCATTGCGGAATTTGGCCAGCATCAGCCCAGCCACAGCAGCATCCAGATCCGCATCTTCAAAAACGATAAAAGGTGCATTGCCCCCTAATTCAAGAGAGAGCTTTTTGAGGGTGGTACTGGATTGCTGCATCAATAATTTACCCACCCGCGTTGAGCCGGTAAAGCTGAGTTTTTTCACGGCAGGATGACTGGAAAATTCTTGGCCAATGATGGCCGGGTCGCCCGTAATGATATTCAAGACGCCGGGTGGCACGCCTGCTTCTGCTGCTAAAACGGCTAAAGCGAAGGCAGAGTAAGGGGTTGCTTCGGCGGGTTTGAGCACGATGGTACAGCCTGCAACAAGCGCCGGTGCGGCTTTGCGACAGATCATCGCATGGGGAAAATTCCAGGGAGTAATGGCTGCCACCACGCCAATCGGTTGTTTGATAACAAGTAAACGGCGGTCATCTGTAGGAGTGGGAATGATATCGCCATACACGCGACGGCCTTCTTCGGCAAACCAGTAATTGAAGGCATTGCCATAATTAATTTCGCCCATGGATTCAGATAGGGCTTTGCCGGATTCCAGCGTCATGATGAGGGCGAGATCGTTTTTGTTGGCATCAATCAATTCCGCCCAGCGCCGCACGATCATGCAGCGTTCTTTGGCCGTTTTACTTTTCCAAAGCGGGAAAGCAGCGTCTGCCGCTTCAATGGCCGCCTTGGTTTCTGCCGCGCCCATATTCGGGGCCTGTCCGATTACACTGTGATCGAAAGGATTGTGCACTGTAAAGGTCTCGGCTCGCTGCGCGCTCACCCATTGGCCATTGATGTAGTTTTGCTCTTTGAATAATGAGGGGTTCTGCAGTTTTATGTTCATGACGGATTCCTTGATTTTTTTTAGGTTATTTTGTATTGAGTATAGCGGATTGGTATTAAAAATGCTTGGGATCAGGAGATGTTAAAAGCATATATGTCTTAAAAATATGGAGATCATCACAAAAAAGCAACGTTTATTGTGAGCATCATCACATTTTTGTAGGATAATTTGGTTTTTTTGTACTTACCCTCCCTTTTGAGGGCTTGCATTCTCTGAATTTCTTTTGTACACTGTGAGATCTTAAAAAATACTGTCTATATCATGACTCATATTGAGATTTCACATCAGGCCTGGCGTGTCTCCCAATGGCGGAATTCAGTGCTGCAAGCGGAACAAAAATGTGCTTTTGAGTCTTTTGAGGCGGCGCGTTTAGAACAGGCTTTCATCCAGCTGAAAGTGCGGCGCTTTCAAGCGTATACAGTGTGTGTGGCGGCTGATTTTTGTGTGCGGCGCACGGTGATGATCGAAGCGCAGTGGCAGGGGCGCGAAGAGACGGTGGCGTTTTGGAAGGAAGTGCAAGCGGAGATCGCGCATGAGTTTGAGCAGCCTGATGATTATTTTATGGATGCGAAAGCACTGGAATGTGGCCCGGAAGGTTTAGAGGTACAGGTTTTTATTTTGCCTAAAATAAAAATAGCGGGCTATTTGAATGTCTGTCAGCAGCGCCATTTACGCTTACACAAGATTGAGATTGCGGGTGAGATCGGTCAGGGCTTGAATGTTTATCCCTGGCGACAACAGAGGGTGCAGCGGCAGCGCTGGGCCGTTTATCTGCGGGTTTTGGCTTTGCCCATGCTGGTCTTGCTGGGTGCGTGTGGCTACTTGTACGTGGAAAATAATCTGTTGTCGCATCAGCAAAAAATCGCCGCGCATTTACATAAACAGGAGGTACAGTATCTGGCGGATAATCCGGATGCTTTTACGGTGCAGGATGCGCTGATTGCGATTCAGCCTCTTGCAGCAGTGAATAGTCTGAAGATCGATGCGGAAGGGCAGCTGGATTTGTCAGGCTTTGCGGCCCAGCCTGCGGCCGTATCGGCGCAGCTTCAGGAGGTGGGAGATCAGGCGGGGTTAGTTAAAAATTCATTACATGATCTGCAGGTGCATGAAGACAAAGGGCGTACGCTATGGCAGGCGAGCTTTCAATTGGCGCGGAGTCAGTCATGAAAAAATATCTGCAGACGGCGTTGGCGCAATGGCTCTTGGGTGTTTTTCTTGCAGGAATCATGGGGGGCGGTCTCTGGCTGTTTGAAATGGCGCCACTGATCGCAGACCTCAATGTGTTGAGTCAGAATAATCATCATATCAGTCAAAAATTGAAAAGTGTGCGTCAGCAGCATGCGGGCGTCTTGTGGTCGGCGCCGCAACTGTATCGCTGGTTGAGCGTCAGTCAAAAGCGTTTTGGCGTGCAGGTCGTATCGGTTTCGGCGCAGCGGGAGGGTATTGAATTGGTTCTGGCGGGCCCATTCAAAAATATGCTGATGGTCTTGCAGCAATTGTCAGCAAGCGGTTTAAAGTCCCTGTGGTGGCAGCATGATGCCGGGCAGATGACGCTGCTCCTCAATGCCATATCGGTGCAGGAAGTCAGTGCGGATCAGGATCGTTGGGTGGGCGAGGCGGGCTCAGAGGCGCAGCGTTATTGTATTTATCAGCATGGCAGTCAAATCAAAATGCTAAAAAAAGGAGCCCACTGCTGATGCCTATCCGAAAAATTCTGTTCGTGATCTTGCTCATCGTAGGAATGCAGGGACTGTTTGCCGAAGATCAGCCTTTGGATCTTGATTTCACCAATGCGCCGGTAAGCTCTATTATCCAAACCATTGCGCAATTAGCAGGTAAAAATGTAGTAATTGCCGATGCTGTGACGGGAAGTATGAGCTTGCATGTCAATCATATGAACTGGCCACAGGCTTTGAATTTAGTCTTACAGAATCAACATCTCACTCTGAAGAATGTGAATCAGACGTGGTACATCGGGCCGACGGCAGCCGTGCTGAATGCAACAAAAGCAGTCACCACGGTACCGACTGAAGCAGCAGTATCCGTGCCAGTGCAGACCGATTTTATCCAAGTGCATTATGCCAATGTCAAAGAGCTGCAGGATTTGATTCTGCAGGATTCAGATTTACTGAGTGCCCAGGGCCAAATTGTGATGGATCGGCGCACCGGGATTTTGATCGTCAGTGATACGCCCGCGCATTTGCAAATGGTGAAGGCTGTGATTGCGCATCTGGACATCCCGGTGCAGCAAATTCATATCGAAGCGCGGATTGTGATTGTAGATAAATCAGCGCTCCAATCTTTGGGAATTGTCCTGGATAATTCGGCGACGAGCGCCATGAATATGTTGGGCTCGGTGAGCCAGGCGGCGATTAATTTACCTATTCTCAATCCTGCTGGGACGATTGGTTTTGGCCTAGGTAAACTTGCAGGTTCTGAATTAAATCTACAGCTGCAAGCCTTAGAGGCTTCAGGCGATGGCAAAGTGATTTCTGCGCCAGAGCTTACGGTCTCCAATAATCAGGAAGCGTATATTGAGCAGGGGAGCGAAATTCCCTTTCAAACTTCGACCTCAAGTGGAGCCACGCAAATTGAGTTTAAAAAAGCGGTATTAGGTTTGCGCGTAGTGCCGCAACTCACCGAGGATGACAAAATTAATTTGATCTTGCAGGTGAATAAAGATTCGATCTCGCATCAAACTGGCGCCGCAGGAGACATGCCGATTATCAATACGTCTCAAGTCAATACGAATGTATTGGTTTCGAGTGGTGAAACGATCGTACTGGGCGGAATTTATGGCGAGGAAAAAGTGCATGCCTTGAATGAAGTGCCGGTGTTGGGCGGAATTCCAGGGATCGGCTGGTTGTTTCGCAGTACCAATGATAGCGAAAAATATACGGATTTGTTGATTTTTGTCACGCCTAGTTTAGTCCAAAATGAAACTGACAAATACTGAGTGCTGTGATGGCTGCGGTTTCGGCGCGTAGAATATTTTGGTGCAGGCGTAAGGATGTGGCCTGATGGGTGAGGGCTGTTTTGATTTCTGCTGCCGTGAAGCCACCCTCCGGGCCGATGAGGATTTGGCAGGTTTTGGGATGGCTGCGCAGATCATGAAAAGAGTGTGGGCTTTCTGGGTCAAAAATCAGCAAGGGTGGGCTGTGTTGATCCTGCTCTTTTAGATATTCCGCGAGCGTGAGGGGTATTTTCAGAATGGGCAAAAAATTTAAGTGAGATTGTTCTGCCGCACTGATGATAATTTCCTGCCAATGGCTTATTTTTTTTTCAAGCTGATCTGCTTTGAGGCGACCCTGTGTGCGTTCGCTCATGATTGGCGTAATGCTTTTGACGCCGAGTTCCGTCGCTTTTTGGATGATCCAATCCATCGTGTCATTGCGCGTCATGGCCTGGACTAAGTGAATGGGGTAGGTTGTGGGCGGTTCAGCAATCTGTAGCGCATCTCGTTCAAGGTGAACAAATTTTTTGTCTAGGTGGATCAATGTGGCGCTTGCAAAATGACCCCTGCCATTAAATAAATGTAGCGTTTCTCCCAGATGCAGGCGCAAGACGCGTATATGTTGTGCCTGTTTGGGGGGGAGTTCAATACGCTCTGTTTCCTGGGTTAAGGCAGGGTAATAAATTCGCGTTGGCATTTTTGAGTAGATCCTCTGCGGGTGTTATGGTATGCTGTCTAAAGTTTTTAGTGTAAGAGAATTTCTGTGATCAATCAAGATCTATTTGGCGATCAAACGCGCATTTTGTCTGCAATGGAGGCAATGAAAGAAGGCCGCCCTGTGATTATGATGGATGATCTGGATCGTGAAAACGAGGCCGATTTAATCGTAGCTGCAGAAAAAATTACTGCAGCAAGCATGGCGATTTTGATTCGTGAATGCAGTGGGATTGTCTGCCTATGTTTGCCAGAGGCGCATTTGCAACGTCTGGAATTACCGCAAATGGTTCCCGTCAACGAAAGCCGTTATGGAACCGCCTTTACGGTATCGATCGAAGCGCGGCAGGGGGTCACAACTGGGGTATCGGCACAGGATCGCGTGGTGACGATTCAAACGGCGATTGCGGATGATGCACAGCCAGAAGATCTGGCCCGTCCTGGACATGTCTTTCCCCTGCGCGCGACGCCTGGCGGTGTTTTGGCGCGGCGGGGTCATACGGAGGGTTCGGTTGATTTGGCCGTTCTGTCTGGCCTCAAACCCGCTGCAGTTTTATGTGAGCTGACCAATCCTGATGGCACGATGATGCGCGGCCAGCAAGTGCTGGACTTTTCAGCTCAGTATCAATTCCCGATTCTGACGATCGAAGATATTGTGCGTTATCGTCTGACTTTAGAATCATAGCCAAATTATTTTCAAGTTTTGTACGTGTGTCAGTGCTGACCTCCTTGGCTTCACCTCTATTAGACAATGATTGCCCGCACAATTAATGGGTGACATCTATTAATTTTGACATTTAAAAAAAAGGTAACTACTCAGCCCCCCTATCTAAAAATAAGCGCAGCAGCCTAGCCCGAGCTGGGCCAGCCGTTTAGTTGGGTGATTTTATTGTTTAAGCGCTGACGGGATGAAAGGGGTTGCCATTGCAGGCATCTCTGAGCGCATCAAAGATATTC
>CAMARA010000017.1 GCA_945860585.1 Francisella tularensis subsp. holarctica | reverse complement strand
GGCGAATCGATGCTTTAACTCAGTGGAGCATATTGTTGATGCAGCCTGCGAAGCATGGAAAGCCTTTGTCTCTGTTCCAGATAAAATTAGATCGCTTTGCACAAGAGAGTGGGCGACAATTTAGCATGATTAATTTTGGTAATTGGTATTAGATTGGGATGCGCGTATTGTATCATCTCTGCTGGCTAAGTTTATGATGCTCTTTTTTTAAGTTTTCATTGCACCATGTTTGATTGTTAAGACCTGAATGCAGTTGTTTTTTATACGGTATGTAGTGATGTAAGGTGTCTTGGCAATCAAAAATTCACGTGTGCCAGGGGTTTTTCCTATTCGTCCAACTTTAGGTTGTTCGCTCAAGAGCATGATCTTTTTAATGAGGTTTAAACGTATGGCAATGGAGGCGGTAGGATTATCTTGGGCGATAAAACGTTCAAGCTGTAACAAGTTTTGCTTTGCTGTTGCTGTCCAATGAATCTGCATATTTTTTTTCCCAATATTTTACTACTTCCTCGTGAGGGGTAAGATCGCCTGCATCCGCTTCAGCAATTGCTTCCTGGATTTCAGCCATTTCCCAAGCTTGAAACTCCAGATATTCGGTAATTGCCTCGGTCGCTAGTTCAGCTTTGCTCCGCCCTGTTGCTTCAGCCAATTCATTCAGAAACTGATCGTCTTTGTCTGAAATAGAAATGTTAAGTGTCGGCATGATGCGCTTTTTAGATTGGGATGAGCGTATTATATCACGTCTGTCTGCTAAGTTCATGATGCTCTTTTTTATGATTGATTTGATCATAATTATAGCATATTCAGGGTGAATTGCAAGCTGTTTAAATCATAATATTTTGCTAAATTGATATTGCCCAGAATGCTCGGTTTTAAGGCTGCCAATCTCTTGAACGCGTCGACTGCCGTCTTTTAGGCGTTGAATAAAGACGACGATATCAATGGCTTCTGCAATCAGATAATGGGGAATGCTGACAGCGCTTTCGCGGATAAGATCTTCTAGGCGATAGGGGGTGCTTTCGACGCTGTTAGCGTGGAGCGTGCAGATGCCTCCAGGATGGCCGGTATTCCAGGCTTTGAGGAGTTCTAGGGCGGCGCCATCTCTGACTTCGCCGACAATAATCCGATCGGGGCGCATCCGTAAGGAGCCTTTCACCAAATCCCGCATGGAAACGGTATCACTGGTGTTAAGGGTGACGACATCTTCGGCGAGTACTTGGAGTTCTGGTAGATCTTCGAGCACTAAAATGCGTTCTAATGTACCTTGCAGCACATCCAGTAAGGCATTGGCAAAAGTGGTTTTCCCGGAGCCGGTTCCGCCTGTGATAATGATATTTTTGTGGTCTAGAACAGCGTCTTTCAAAAAGGTCGCCTGCTCAGCGGAGAGCATCTGCTTTTTGACATAATAGTCTAGGTTAAAAATCTGCGTGGCCCGTTTACGAATGGCGAACGTGGCTTGTGCGACAATGGGAGGTAGCCAGCCTTGAAAGCGTGCGCCGAGGAACGGAATGTCTGTCGCAATGATGGGAGACTTGGCATGAATGACTTGATTTTTATAGCTGGCGACCAATTTAATAATGTTTTCACTTTGGGCCATGGGGACGGTAATGCCCGTTCTGCTTTTGCCTTCACTTAAGCGTTCGACAAAAAGCTCACCATTTGGATTTAACATGATTTCAATAACATTCGGATCATTAAAGTAAGCCATGATTTTAGGGCCGCAGGCCGTTTCAAGCATATCGAGATAACGTTGTTTCGCGAGCTGATCGTATTTCATAAGCTTATTCCTTGAAGGTCGATTTCAGTTTGCTTAAGGTTTCGCGCGAGATTCCCTCGTTTTGCATCTTCACGGCTTTGTTGAGTTCGGAGAGTTCTTTGTTTAAGCCTGATAAATTAGGGCTGGCATTCCCTCCAGAGACCGATACGGAGGCGCCGCTGATTTGTGTTGCTGCGCTTTGCCCCGCTGGGCTGGTCGAGTGTACGCCGGTAGCACCTTGAATATTGGTTGCAGCGGCTAAAGAAGCATGTAGCGTTGTTGCCGTGGAAACGCTCACATCAGACGCTTTGCCGGTTTCAGGGGTAGGATGCGGACTGAATAAAACGCCTCCCAGATGGCCCACAACTTCTGCCACCATGGGGGGAATCTTCCAAGTTAAAATAGCAATGATCAGGGTGGCAAAAAAGAGCCCCAGCGGCTGATCGAGGGTCGTGCTGTTGGTATAGGAAGTCGGGCTGAACGTTGCCCAAATACTGATGCCAATGCCTACAATCAAGATCATGGCAAAAATTTTAACCGCTGCTTTGAGTAAACTTTGAATGGAGGTGGAGAGGAAATTTTCGGTTAAACCAAAAGCACCAAAAGGTAAAAACAACAGGGCCAGTAAAGCCAGCACATAAAAGCTCGTGATCAATAAAATAATTTGACAGGCGATCAGGGCAAACAGAATTAAAATGCCAAAGCCCAGGATCAGGTAAATCGCCGTGATGCCTAGATTAGTTGAGCCATACTGCACCGCGAGGGACAGCAAGGAAATAGCACTATCAAAGCCATATTTCCACAATAAATCCGGGCTGAAAATTACTTGTGCCGCTTGGGTACCGATATGATTTAAGCTAATTTGTGTGAGGCCATTCACGAGAATACTGAGTAGACTGCTGTAATTGCTGATAACATAAAAAATCAGACCCAGCTTAATGATTTTAAATAAAAATTGACCCATTAATTCTTGCTGTTTCAAGGCCCAGATAATGCCAAAAAAAGCAATTTCTAAAGTTGCGAGGACATAAAACAATTGCACCGCATAATGCCCCATGAGACCAAACAGCTGTGAGAGTTGGCTGATATAGGTATTTTGAATCGTATTAAAAATAAAAGGGCTGATTGTACTAGGGTCCATCCTCATCTCCTGTTTGATCGGGGGTGGCGGACGGATCAAAACTGAAGGTCGTGGATGGGGAAGTATCACTGTAGGCTTGATCCGTTTCACTTTGCGACAGTTTTTGATACGTTAGGTTTTGAAAGGTCTTCATGGCCGTAGTGGTATTTTGTTGGGTTTGGGCGCCAAAGCCACTGCTTGAACTCGAGGTCGTAGTCGTAGCGGAAGTCCCAGTCGTCGCAGGCTGAACTCCTGCCGGGCTGCCTGTTGCACCGGGGAGCGAGTCGATACTGGGATCAACCGGCGCATTTGCATCTGCTGCGGCCACGCCAGTGCCGAGCAGAAAGATCAAGAGACTACGGGCCGCCCACATTGCTGCTGTCCTCACTATAGGGTGGAAGGATAATATCTTTCGTGACCATCACGGAGAATTGGTAACCCGCATTGATAATAATTTCTGGTTGAATATTCAAACTTTGCGTGGTGAGCTGAGTGCCTACTTGTGATGCACCTTGGCCAATACTTTGTAGAGACGAGGCCGCGAGAACATTGCCTGCAGAATTGGAGTTGGTGGTGCAGACCCCTCCAGAGCAGGTTGAAGAATTGCTGTTATTTTGAAGCTCATTGGTTGCAACCAGCGCCGGCAGATTAAATAAAGCAGAAAGCACAGCACTGCCGATAATGCGTCCCCAATGATTATTGACATCATCCTGGAAGCCGGAGGTGCCCATCGAATCGACACCCGCTTGATTGGGTAGCAGAATCGAGCTGCCATCCGGCCGAATGAGGCGGGTAAACTTGGCCTGAACCTGATCCTGCCCAAAAGAAATAGACGAGTTGTATGAACCAATCAGCCGTGATCCTCGCGGAATGAGAAGATATTTGCCGCTGATAGAATCATACACATCCTGACTGACAATAGCCGTAATCGTGCCTGGTAAATTGGTTGAAATTTTACTTTGTAATAAGGCGGGAATAATGCTCCCCGCTTGTAAAATATAGGGGGACGCGGGATATTGAACGGTATTGTTATTATAAATTTGCTTACTGGGCTGGCTGGTTAAAAAGTCCAGCTTTTGGCCTTGCATATTTTGTTGTTGATAGGTATTGTCGGTGCCATTTTTACTGCTGTCGGTGCTGGTTTTATCAGTAGGATTTAGTGGGTTGGTCTGTTGGTTAGGCGGAGGCGGCGCACCGCCTGCAAAGAAAATCGAACTGGAAGCCGCTTCCTGCGAAAACGGCGAGGCCTGATCCGTATTGTTGAGACCCTGTTGACGAATCTGCATGAGTTGCTGTTCCAAGGTTTGTTGGGCACTTTGCAGGGCAGAGATCTGATGCGCTGCAGCGGGACTGAGCCCATTGGTATCGCGATTGAGAATCGTGTTGATCTGATCTCCTGCGCCATAACTGGCAGGTAAGCTTGCCACTGTGGCGGGGGGATTTCCAGCTATGCCGCTCCCGGTCATTTTGCTAGAACCACTTCCCAGATTGGCGGGGGCCTGATCGAGCGAGTTGATCAGGATCATTAAAATAATGAGGGCCAATACTCCCGCAATGGCTAGAATCAGTTTCTTGTTCAGTGTTGCAACCGCTGGCTTGATCTTGCGCAACAAAGATTCAGGAGGTTTTTTATCAGTCATGGCAACCCGCCTTAATTATGTTGAATTTGAACAATCGTTTGCCCTGTTTTTTGGACGCCGGTTTGGAGGCGCGCCTGTTGGAGGACCACATCCGTAATAATATAAGGTGCACGATAACGCCAGTTCACCATGGTGCCATAGTTGCCGTTATTATCCGCGACATACAGAACGGGCATCTGGGCGGCAGTATAATTGCTGGGTAATTGAATGTAAGTCTGCTTACCATCATTGAAAATCCGTATGGGGTACCAATCGGGTTTTGAGCCTTCTGAGAGTGCGAACGCATAATTAAAATCTAATTGATTGAGATCGATGCTCGGGCCATCAGCTGCGGGCCCGCCAAAAGGATTGGCCAGGGGGCTGTCATTATTGGATGCATAGGTCACCATGCTGTTGGGGTAGTTCCAACTGACTGCAGCCATATAGCTGGAATCAGTGGAATGCAGCACCAGATGATACACGCGCTGATCGGTGGTAATGATCATGGTATTATCAAGATCTGCCTGATTGGGTTTGATCAAAATGTGCTGGGTGAGGCTGTCACCACTGCCGCTATACGTCTGCGCAATCTGCCAGCGCAGGGTATCGCCCGCCGCTTCGGAAATCAATTTTTCACCTGGTTGGAGGGCAATATCGGTAATTTTTAAAGGCGCGCAATAAATCGTATACAGCGCTCCATCGGTAAAATTATAGGTCATCATCGAATTAAAAAAGCCAGAAGAAGCGGGCTGTTCCGTCGCCTGTTGGTTGGCATAATCAACCGCTGCAGTAGGCGAGCTAAATGTCGGCGTGGTCGCGACTGCGGTGGAAGAAGGATCCGGCATCAACTGGCCAGGCATCGGGACAGGGACATATTGTGTCACCACTTGTTTGACCGTGCCCGGCGGATTGGCCTGCACATACACGGCAGGGCTATTTTGTCCTAAATTGGCAGACGTGGATTGCGAGCCGCTATCTGTCGTGGCAGTGGCGGCACAAGCGCTCAAAGCGACGGCAGGTAGCAGGATCAGTAAATTTTTGCAGAAGGGTGAAACGGTCATGATGATGAGCCCTCATTGTTAATGCTAAAGAAAGTAACTTTTAAACCAAATGGATTCTTCAAAAGTTCAGCTTGATCAGTTGGCGTTTGGGCCTGGCTGAGGGTGAAAATCCCGCTCTGGGTGATTTGATTTTGAATCTGCCCTTGATTATTATAACTGGTGACGGTCCAGCTAAAGCGAATCGACTGATTGCTCACCACATTAAAGTTGTTGATTTCAACGGATTTGGTGATCTGGCCCAGGCTTTGCAAGGGATTGGTGTTTTGGGCATAGAGGGTCAGTTGCGCCACGGCCTGACCACTGACAAAGTCAAAGGCATCAAACCAGTTTTGACGCGCCATGACCGGATCCAGCGGCAAGGACATAATATCATTAATAAACTGATTGATAAAATAGACCTGTTCCGGTGTGCTGGCTTTCAAGCTTTGAGGTAAACTGACCAGGTCAATCTGTGCGCCGGGTGTCACTTGTGCGACATAGACGTAGGTTTTTTTCATATTCAGCAGCGCGATAAACAGGCATAAAAATAAAATCAGGACGCCGAGAGACAGCAGAGCCATTTTCTGCCAGTTTTTTGCTTGAATGCGGGCCTCGCCAATGCGGGCCGACCATTCCAGATAGGCTTTTTCATAGGATGTGAGTTGCGCATCTTCGGGTGTCGCTGTGGGCTGGGCGTGCGTTTTTTGGGTCATGACGGGGTTTTCTCCATGAGCAGGCCAGTACTTTCAACAAAGCCATTCGGGAAAACATTGGCGCCAATCACCTGTGTATCAGGGAGCGTCCATTCCCAGGCTGAAAAAATGAAAATCACTAAACTGCCGATCAGGCAGGCAAAACTGAGGAGGCGCCAAAACTGTGCCGCTTTCAAATGGCGACCAATTTCGCGATCTTCTGTTTGATCTGTGCTTTTAAATGGTGTATTAATTTGTCCATACGCATACGATAGCATATCCTTGCGTGCGGTGAGATCAGACATATTGCCCCCTTTCTTTTAAAATGGCGACAGCCCAGTGTAGATTTTTGTATTCGAGATAATGAATTAAAAAGTTTTTCTCGCCCATTTCCTGATAGAGGTTGAGGATTGCGACTTTATCTTGAGGGCGACTCACCCCGCAGATGGCCAAGGCCAGTGGCGATAGATTTAAATCAAAGAGTGCATTGCCATAATGCGATTCAAAATAGTATTGACGCTTCGGTTCGGCATGGGCAATGATGTTAATTTGTTTGTCATTGAGGCCGAGCGCATTATATTTTTCCTGAATATTCGGCTCCAGCGCCCGATCATTGGGGAGGAAAATCCGAGAGGGGCAGGACTCCAATAGGCTGGAGGCAATACTCGAATTTAAAGTATCATCCACAGACTGCGTGGCAAAAATGACGGATACATTGAGTTTGCGCAAGGTTTTTAGCCATTCTTTGATTTTGCTGGAAAAAATACTGTGCTCCAGGAATAGCCAGGCCTCATCTAAAATTAGCAAAGTAGGGCGGCCATCAAAATTTTTCTGCAGGGAATGAAAGATCGTGCTGAGAACAGGCGGGATAATTTCCGGGGTCTGCATCAGTTCCTGCATTTCAAAACATTGAAAGCGCTTGGTTTTAAAGCTTTCGTGATCGGAGTCCAAAATATTGCCATAAGGGCCGCCCAGGCGATAAGGCTCTAGTGCCAGGCGAATATCATGATCCTGCACCATGGCAGAAAATCCCGTCAAAGTGCGCTGATGTTGTGGCGTATTGGCGAGATTGCACAAGGCTTCCCAGATGGTTTCTTTGATTGTGGGGGTGATGCTGAGCTTTTCATTTTTCAGTAATTCGAGTAACCATTCTGAGGCAAAGATACGTTCATTTAATTGATCAATTTTAGCCAAAGGTTGGAAGACTAGGCCTTTGTTTTCTTGCGCGCCCACATCATAATGCTCGCCGCCAACGGCCAAAGTTGTCGCCAAGAAACTGCCGCCTTTATCAAAAATAAATACCTGCGCATCCTGATAACGCAAAAACTGTAAGGCCATGATATTCAGCAAAACGGATTTTCCGGAACCCGTCGGCCCAATAATCATTTGATGTCCCACATCCCCAACATAATTGGAAAAGCGGAAGGGCGTATTGCCTGCAGTTTTGGCATACATCAGCACCGGCGCTTTGAGATGCTCATTCTGTTCTGGTCCAGCCCAAAGTGCCGAAAAAGGAATGAGATGGGCAAGGTTCAAACTATGAATCAACGGCATGCGGACATTCGCGTACACTTGGCCGGGCAAAGAGGAGAGCCAGGCTTCTACGGCATTGATGGTCTCATTGGTGGTGACAAAGCCGAGGCCATTGATGATGCGCTCCACCTCGCGTAGTTTTTCTTCTGCTTTGTGTAAATCCGCATCCCAGACGGTCACCGTCGCGGTGTAATAGCCAAAGGACACAAAATCATCTGCTAATTCCTGCAAGGCGGCATCGGCATCTTGTGATTTGCGCATCGAACCCGAATCAATCAGCGCGCTTTCACTTTTGGAGATGGTTTCGGTGAGGAGGGTTAGCATACCTTTTCGTTTGGCAAACCATTTGCGCCGATAGTTTTTCAGCTCTTTTTCTGCCTCTAATTTATCGAGGGGTAAAAAGCGCGTCATCCAGCGATATTCAAGTGGAAGATGATTGAGCTGATCTAAAATCGCCGGAACCGAGGTGGATGGAAAGCCCATGATGGACAGGGTTTTTAAATATTGATCGCCAAGTTTTGGTTCCAGGCCGCCGATGAGGGGGCTATCCACAAGAACACCATCCAGATAAATCGGGACATCGGGCACGCGCACTGGATGATAACGATGCGAAATTGTACTATGCAGATACGTGAGGGTGCCCTCATCATCCAGCTTATGGGTTTCAAACATGAAATCTTTCATGATGTCAAAAAGGCGATCCACCGTGACTTTAAAAAACTCAAGCGCTTTGGTATAGTTTTGTTCGGTATTTTCTTTGGTGGTCTGTAGAAAAAGCTGAGAGAGTTTGGTCGTGTTTTCGGTGGGAGGCAGATATAAAAAAGTCAGGTAATACACGCTTTCAAAGTGATGGCCGCTGCTTTCAAAACTATCGCGCCGTTCGGCATCGATGAGCCAGGAGAGGGGGTCAGGAAAATGGCCTTCCTCTGGATAGCCGAGGGCTTTTTTACGGCGGGCTTCAATAAACATCGCCCAGCCGGAACCCAAGCGCTTCAAGGCATTATTGAGGCGGGCGGTGGCGGCAACCAGTTGAGGGGGCGTGGAGGATTCCAAGTCTGGTCCGCGAAAACCGATCGTACATTGGAATGACCCATCTTTGTTTAAAACCACACCTTTCGCAACCAATGCCGCCCAGGGCAGAAGATCGCTAAGCCGATGACTGGAGGATTGGTATTCACGTAGGTTGAACATGGGTTAGAGCCCATATTCATTGTGTTGCTTAATATGGCGCATCATGACTTGGCCACAATAGGGGTCTTTTTTGGTGAGCGCCGCCATGACAATTTGAATGATAGCGCAGACAGGAAGCGCATAGAAAGAATGTAGGCCTAAGGTTGCCGCTGCGGCAAAGGTCCCGTTTAGCAGCGTAAACGTGCGTGGCGCCCCTGCAAGTAAAAGCGGGGTCGTCAAGGCGCTATGAATCGTGATCTGATAGCCAGGCGTGCTCATGTACTAGGCTCCCGTGCCTGGCTGGAAGACCGTTGCTACAATGCTGGCAGCTGTAAAAGCAATCGCGAGTCCAAAGACAATCTGAAACAGCCGGCGCACACCACTGCCGGATTCGCCAAATGCAATTCCAAATCCAGCGATAATGATCGCAATCGTACCGACAATTTTAGCGACAGGTCCTGAGATGGAATTCATAATCATTTGCAGCGGGCCCACCCAGGGCATGGATTGTCCACCCCCATCATCCGCAAAAGCAGAGGGTGCAGCCAGCAATAAAAAACACAGTTGATAGAAGCGAGTCAGGTGACGTGCGATTGTATGTCTCATATAAAAATCCTTATTCAGAATGAAGGGTATGGCGTAAAACTTTCCATGCAGCTCCAAGATAAATCAACATGGACCATAATGTCAAGATAACGGCAGCATACATGAAGATCATGCCGATCACGACCACAACACTAAAACCAGTGGGTTGTGAAATCAAAATCAGCAAAGCGATCATTTGTACAACGGTTTTAATTTTGCCAATGACCGATACTTTCACCACAGCGCGTTTGCCAATTTCCGCCATCCATTCGCGCAGAGCTGAAATCACAATCTCACGACATACAACTACAATGCCCGGAATGACCATCCACGGGGTAGGATATTGAGACACCAGCAAAATCAGCGCCGTCGCCACCATAAGCTTATCCGCTACCGGATCTAAAAAAGCCCCAAACGCTGAAGTCTGTTTGAGTTGTCTCGCCAAAAAACCATCCAGCCAGTCCGTAATCGCTGCCAGTAAAAAAAGAAACGCAGCAATTAATCTTGCATAGTGAAAGGGTAGATAAAAAATCAAGAGAAAAAATGGAATCAAAACAATGCGGCACCAGGTGAGTGTATTGGGAATGTTGAGTGTGCGCATCATTTTTTCAGCTCGTATTTTTATATGATTATAGCCTGTCTGATTGGAAAGGTATAGGGGCTGTTCAAGGCTATATATCTATCCGAACATTCCCCGTCATTCGCCAGGGGGTGCTAAGCCAGGGCCACCTGCGCCACCAGAACCTCCTCTCATCACTCCAGCGGTAGCATATTCCCCGATAATGGCGGCTGCTGCTGCTGCAAAATCGAGGGGAACTTCTGTCTCTGCCCTGTCTTTTGCAGCTGCCTCACGATGGGCTTTTAAGGCTTCTAAGAATTGAACGCAGGGAGGGAGCGGCTCTCCCATGGCATATTCACGATTTAAGTTGCCATAGCTTTCCTGGATGGAAACTTTGATTGGCAATGTTCCGGGTACTGAACATTCTTTCAATCCTTTGTAGCCACCGAGCTCCCGTTTTTCAGTCGCGGTTAGTTTAATAATGATGGTCACCTTCGTCTCGGGAGGGATTGCTTCCAGATGGCTGATTCCGAATACGCCATCTATTAAAACCTCGATATCTTTTTGAAACGGTAAGAGCAAGCGGGGGGGGGTGCAGCATGCATTTTGCATAAGAAGTGTCTGCTGCAGAGCGTTTTTGTATGTCTCCGATCTCAGTTACGATTAAGTCGCCCGTCCCGAGTGCCGTGCCAAATGCTACAATTTTAGAGGTAAAAACTGTCTGATAAACATGATTGCTGAGCGTTTTCAGCTTGTCCAGTTGTGGTTGTATTTTTTTGTAGAGCCCGAGTTTAAGTTTTGTTCTTATTTCTTGTGAGGGGTTTTTCCCAGTTTTTGCTTCAAGAATGGTTTCCATGGCTGTGAAAAATACCTGCATTTTTGAACAGGCGTCGTGATACCACATGGTGGCCACCTTCCCTTCTGCGTCTCGAAGGAACGGGTCCAAAGCCTCTTCCTGTAAAAGCGCGGTTATGATGCCATTAATTCGCAGGCACCATTTTAAAAAATCTCCAGGAGGTGTTGGTGCGGTTTCCTTGCCTACGTAAGGAAGCCAGCGCGTGTAAAACGTTTTTGTGGCTTTGATCAGTAGCGTTTCGCCCGCATGTTTTGTATTTAAATAATCGGGGTGGGCGCTAACCAGGACACTAAATCTTTCAACATCACCTGCATCCATCAAAGCTTGTGCCTGCCTAAAAAATTCAGGAGCTGAAAGATGAGGAATGGGGGCTGCAGGTGCAGGTGCAGGAGTGTGAGCGGCGGTGGTAACTTTTGGCTGTTTGGGTTTGGCTTTGGCTTTTTTAGGCATGAATTGCTCTGTGATAATGATTTAGTTTTTGCATTATAGCGCTATTAAATTTTAAAGTATATGGGGTGGCTTGGTGGTGCTACTCAGCTGATACCGATTCTCTGTTTGAAGTAGATTTGCTGATGCGAGTTCCGCAGCGCAGCGAGGACTTGTTTGAGCAGGCAGTAAAGCTGATTTAAACAGAGAGTCGGTATGAGCTGTTCAATGCTAAATGTCTACCCAAACATTCCCTGTCATTCGCCAGGCGGTGTTAAGCCAGGACCGCCCGCGCCAGCGGAGCCTCCTCCTCCCATCACACCTGTAGTGGCATACTCTCCCTCTAAGGGCTGTTTTGGAATGGCTTCATTAATCCGTCCCGCCATTTCACGTGTGGGCTGTCCTGATGCAGAGAAGTATTTGTCACCTTCCGTCAAAAAATAAATTATTTTTTCGTCTAGTCCAGCCCTTCCAGCTAACGGACTCAGACTTTCTGTGTCTGTAATTTGGCTTACATAAATAGTTGTGAGTTTGTTAGTGCTGCTTTCTATGCAGGCAATGATGATTTGATAGTGACAACAGAGCGCCAGTATTACATTATCCATGTTTATCTTTTTGTTTTCAGGTAGATACTTTGCAAGTATTGGGAGAAGCGTCTTGCATGTTGGTAGTAACATGCCTTTCAAATTGATGCGTTCATGGATTTGACTAATTGCAGCCTCTAGAAAACCATTGCCGTAAAAAAACACTGATTGACAAAAAAACTTGTCAACCGTTTTTTTCTCAGATACTTGCCGTTTGTCATTTATGCCGAGAAATTTTTTTAAGCGGGTCACTTGCTCGGCCGTTGCTTCTGGTGGATTGCTGGGAATATGTTTATTATCTTCCTCGTATTCGAGCCTGTACTCCTTCAATTCATCATTTAATGCTATGAGGGAACTCAGTATTTCTTTGTCTGTAATGTCTTGATCTTTCTGGAGCCATTTGAGCGTTTTTTGCATTGTTGTAATTTCGCCATAGATTGTTTCGTTGATTTCTATACCATGTTTCATTGACTCAATTAATTCTTCTGCCATTGCAATAACTGTGGCTGCGGACGCAGCTGGAGAGAGTCCCGAGTCTCTAGCTCTTTTTCTTGATCCGCGCGGCATTGTTTATCCCTAATTTAAGTTGTGATTCATGCATTACACTATACATATGTTATAATTGCAAGATAAATAATTTAATCATATTTTTTTGCGACGCATTGCGTGCCTTGACGAAAAAAAATAGGCATGTTTCAATAAAGGCACCATTTCTTGACATATATTGATCCGATGATAGCCAAAACAATTGCCTTGCTTCAACAAAAGGGTGGGTCCGGAAAAACCACTACCGCGGTTAATTTGAGTGGGGCTTTGAAAGAGCTTGGCTTTAAAGTGATTATTGCGGATATGGATAAGGATAAGCCGGATGCCTGGTCCTGGGTAATTAAAAGCGAAACCATGAATGATATGGCGCAGCAGGTGGATGAAAAGCAGGCGCGCGAGCAGATTGCGGAACTGAAAAAACACTGTGATTTTCTGGTGATTGATACGCCTCCTAATTTTCAGACGGCGGCTTTGAAAGCAGCTTTGCTGGCGGACCTGGTGGTGATTCCGGCAGCGCCGAGCGGGATGGATTTGTCTGGCTTGCTTGAGGCCAAAGACTTGGCGATTACGGCAGGTCGGCCTTATCGTCTGCTGGCCAATCGCATTATTAAAAATACAGCCATGACGCGTAGTCTTTTGAATGTGCTGCATGAAGATGGCAATGCGTTTGATACGGCAGTGCCGCAAAGCGTGAAGTTTGTGGAGGCTGAAGCGGCGGGATTGTATATCGGCGACTATGCCAAAGAGAGTGATCCCCATATTCAAACGCGTAAATTTGCACGGGAAGTGGTGGCTTATTTTGCGGGTCTGGTATGACGTCGTCCAAAATCTCCCTTGAAAATCGCAAGCGTTCCGGCCAATTGAGTGCCAGTTTGGAGCAGATCTCCCAAGAAAAAAAGGATCAGCTTCTGGCTTTAAAACTCCAGACTTTGAATGATTCAGCCGTCGCGGCGGGACATTTGTTTGATTTGCCAGTCAGCTTGATTACGCCTGATCCTGATCAGCCGCGCAAGACGTTTAAAAATATCGATGCACTCGCAGCCAGTATCAGCGAGCAGGGCCTTCTCCAGCCAATTTTAGTTCGACCTAAGAATGTGCAGGGACGTTATCAGATTATTGTGGGGGAGCGCCGTTATCAAGCCGCAAAAATCGCCGGCTTGATGACGCTGCCCTGTATTATCCGGGATCAAGAAGACGCGCATACCCTGGTTTTGCAATTGCTTGAAAATGATCAGCGCGAACAGGTCTCCCCCTTTGAAGAAGCGGCAGCTTTAGATAAGCTCGTGCAACAAATGGGCTTGTCCAAAAAAGAGATCGCCAAAGAATTAGGCCGTGATCCTGCCTGGATTTCCATGCGCTTGGGTTTGCTTGATGCCCCCTTTGAAATCAAAACTTTAGTGGACGAAGCGGGCATTCAGGATCTGCGCACTTTGCATGAATTGCGTAAACTCGCCAAGGAGGACCATTCCCTATTTGAGGAGGTGGTGCATAAGCTAAAGCATCAGGATTTTCAAGGCAGTTATCGCAATCTCCTGCGTCAGGCCCGCACGCAGAAAACTGCCGGTGAATTACCGCGCGTCCTAAAAGCCGAGCATCAGGAGGGGCAGCTCCTTTTGTTTTTAGAAGGCAAGCGCAAGCCACAGGTCTTTGCTATTGATCAAACGGTCTTAAAGCAGTTGAAGCAGTTTCTGTAGTACGTTTTTTTATTGTCTTGCTTCGGGATTCCAGGTAAAATAAGCCGATCTATATTGTTGGGACAAAGAATGAGTACGACTCCTTTAGTGAAAATAACGATTGATGGCGTGGAGATGGACGTGCCGCAAGGCTCGATGATTATTGAGGCGGCGGATAATGCGCAGATTACCATTCCGCGTTTTTGTTATCATAAAAAACTGTCCGTTGCCGCGAATTGTCGCATGTGTCTGGTGGATGTGGTGAATTCCCGCAAGCCTGTTCCTGCTTGTGCGACGCCGGTGGCGGATGGGATGGTCGTCAATACGAAATCCCCGAAAGCGATTGGGTATCAAAAAGCCGTGATGGAATTTTTACTCATCAATCATCCGCTGGATTGTCCGGTCTGCGATCAAGGCGGCGAGTGCGAATTACAAGATATGACCATGGGCTATGGCAAAGATGTTTCGCGCTATAATCAGGGAAAACGTGCGATTGAAGATAAAGACATCGGGCCGCTGATTTCTACAGATTTAACGCGTTGTATTCAGTGTACGCGCTGTGTGCGCTTTGGTACCGAAATTGCGGGTGTGCGGGAGTTGGGCATGATTCATCGCGGAGAGCATGCAGAAATTGCGACTTT
This sequence comes from Francisella tularensis subsp. holarctica, assembly GCA_945860585.1. GTDB lineage: Bacteria > Pseudomonadota > Gammaproteobacteria > Francisellales > CACEW01 > JAJZUD01. The sequence continues at coordinate 17,577 of CAMARA010000017.1, read as the reverse complement.
TTTAGAAGGTGCGGTAAGCTCTGAGCTGTCGGGAAATGTCATTGATTTATGTCCAGTGGGTGCTTTGACAAATAAGCCTTTTCGCTATCAAGCGCGAGCTTGGGAAATGCAGCAGTACCCTTTGATTGCGCCACATGATTGCTTAGGGTCAAATTTGTATGTGCATGTGCGTCGCAACGAAGTCATGCGCGCCGTGCCCCGTGAAAATGAAAGTTTGAACGAAAACTGGTTATCGGATCGCGATCGCTACAGTGTCCACGCCTTGAATACTGCCGCTCGCGCCCAGAAGCCCCTCATGAAGCAGCAGGGAAAATGGCAGGAAGTGGAGTGGGCAGATGCATTGGCCGCTGTCGTCAAAAATTTAAAGAAAATTCAGAAAAAGCATGGCGCCGATGCGGTGTCCACTTTGGTTTCCCCTTCAAGTACGATCGAAGAGTTGTATCTCTTGCAAAAACTAATGCGCAGTTTTGGCTCGCATAATATTGATTTTAGAGCGCATGTCAATGATTTCAGCTATCAAAATCAGGTCAGATCAGCGCCGAAAATGGCATTAGGCCTGGCGGAGTTGTCTGATGTCGATGTGGTGGTAGTGATCGGGAGTGATACGCGTCAAGAAGTGCCCTTGTTTCATCATCGTTTACGGCAAGCCGCTTTGAATGGCGCACAGATTATTTATCTGAACCCCTTTGCCTTGGAGCATCATATTGCGACGGCGCAGATGCATCTTGTCAATTTTAATGAGATGACGGAGGCCCTAGCCCATATTGCTCAGGAAGTTTTAAAGCAGAAACCCTTGACGGCGCATTTTCAAGATGAAGTGATGCGCTTGGAGCATCAGGCAGATCCCGCTCTTTGGCAAGCATTGGTTACTGCTTTGACTGGTGCTGATAAAGTGGTGTTTGTCACGGGACAAGTCTTGATGGGGCATCCGCATGTCAATGAAATCATGGGCTTGATGTCGGTATTGAAAAGTGCATTAAATGCCGATGTGGTTGCCTTGACGCCTGGTGCCAATGCAATCGGTGCAGTCTTGGCGGGATGCGTGCCTTATGCGGGCGCAGCGGGCCATGATTTGGGTCAAGAAGGTTTGACTGCCAAAGCGATGTTGCATCCGGACTCCAAACAAAAAGCGTATGTCTTATTTAATGTCGAGCCGGGGGTAGAAAGTCTCTACCCCGCGCAGGCAGATGCGGCGCTGGATCAAGCGGATTATGTGATTGCGATTTCCACCTTTGCTACGGATTATCTGAAAGAAAAAGCGGATGTGATTCTGCCTGTGGCAGCGTATACGGAAACCGCAGGCTCTTTTGTCAATCTAAAAGGCGAATGGCAGTCCTGGCTCGGCGCAGTCAAGCCTCAGGGTGACGCGCGTCCAGGTTGGAAAATTTTGCGTGTACTCGGTAATTTATTTGAACTGCCAGGTTTTGATTATGACAGTCATCTTGATGTCATCAAAGAATTAGAAGCGCATCTGGTGCATCAAAAAGAAAGCATCGTGGGTGTGCGGGTGCCGAAGCAGCTGTCTAAAATCAAAGGCTGGACACGTGTAGGTGTATTGCCGATGTATGCGAGTGATCTTTTGGCGCGGCAATCCCCGCCTTTGCAAGCGACGCCGACGATGCAGGATCTGAACTATGTCGGCTTAAATGCCAGCGACGCTGAAAAATTAGGTCTGCAAGCGGGAGATCTCCTGCAGATCACCCAGGGGCAGCAGTCGATCACTTTGCCTTTGCGGATCATGGATCTGGCCACAGATTGTGTCTTTTTGCCGCGCGGCATCAAAGCCACGCAAGGTTTTGGTGATGCATTCGGGGAAATTGAAATTGCGAGGGCAGCATCATGATTATTCTGTGGATTATTCTCAAAATTATTTTAATCGTGATTCCTTTATTAATCGGTGTCGCCTATATGACCTTTGCAGAACGTAAAGTCATCGGCTATATGCAGGATCGCATCGGCCCGAATCGCGTCGGGCCCTTTGGCTTGTTGCAGCCGATTGCAGATAGCTTAAAATTAATGATGAAAGAATTGCTGATGCCGAGTCAGGCCAATTCGTTTTTGTTTAAACTAGCACCGATCTTGACGTTGATTCCTGCACTTGCCGCCTGGGCTGTGATTCCGTTTGGCCCACATATGATTCTGGCGAATGTAAATGCCGGTTTGCTGTATTTGTTTGCCATGACCTCCTTGGGCGTGTATGGGATTATTATTGCCGGTTGGGCATCGAATTCAAAATATGCTTTGTATGGTGCCCTGCGTTCGTCTGCACAAGTGGTATCCTATGAATTAGCGATGGGCTTTGCTTTGATTGGGGTGGTCTTGGCGGCAGGCAGCATGAATTTAAATGATATTGTGCTGGCTCAATCGGGTGGATTCTGGCACTGGTTTTTTATTCCATTGTTCCCGTTGTTCGTGGTATATTGCATTTCTGGGGTGGCAGAAACCAATCGTGCTCCTTTTGACGTCGTAGAAGGCGAATCCGAAATTGTCGCCGGTCATCATGTGGAATACTCCGGCATGCGCTTCGCCGTATTTTTCCTCGCTGAATATGCAAATATGATTTTGATTTCGGCTTTGATTGCTACGTTTTTTATGGGCGGCTGGCTCTCACCTTTTCAAAATATACCCTGGTTGCAAAATGCCTTTTTCTGGGTGCCTGGTTTAATTTGGCTGCTCGCAAAAATGTGCATCTTTTTATTCGGCTACTTATGGATCCGCGCGACTTTTCCCCGTTATCGCTATGATCAAATCATGCGTCTGGGCTGGAAAGTGTTTTTGCCCCTGACTTTGTTCTGGCTGATTGTGGTAGCATTTTTAGTGATGTATCAGGTAAAGCCTTGGTTTTAAAAGTTTAGGTGTGATTTAAAGGGGAAAACCCAGAAACGTCATCCTGACACTCCTTGCGAAGCAGGGAGGCGTCAGGACCCAGGTGAAAATCATGCTTTTCTTCCAAGTCTGTATTATAAAGTGCTTCGCAGATGATTGGGTCCTGGGTCCTGATGAATACTGCGCATTATCAGGATGACGTGCGCGTTGATATCTGTGAGAGTGGAATCGCAATATCCCCATTTTCAAGCTGATAGGAGCTTTGTGGTTTCCGCCAAGCATAGGCGAAAATCACCTCTTCTTCAAAATTTTCACGATCGGTGACAGGATCTGCAAAACCGGCTTTAAGTAAGGCATCGCCGAGAGCATGCATTTCGATGCCAGTGCAGGCAAACAAAAGAATGCCCTGAATTTTAAGCGTGTGTTTGAGTGCTGCAAAAGTCTGCTCCAGCGGCTGCATTTGATCCACATCAAGATAAAAGCTGATAAGGTCAAAAGACTGTTCAGGCAGATCGTGAATACTAGGCGTTTCAGAATCTAAATAAAGTGGATGTTTGGTTTGCAGATTAAGCATCTGGATCCTCTCCTGCAGCATGCTCTGGATATCGTGAATAGAGGTCTGGGATAGGCGCATTATATATTGTCCTGGGCAGGCTGTTTTACTTGCTGTACTATAGCACAAGTGGAATAAATTCACAAAACGCTGAAAATAAATTGATTTTAAATGTTTAGTCGTGCTATAATCTGCGTCTAATATAGATTTGAGAGGGCAAGTGCATGCTAGGTGAAGACGAAGACGAATTAAATGATTTGTTTGGAGTTCCGGAACTAGGAGGTGAAGATGATGAGTGGGTTTTTGATCCTGATGCATTCGAACACATTTTATTTGATGCGGAGCAAACAGAGCTTTTGGAATCTTTACGGGGTGTGGCTCCTAATCGCCTTCAAGATTTTTTGCAAAATTCAGGCGTAGAAGCAATCAGAGGAGCAGTGAGCATTGACGGGGATGGAGCGCTTCCTGATTGGATGAGTTCTGCTCCCGAAGTGAGAGGTCGGGTAAGAGCATATGCATTATTACAGTTAACTATGCGAGCAAAAAATAAGTTTCCAGATGGTACGCTTGAGGGCATTGCTCTGGAAACAGATTATGAAAGAAGAGTAGCGCTTCAAACACAGTGTTCTGCATTAATTAAGACAAAAACAGATTGGGCTGCTTGGGTAGAGGATGCTGCATCGGGAACACCTTCAGAAGAAAAGCTTAAGTGGATTTTATTGTCAACAAATCAGGGAGCGATCACGCTGGTTGTGGGTTATTTAGCTGGTATTTTAGAACGAGCGTCAGCTGCGGGAGATGTTGCAAAGTTAGAGGAATGGGTGAAGCTGGCGCTGCGTTCAACAAATCAGGGAGCGATCACGCCGGTTGTTGTTTATTTAGCTGGGGTTTTAGAGCGAGCGTCAGCTGCGGGAGATGTTGCAAAGTTAGAGAAATGGGTGGAGCTGGCGCTGCGTTCATTGAGAAAGGAAGCGATCACGCCGGTTGTTGTTTATTTGGCTGGGATTTTAGAACGAGCGTCAGCTGCGGAAGATATTGCAAAGTTAGAGAAATGGGTGGAGCTGGCGCTGCGTTCAACAACTCAGGGAGCGATCACGCCGGTTGTGGGTTATTTAGCTGGGATTTTAGAGCGAGCGTCAGCTGCGGGAGGTGTTGCAAAGTTAGAGGAATGGGTGGAGCTGGCGCTGCATTCATGGAGAAAGGAGGCGATCACGCCGGTTGTTGTTTATTTAGCTGGGGTTTTAGAGCGAGCGTCAGCTGCGGGAGATGTTGCAAAGTTAGAGGAATGGGTGAAGCTGGCGCTGCGTTCATTGAGAAAGGAAGCGATCACGCCGGTTGTGGATTATTTAGCTGGGATTTTAGAACGAGCGTCAGCTGCGGGAGATGTTGCAAAGTTAGAGGAATGGGTGGAGCTGGCGCTGCGTTCAAGAAATCAGGGAGCGATCAGGCCGGTTGTTGTTTATTTAGCTGAGATTTTAGATCGAGCAACTGGAGACGCCTTGGATAAGTGGATGTCAGCTATTGTAGGCTCTCAAAGAATATTAGCAATTAGAGCGGCTTTTCGTGTGAAAGAAGGCGCGGCACAATCTTATTTGGCTGCTTGGGTAGGGGATGATCGCGAGAAAATTGCAAAATTAATGCGTATTGAATTTCGTGATGCAGTCGCAGAATTATCAAATGACGTTTTGGCCGATTTTTTGGTTCGCGCTGAACCGAGATATACCCCGCTTGTTGAAAGCATGCTGCCTGACCCGAGAGTTGATAGCATTAAAGAAAGTATGTTATACAAGGGGTGGGTTGGCGAGCAGGTGGCTCCACCTGTTGAGTCGGTTGATGTGCTCGAGGGGCTTGGTATTAAGGAGCAAGAAGAGCTGGTGTGGTCTGCTTTGTCTGTGTCTTTAGGGGAAGATAATATAACTGCTCCAATCCTTCAAACAGAGAATCGGTATGATTGTGTGAAGAAGCAGTCGGAGAGGTTAAATCTAGCATTTACTTCTAGGGCAGGGGCATTAGAAATAAAAGTGAGAGGTGTTGGGAAGAAGAAGGTTATAAATTTTACCTTAGATAAAGATAGTTTAAATGCGAAGAATCTGTGTCCAGTTTGGTTATGTAAGCAAATTACTATAAAAATGCCGCGACGAGGCGAGGATAATGAGCTGAAACAGATAATTAGGCCTATTATTGATGCGGCGATCAGGGAGTATGAGCTTAAGTATCTTAATTTGCATAAACAGAGTTTGATAGAGGACTCTTTAGCTGCTCTGGTTACTTTTGCCCAAGAAAGCGGCGGTATGGCAGCCCCTTCTGATGGTGGGGGAGGCTCAGGGGCAGTGGCTGTTGAGCGCTTGAGTTTTCCAGGTGGGGCGGGAGTAAGTGTGGCTGCGGGCGCTGCAAAACGAGGCTTGAGTCAAGGTGAGACGGGTGGGGGTGCCAAACGACACATGCCTGATCATCCTTCAGATGGTGGAGGAGGCTCAGGGGCAGTAGCTGCAGGATCTGTAGGGCCTGCAGGATCTGTAGGGCCTTTTGCTGGTGCTTTAATGGGGGATTGGGATGGTTTGCTGGGTTGGGATCTGGCGCTTGATGTTTAGTCGCATAAGCGCTGCGATTTGATAAAAGAAATGCATTTATTTTTTAATCTGCTAAAATAAAGCTCAACTATGTGAGTGAGCAAAGCGGATGCTGATTAAAAAATTTCTAATGCAATACTGTTTGTGTTGTGGCAGTTCGGGTTTAGGCTCGGGCTATGTGTGTGATTTATGTCGCGAGCGCTTGCAATTTGTGGCGGATGCGGCACACTGTCTATGCTGCGGGGAGTTGCTTTTTACCAATAAGAATCAAACGCAATGTGGACGCTGTTTAAAAGACCCTCCTTCTTTTCAGGAGACCCATGCGTGTTTTATTTATGAAGAACTGATTGGGCATTTAATTCAGGGGCTGAAATTTTCAGGGCGCTTGCAGGTGTTGCCTTTTCTGGTTGAGGAAATGACGGCGACGTTGCAGCAGGCGTATGCTGGGCGTGATTTTCCGCAGTGGGTATTGCCGGTGCCTTTGCAGCGCTCGCGTCAGTTTAAGCGGGGCTTTAATCAGGCGCATGAAATTGGGCGGCGTGTGGCGAAAAATCTGCAATTGCTATATAGTCCGCATCTGTTGCATAAAATCAAAAATACCCAGGCGCAGGCGACTTTGCGTAAAAAAGAGCGGGTGCATAATTTGCGTGGTAGTTTTCAGGTGCAAAAAAAACTCCCCCTGCAGTCGGTCGCGCTGATTGATGATGTCATGACAACCGGCAGTACCCTGCGTGAGCTCGCCAAAACTTTGCAAGCAGCGGGGGTGCAAGAAATTCATCTGTGGCTGGTGGCAAGAGCGAGGCTTTAAATTTTCGTGGCTTAAGGTATAATGAGCCCTGCTGAAGTAGACGGAGTGTGAGAGAAATGTCTGTAAAAAGTTCGGAAAAAATTCCTACATATACAGTGACGACGAAGGATCTGCCTTTGTCTTGTCCACCGAAAGATCAGGCTGTGTGGGACATGCATCCCCGTGTGTATTTGCCCATTGAGGCCGAAGGAGCAGTGACCTGCCCGTATTGCAGTGCGCATTATATTTTAAAAAAATAATCTGGAGAGAAGCATGAGTTTGAAACAAAAAACAACGCTGAGTTTACAGCTCAAAGATAGCAGAGAAATCAAAATCAATAGTCTGCAACGTCTGGCTGCAGAAACTGGGAAAGATCTAAGCCGCTTGCCGTATTCGATTCGGATTCTGGTGGAAAATTTATTGCGGCATGTGGATGGTAAAAAAGTGAAAGAGTCCGATGTGCTCAATGCCTTGACTTGGAATGCGAGCGCCAAAATGCGGCCGGAAATTCCATTTATGCCGGCGCGGGTGGTCATGCAGGATTTTACAGGTGTTCCCGCTGTTGTGGATTTGGCGTCTATGCGCGATGCAGTCAAAAAAATGGGCGGTAATCCTGATCAAATTAATCCTTTGGTTGATACGGCATTGGTGGTGGATCATTCGGTGCAAGTTGACTTTTCGGGTGACGCGACCTCGCTCAGCAAAAATATTAATCTGGAATTCGAGCGCAATGGCGAGCGTTATCAACTTCTAAAATGGGCGCAAACGGCCTTTCAAGATTTTAAAGTAGTGCCGCCTGGCATGGGGATTATTCACCAGGTGAACTTAGAGTTTTTATCGCCGGTTGTGATTGAAAAAAATAGCTTTGCGTATCCGGATACTTTGGTGGGGACGGATTCTCACACCACAATGATCAATGGTCTGGGCGTGATGGGTTGGGGTGTCGGCGGGATTGAAGCTGAGGCAGTGATGCTGGGTCAGCCCTATTACATGGAATTGCCTGATGTGGTCGGCGTACATTTGACGGGTCAATTGCGCCCGGGGATGACGGGAACGGATCTCGTATTGTATGTCACTGAAATGCTGCGTAAACAAGGTGTGGTCGGTAAGTTTGTAGAGTTTTTTGGCGAAGGCTTGAAATATCTGTCGCTGCCTGATCGGGCAACGATTGCAAATATGGCGCCAGAATATGGTGCGACGATGGGCTTCTTTCCTGTTGATGATGTCACCGTCGCGTTTATGAAGCAATCCAATCGGGGTCAATTCGTTGATTTAATCGATGGCGTGTTGAAGCATCAGGGGCTATTCCGTGAGGATATGCAAGAACAGCCAGAATATACCGTGGTCTTGACGATGGATCTCAGTACGGTGGATTCAACGCTGGCGGGGCCAAAGCGTCCGCAGGATCGCGTCTCACTGCGTAATCTCAAAACCGATTTTGCGGCGTCTCTAAGTGCACCCGTAGATAAACGCGGCTTTGCCTTGAGTCCTGATAAAATTAAAGCAAAAGTAAAAGTTAGCGGCATGGATGCTGAAGTTTCGCACGGTGTAGTCTCGATTGCGGCGATTACGTCCTGTACCAATACCTCGAATCCTTTTGTGATGGTGGGAGCGGGTCTTTTGGCGCGGAATGCCGTGAATAAAGGCTTGCAAGTCAAACCTTTTGTCAAAACCTCGCTGGCACCCGGTTCGCAAGTCGTTACCGCATATTTAGAAAAGTCAGGCCTGATGCCGTATTTAAACCAATTACATTTTAATGTGGTGGGTTATGGTTGTACGACCTGTATTGGCAACAGCGGCAATTTATCTGATGAAATGATTCAAGCAATTAAAACCGGTGATCTGGTCGCCGCGGCGGTCTTGAGCGGTAATCGTAATTTTGAAGGGCGTATTAATCCCTATGTCAAAGCGAATTATCTGGCCTCGCCGATTCATGTCGTGGCGTTTGCTTTAGCGGGCACAGTTGATTTTGATGCCGATCATGATGCGCTCGGTTTAGATCAAGCCGGTCAGCCGGTGTATCTCAAAGATATCTGGCCCTCCTCGGATGAGATCAAACATATTGTTGAAACGCTGGTAACACCGGAAATGTTTGCGGAAAAATATGCGCCCGTGTTTAAGGGCACTGAAATTTGGCAAAAACTTGCGGTTCCAACGGGGCGCTTGTATCAGTGGAATGCAGATTCTACTTATATTCAATGTCCACCTTTCTTTGATGATCTTGCGGAAAGTGGCAAAGCTAAAACGGCGATTGATGAAGCCGTAGCGCTGATCGTGGTGGGGGATAGTGTCACGACTGATCACATCTCGCCAGCAGGCAGTATTCCAGCAGATTACCCTGCAGGCCAATATCTGCGTGCGCATGGCGTGGAAGTCAAAGATTTTAATTCCTATGGTTCGCGTCGTGGCAATCATGAGGTGATGATGCGCGGGACCTTCGGCAATGTCCGTTTGCGCAATGTGCTGGCTGACGGCAAGGAAGGTAGTTTTACCCGTTACTTCCCGTCGGATGAAATCATGTATATCTATGATGCAGCGATGCAGTATAAAGCGGCTGGCGTGCCTTTATATATTTTGGCGGGCAAAGAATATGGCACGGGATCATCGCGTGACTGGGCAGCAAAAGGCACGTATCTGCTGGGCGTTAAATTTGTGATTGCCGAAAGCTATGAGCGGATTCATCGCAGTAATTTAGTGGGCATGGGCGTATTGCCTCTGCAGTTTATGCAGAGTGAAAGTCGCGAGAGTCTGGGTCTCGATGGCAGCGAAACCTTAAGTATTCAAGGCCTAGATGCGATTACCCCGCGTCAGGAATTAACCCTCACAGCGAAGTCAAAAAATGGCAGTGTCAAAACCTTTAAAGTCTTGGCGCGTTTGGATAACGAAATTGAGCTGGATTACTTTAAAAATGGCGGGATTCTGCAAACCGTTTTGAAAGAGATCATGGCCCGTTAAGGATAAAACATGAAAGATTATGCCAAGATTGTCGGGCAGCCGCCTGTACCGAATCGACCCGAAGTGCGGGTGCAGAGTGGCGGCAATCCGCGTCGGCCGGTTTCACAACAGCAGCGTGCAGGCCAGCAACGTGTCCCTCCGCAAAAAAAAGAGGGCGCGAAAATCGGGATATGGATTTTTGTTGTCTTGATCGCGCTGGTGGTTTTGTTTTCAGCTTATCGTCAACATCTGCATCGTCAGGCGAGTGCACTTGGAAATCATACAGACAAAAGCACTGTCAGTGCTCAAGCCGCAGCGCCACAATATGATTTTTACTCCGTTTTGCCGAGTGGCAATAATCCTGCTGCAGCGGCGACGGCCAGTTCGAGCACTTCCGCCACATCTGCTGCAGCGACTGCTGTATCCGCTACTGCAACTACGACAACGCCCGTTGCAGCAACGCCTGCAGCAGGATCTGCAACGACAACAGCTGCTACCCCAGGTGCGACGACCACCAGTGTGGCCAATGCTCCTGCTGTAACACAGGCTCCAGCAGCTACTCCGCCTGCTGCAACGCCCGCTGGCCCGGTCAAATATTATCTCAACGCGGGCAGTTATGCTAATTCAGCGGATGCGAATCAGATGTTGTCGCAGTTATTGTTAGCGGGGGTCGATGCCGCCGTAGTGACGACGCAGGATAATGGCGCGCCGGCCTATCAGGTTTTAGTCGGCCCTTTTGCGAGTGTGGCTGCATATAGTCCGGTTAAACAGCAACTGGCGGCTCATCAAGTTCAAGTAAGTGTGGTGCAACAATAATGTTAAAAATGTCAATTGCCAATGTATTAAAATCCGCTCAGGTGGGAAAAACGGTTTCGGTTTATGGCTGGGTGCGCTCGCGGCGGGACTCCAAGGCAGGGATTTCTTTTTTAGCCTTGAATGATGGCTCCTGTCATGCCAGTATTCAAGCCGTGATCCCGCAGAGCTTAGAGAATTATCATGCAGATATTCTAAGATTAACCAAGGATTGCTCCGTCAAAGTTACGGGAATCTTAGTGGCATCGCAGGGCGCGGGTCAAACCGTTGAAATTCAAGCTGAACAAGTGGAAGTGTTAGGCTGGATTGATAATCCTGAGACCTATCCGATTTCGCCGAAGCAACATACCATGGAGCATCTGCGCGACTATGCGCATCTGCGTCCGCGCACGAATTTGATCGGTGCAGTCTCGCGCGTCCGGCATGCTGCCGCTAAAGCCATTCATGATTATTTTGATGCGCAGGGTTTGATTTGGGTGAATACGCCGATCATTACCGCGAGTGATTGTGAGGGTGCGGGTGAGCTGTTTCGCGTCTCTACCCTCGATGCCGTAAATCCGCCGCTCAAAGAAGGGAAAGTTGATTTTAGTCAAGATTTTTTTGCAACCGAGGCTTTTTTAACCGTATCCGGTCAATTGAATGCAGAGTGTTATGCCTTGGCCATGTCGAAAGTCTACACCTTTGGGCCCACGTTTAGAGCTGAAAATTCCAACACGAGCCGTCATTTGGCTGAGTTCTGGATGGTTGAGCCAGAGATTGCGTTTGCGGATTTAAATGATAATGCCAGTTTGGCCGAGGGTTTGATTCAGCATGTCATCACCACGGTGCTCAATCGACGTGAGGATGATCTTGCCTTCTTTAATCAATGGGTTGATAAAGGCTGTTTAGCGCGGTTGGAGCATGTCTTAAAAGCTGGATTTACGCGCATGGATTATAGCGATGCGATTGTGCTCTTGGAAAAATCCAACAAAAAATTTGATTATCCAGTTAAGTGGGGATTAGATTTACAGTCGGAACATGAGCGCTATCTCTGTGAAGAAATTGTGAAAGGGCCCGTCGTTCTGATGAATTATCCTAAAGAGATCAAGGCGTTTTACATGCGTCAGAATCAAGATGGTCGTACCGTGGCGGCGATGGATGTGCTGGTGCCGGGCATTGGCGAGTTGATTGGCGGTAGTCAGCGTGAAGAGCGCCTCGAGGTCTTAGATGCGCGAATTGTGGAATGCGGTATGCAGATTGAAGATTATGCCTGGTATCGGGATTTGCGTCGTTATGGGACGGTTCCGCATGCAGGATTTGGCCTGGGTTTTGAGCGCTTGCTTGGCTATTTAACGGGTGTTGCCAATGTTCGCGATCTCATTCCTTTCCCTCGCGTGCCAGGACATGCCACGTTTTAAATGGAGCTTATCATGATAGAAGTGATTAATTCTTTAAATGTAAGTGTAATGCAATTTCACGTGATTCTGGGCGTGCTGCTGATTGTCCTACATCTGATCATTGCCACGGCGATTGCTCGGGATATCAGTATGCTCGCCAAGCGTCAAATTCTACCGCAATTGTTGCCTGGGATGGCCTGGGTGTTAGCTGGATTATTAACCGGTATCTGGGGGCTGGTCGTGTACTGGTTGATGCATCACTCGAGTTTAGCGCGTTTTTAGGATAAGCGTGTAAAGCAAAGTTCATGTTTATTATGCCAGAGATGTTGCACACTGGCGCCTGGAATGCTTTGTAAGGTACGAATGCTGTCCCAGTCCGTGTCCCCTTGTAATTTAATGGTGCAGATCATGTTGCGTACTTTTCCGGAAGCCAGCCAGCGTTCGATCAGGCTGATTAAGCGTTTTGGATAGCAGATGATGTCTGAGCAAAACCAGTCGATCGGGTCAAAATCCTGAGGATCGAGGGCGAAAGCGCTGCCTTGTTGGGGCGTGATGCGCGGGTGTTTTGCAATATGGGGCGCGAGTGGCGCTTTATCTATGGCGATGACTTCTGCGCCACATTCGGCTAAGACCCACGACCAGCCACCGGGAGAGGCCCCCACATCTAGACAGGTTTCGCCAGCTTGAGGAAATTGACGCAGCAGTGTGAAGATCTCACACAGTTTGAGATAGGCTCGATTTGGGGGAATACTTTTATTTTCAATAAATTCCAGCTGACCCAAAGGAATCTGTTTTTGCGGTGTGGTGCAGAGGAGCAGCGTGTGCTCATCCAACAATGTATAAATGCCAAAAGGTGTGAGCGGCGGCAAATTGCCAAAAGGGAGGGCCTTATTTTTCAGCAGGTGCAAGGATTTCCCGATGAGGGTGCCGCGGCGAAAAGCCTGGAGACCATGGTAATGCCAGAGTCGGCCCCGTGCTTTCAGAAGATCTACGGCATTTTTGATCGATTGAAAGGACAGGGTTTCGCAATCATGCCAGACATCTACCGCAAACAAGGGCTGGATTCGTTCAGGCGAAAGCAGAATATGCGGCGCTAAGGGCTTGGCATGTGAAAACTCAGCCTGGAGAAGGGGCAAATACTCAGGCTGAGTGAGATAGGCATGCTGCATTAATCGCCCAGATGACGGCAAGCTTTTCCAGCAAGGAGATTGGCTTCGATTTTTTCCAGTGAAACGTCTTTGGTTTCAGGGATAAAGCGGATCACAATGGCCAGGCTGATTAAGCCAAGGATGCCGAATAAGCCAAAGGTGGAGGAAGCGCCATAGGTGGAGACCAGGGTTAAGAAGGTCGCAACCACAATCGCATTGGTGATCCAGTTGGTCGCGGTGGTGACCGCAACGCCGGCATCGCGCCCTTGCAGTGGGAAAATTTCAGCACAAATAATCCATGCAATCGGCCCAAGGCTGACAGCAAAGCCGAAGATAAAGGTTAAGACGAGGGCGACAGCCAGATACTGGGCGACTTCGGTATGAATGCCAATGTGGAACAAGTAGCTGAGTAATAGCAAGCTTAAGCTGGTGGTTACTAAACCGAAGTACAAAATAGGCTTGCGGCCCCAGCGATCCACGTACATCACGGCAATGATCGTGGTTAAGACATTGACCGTGCCTACCAGGATAGTCGCATACATTTGCGCCATCGGACTGATAAAGCCTGCCATTTTGAAAATAGCCGGTGCGTAATAAATAACGGTGTTAATGCCTGAGAACTGCTGAATCATTTGTAAAGCAATCCCTAAAATTAAGACTTTCAAAAAGCCGGATCCATGAAATACATCGCGGAAACGATGGGTTTTGTTGAGGGCTGTTTCGATATCATGGATTTCTTCATCAATTTCTTCAGGGCTGCGGACACGTGCTAGGACGGCTCTGGCTTCTTCAGTGCGGCCCCGTAACATCAGCCAGCGCGGAGATTTAGGAAGAATCAACACGGCCATAAACATAGCAAAGGCAGGAAAGAAGGTCACGCCAAACATCCAGCGCCAGTCGCCGCTTGGTGTAAACGCAGTATCAGTTAGATAAGAGACTAAGATGCCAATCGTGATCATGAATTGAAACATGGCAATCAGTGCACCACGAATATTTTTTGGTGCGATTTCTGAAAGATAAAGTGGTGCCGTAAAAGAAGCGAGGCCAATCCCTGCTCCCAATAAAACCCGCATCGCAATTAACATGTATAAATTAACGGATAGCGCACAGAGGACCGCCGCCACACAGAAAATAAAAGCAGAGACCCAGATGGCAAAGTGTCGACCCAGGCGGCGTGAAATCACACCGCTGAAGATCGTTCCCAGCACGGCTCCAATCAATACGGCGGTGGCGAGGCGTTCGCTCTGGCCCACGGTCAAGTGAAATTCTTTGGCAATAAATGGCAGGGCGCCGGAAATAACGCCGGTATCAAGGCCAAATAACAAGCCGGTTAAAGCGGCAGCAAACCCCACAATATACACAAAGGGTTTATTTTTTTTATGTTCCATGCAGTACTCCTTAGATGTTGCTAAACTTAATTTTTGCTTAAAAACATTCCGGTTTAATCAATACAGCAGTGAGGTAAATCAATAATCCTGCTGCAACAATTCCGCCTAATGCATACAAAAATTCCATTTTTCTCTCATTTCCCAAAAGGCTGATATTTTCTCATAATTCCTATGTCTAAAGCAAGTAAAATATTTTTGGTGTTTTTTGCGCTCAAATAAGCTATGATAAAGCCACTTAAACCAGTGATATTTATGATATGTTAAAAGAGTCCATGCAAAATCGCTTGCAAAAATGTAGTGAGCGTTACGAAGAAATTGCTGCTTTGTTGAATACCAGCGAGGTGATGAATGATAGTCGCCGTTTTCAAGATTTGTCAAAAGAGTATGCGGAGCTAAGTGAGCTGGTGCGTGTGTATGCCGCTTATGAGCAAAATGAAGCACAGCTGCGTGAAGCTGAGATCTTGCTAAAAGATCCTGAAATGAAAGAGATGGCTGAAGAAGATATGTTGCAGTGTAAGTCGGGCCGTGAACAGCTCGCTGGCGAATTATATACTTTGCTTTTGCCCAAAGATCCAAATGATAAAGCGGGGATTTTTCTGGAAATTCGGGCTGCAGCAGGCGGAGATGAGTCAGCTATTTTTGCGGGAGATCTGTTCCGCATGTATGCCAAATATGCTGAAAAACAAGGCTGGTTGGTGGAGATCATGAATACACATCCCGGCGAACATGGTGGCTACAAAGAAGTGATTGCGCGGATTGAGGGCGCTGGCGTTTTCGGTAAATTGAAGTTTGAATCCGGAGCGCATCGTGTGCAGCGGGTCCCTGAAACTGAGGCGCAGGGCCGTGTGCATACTTCCACCTGTACCGTGGCGATTATGCCTGAATCAGAAGAGGTGGGGGATATCGAGATCAATCCCGCGGATTTGAAAGTAGATACCTATCGTTCTTCAGGTGCGGGAGGCCAGCATGTGAATAAAACAGACTCGGCGATCCGGATTACGCATATGCCTTCCGGTTTAGTGGTAGAGTGTCAGGAAGAACGTTCTCAGCATAAAAATCGTGCCAGAGCTATGAATTTGCTCAAGGCGCGTTTAAAAAATGCCGAAGAAGAAAAGCAACGCAAATCAGAAGCAGCCACGCGTAAAAGTTTGGTGGGAACCGGTGATCGCTCGGAGCGGATTCGCACTTACAATTTTCCGCAGGGACGCCTCACTGATCACCGCATTAATTTAACTTTGTATCAGCTTGATTACGTCATGGAGGGTGATCTCAATCCCGTCATTGAGCCTTTGTTGCATGAGCAGCGGGTGAACTTGCTTGCGGAAATCAATGATTGAGCGCGATCTCCGTATTTTGCTGGCGCATGTTTCGGGGCAGTCGCAGAGCTTCTTGCTCGCGCATCCAGAATATGCGCCATCTGCTGCAGTGTCTGCGCAGTTTGAGGCTTTGCGTCAGCGGTATCATGCCGGCGAGCCGCTGGCGTATTTGCTCGGAGAAAAAGGCTTCTGGAAATATGACTTCAAAGTGAATGCTGCCACCTTAATTCCCCGCCCTGAAACTGAGCTCTTGCTGGAACTGGCACTCGAAAAAGTCCCGCCTGCCAGTAGCGTGATTGAGCTGGGTGTGGGCTCGGGCTGTCTCGGTATTAGTTTGGCGCTGGAGCGTCCGGATTGCAATGTGCTGGGCGTGGATATCAGTCACGCAGCTTTAGCACTTGCTCAGGAAAATGCCGACTGCCTGCACGTTCAGAATATCCGCTTTGTCTGCAGTGATTGGTTCGAGCAAATCCCCGCTCAAAAAGTGGAGGCAATCATCAGTAACCCACCGTATATTCGAGCGCATGACCCGCATTTAGAAGCCTTGCGCTATGAGCCGGTTGCCGCCTTGGTGAGTGGAAAATCCGGTCTGGAGGCGATCGAGTTGATTATTCAGCAGGGCAGGTCTTTCCTCAGGCCCGACGGCTTTTTAGCTCTGGAGCATGGTTATGATCAAGCAGAGGCCGTGCAGGCATTGTTTTGCCAGTGCGCCTATCGAGAGGTCGAGACGCGACTGGATCTGCAAGGTCATCCACGTGTTACCTTGGGGTGGGTGTAAATGCAGGGCTTTTCGCTTTTTGAAACGCTGATTGCCTTGGTGATTACGGCGACTTTGGTTTTATCAGTCGATGTGGCACTCACGAAAATCCATCATCAGGCGGCACTGATTCATCAATCTAATCAAACTATTTTTTCGTAGTGCCTATATTTTAGTTTAAAGCTGTGATAGAATACGTATTCATTGGGGGCGATCTGAATTCGACGGGAACGCTGAACCTCAAAGTGCATGCCGAGACTGATGCATTTCTCGTAAATCCTGCATTAAGTTGCATAACTGGCAACAAAAAAGCAAGCCGCAAGGCTGCAAACGGTAAAATGACCTTGGTAGCGAAAGCTGCCTAGTCTGTTAGCTGAAACTAACTAGCCGGCGTACGTTAGAATAGTGCTTGTTCCTTCTAGCTACGCTCATACCCAACAAGCTCGCTTTGGTGCGTGTCTGATCATCGAAGTTAAAGGCGAAAGCCAAATAGGGCTCGCTGATATATCGCCTTGTAGCTGAGGCTCATGTCAGTTAAATCCAATATCGGCCTACTAAGCATGTAGAACTGAGAGTGAATGGTTTGCGGACGCGGGTTTAATTCCCGCCGCCTCCACCAGCCTTTGCGCCGCATTGCCTCAACGGCAATTTGCGCTACGGCTCGGCGAGCCAGCTAAATGACGCTGCGCGTGACTTTTAAAGCGCGAAGGCTGCCGCGCCAGAGCTTTAGCGTAGGCGGGCTATGCAGTCCAGCTAGAGGGTGGGTGCAAATTGCCACCCCCCTTTCGCTCGATACAAAAGGAGGTCGACAACAGATCAATTGTGCCAATACGGAGGGCATCTTTCGCATTATCCAGTCTATTCCATTACCTAAATCTGAGCCACTCAAGCGCTGGCTTGCAAAAGTAGGTTATGAACTAATGCTGCTAAGTTAAGGTGTTCAGCTCCCTCCCCCTCGACGGCTACGGCATGCACACATCTCTGAGTGAATTACACCCCAATCGTCATCCTGATCCCCCATGCGAAGCTTGGGGCGTCAGGACCCAGCTTTAAAGTAACTCATTATTTTTTGAAATATTATATGAATTTTAACGGAGCTATTTATTTTT
>CAMARA010000016.1 GCA_945860585.1 Francisella tularensis subsp. holarctica | reverse complement strand
AGGGATATTTGAGGGGGCGCTTGTTAAAACCGCCTGATTTTTTAACAGCGCCTGCATAGACAAAAAAATATGACAAATTTACGGCAATTAGGTGGCTAAATATTGGCTGCTTTAGCCTGCGATCAACTGCCAAATGCCGTTTTTAGGTTCAGTGAGAGTGGATATTCGCATACTTTTAACCAACGCTTCCTATGGTACGGGTCATACTCCAGAAATAAATGAAGCAATCACGCAACTAAAAATCGCACTCCTTTCTCCCACTTGCCCCCCTGAGCCTTCTCGACCAAGTTCGCCAGCTAGCCCGTGGAGAGACGGCGTTGATGCTGTAGCTGGAGCTGGAGGCGCATCTGCTGGCGCTGGAGATGAGGAACCCCCAAGCTCCTATGGAATAAGCTGAAACACGCGCGCCCAATCCGAATCCTTCACCACCAGATTATTATCAACCTGATTCACGCCAGGCACGTCTTGGGCGACCGTTCCGGCCAATTCTTGCAGTTGATCTGAACTGAAACTGACATCGCTCTCGGCAATACTCTTCATTCACCTGAAATCATCGCCACCCTGCAGGCCAAACTGCCCAATGTAAGTGATCTCGTCAAAGAACATATTTTGTGGCGCTTAATTTAAGCTTGCACCTTCACTTTACACATTAATAATTTTATGATAGACTATCTCAAACAACTTCTGAAAAAGAAAAAAAATGTCATTCAGAATGGAAGACAAGATTAGTATTGAGATTGCAGGCATTCTAGAGAAGACTCAGAGAAAGCATGCAGAAATACTCAGGCTGCAAGAACTGACTGAAGAAGATGATCATCTAACAGCACTAGTAGAACTATGGGCAGTGAAGCTCAAGAACAGCAAACACACCAATGAAGACGTTCTAGCGAAGCTCACAAATTTTACAAACAAGATCTACTGTGAAGTGGGCAGTTATATTTTAACATTCTTTCCTGATTCAGAAACTGATCTCGTCCTTTATTATAAAGACCTTAACGGAGTTATAATAGAACTCTGCGCTACTAAAGAGCAACTCAGCCCGCTGAACGCTCTTGTAACCCTGCCCAGCTTAGATTATATGACCATTGGCAGGTCAACAATCGAACCCTCACTTATTGCGGTGCTTGAATCAATAGGCCACACGCGCCCAAAAACTAGCGAGATCTACAGCGTTAGGGAAGCCCTACTCTTTAAAGCTTTTTTTCAGCGTCTAGAGAATTATTTGAAAAATTACTACACTATGTTCCTAGAAACTTCGGCAATCCAAAAGTTTATAATAAAAGCACTTTCTCTCAAAACAACCAGTTTCACAAATACTTGCTCACCAGCTAAGGCAGCTCACGACTTTTTATTAACTGCTTATAGCTGGACTTCTAGAGAAGAAACATTCGAGGCGATCTCTCGACTATGGAAAGAAGAAGAGAGGCTCCGTACCTCTGAGCCTTCTCGACCAAGTTCGCCAGCTGGCCCGTGGAGAGACGGCGTTGATGCTGGAGGAGGCGCATCTGCTGGCGCGGGAGATGAACCGACTCATGCCCCTGGAGAGTAAGCTGAAAAACATCCCCCTGGATATCATCGCTGAAACAACCGGGCTTTCTGTGCGGCAAATCACCGCGCTGCAACAATAAAGGTGATGCAAACTAAAACCCGCGCGCCTAGTCCGAATCCTTCACCACCAGATTATTCTCAACCTGATTCACGCCGGGCACACCTTGGGCGACGGTTCCGGCTAATTCTTGCAGTTGATCAGAACTGACATAGCCATTGAGCTGCACCACACCATTTTGCGTGCTCACCGAGACCAGGGACAAATCAGACACACTCGCATCGGCCAAAGCGGTTTTGACGCGCAGAGTTGTGGCACTGTCATCAAAATATTGGCCGCTGCTTTCTTGTGTCGACGTGCCTGCGCAGGCACTGAGACTCACAACGGCGAGGATGAGTGCAGCTGCTTTTTGCCATTTTTTGATTATCATGTTACATCTCCATGCTTTTCCATGCTGCGATGATAGCATTTTTGCAGGGGAAAAGGCTATAATGCACGATCATAATCAGGACGCTCACGATTAAAAACATGCCGGCTGCTTATATCCCATTGCGCACCCACTCTGAATATTCGGTCATTCATGGTCTGGGTAGTATTTCTGCTTTGATTGGCGAGGCTGAAGCACACGCATTTTCAGCACTGGCCCTTACAGATGCTTGCAATATTTTTGCAGCGATAAAATTTTACAAAGAAGCCCGCAGCAAAAAAATCAAACCGATTTTTGGCACGGATGTATGCCTGACAGTCGGCACACAGCGCTATCCTTTCACTCTGCTGTGCCAGAATGAATTGGGCTTTAAAAATCTCACCAAACTCGTATCGCGCGCCTATTTAAAGGGCAAGCGTGAAAACGGCCTGCCCCTGCTCGAACGCGCCTGGCTCACGCCCGAGGCGACAACTGGACTGATTGCGCTCTCAGGAGGAGTGGCAGGAGAACTCGGCACAGCACTCTTGAAAGATTCAGAAACCGCCGCGCTGGACATCCTGGCCTTCTGGCAGGAATTATTCCCAGATCACCGCTTCTATCTTGAAATCTCACGCGTCGGCGCAGCGGATGAAGAGGCCTATATTGCCAAGGCCCTCACCCTCGCTGAAAAAATGCAGCTTGCCGTGGTGGCCACCCATCCCAGTTATTTTTTAAAACAGGTGGACTTTAGCGTCCATGAAGTGCGTGTGGCCATTCATGAAGGCTTTACTTTAGATGATCCCAATCGACCCAAGCGCTTTACCGATCAACACTATTTGAGATCAGCAGAGGACATGGCGCAGCGCTTTGCTGATTGTCCGGTGGCCTTACAGAATTCAGTCGAAATTGCCAAGCGCTGCAATGTGACCTTTACCCTCGGCAAAGCTTTTTTACCCAAATTCCCCATTCCTGACGGCATCACCGAATCCGACTATTTTCGGCAGGAGGCCCACAAAGGCTTGCAGGAACGCTTCAGTGTGATGCAGGTCGATCAGCAGATTTATCTGGATCGCATGAATCTTGAAGTCGATATGATTATCCAGATGGGCTTTACCGGTTACTTCCTCATTGTCGCAGATTTTATTCAATGGTCTAAAAAAAATGGCGTGCCAGTGGGGCCAGGACGGGGTTCGGGCGCAGGGTCTCTTGTCGCTTTTGCCTTGAAAATTACCGATATCGATCCCCTGCCCTACGATTTACTGTTTGAGCGCTTCCTCAATCCGGAACGGGTCTCCATGCCTGACTTTGATATCGACTTCTGCATGGATGGGCGGGATCGCGTCATTGAATACGTGGCCGATAAATATGGGCGCTATGCCGTATCGCAGATCATCACCTTCGGCACCATGGCGGCCAAAGCAGTGGTCCGTGATGTGGGCCGAGTTTTAGCCCTCCCCTATGGCTTTGTGGACGGCATTGCCAAACTCATCCCCCTCGATTTGGGCACTACGCTGCAGGATGCCTTAGACAAAGAGCCGCAATTGAAACGCCGCTATGATGATGAGGAAGATGTCAAAGCCCTGATTGATATGGCTTTAAAACTGGAAGGAACCGTGCGCAATGTCGGCAAACATGCGGGGGGCGTCGTCATTGCACCGACTGATCTCACCGATTTTACCGCCATTTATTGTGAAGAAGGCAGTGAGCAACTCGTCGCCCAATATGATAAAGAAGATGTGGAGGCGGCCGGCCTGGTGAAGTTTGACTTTTTAGGTCTGCGTAATCTCACGATTATTCAAGCGGCGGTCGACAACATTAATCAACGCCATCCCGAACGAAAATTAGATATCAGCCTGATCCCCCTCGATGATGCCAAAACTTTTGAACTCTTAAAAAAAGGTGACACCACCGCGGTTTTTCAGCTAGAGTCGCGCGGCATGAAAGACCTGATCAAGCGCCTCTCCCCAGATACATTTGAAGACATCATCGCCTTGGTGGCCCTCTTTCGCCCCGGCCCGCTTGGCTCCGGCATGGTCGATGATTTTATCAATCGGAAGCATGGCCGCGCTAAAATCGAATACCCGCATCCAGATACCGCACCGATCCTGAAGTCCACCTATGGCGTGATTTTATATCAGGAACAGGTCATGCTGATCCCCCAAGTTTTGGCGGGATATACCCTCGGAGGCGCGGATCTCTTACGTCGCGCCATGGGCAAAAAGAAACCCGAAGAGATGGCCAAACAACGGAGTGTCTTTGTCGAAGGCGCTGAGAAAAATAACATTGCCGCAGACGTCTCTGGCCCAATTTTTGACTTAATGGAAAAATTTGCGGGCTATGGCTTTAATAAATCGCATTCTGCCGCCTATGCTTTATTGGCCTATCAAACCGCCTATCTAAAAGCGCATTATCCTGCAGAATTTATGGCCGCCGTGCTCTCATCTGATATGGACAACACCGATAAAGTCGTGGGTTTTGTCGAAGAATGCAAAGCCATGCATTTACATCTCCAGCCGCCGCATATTCAGCACAGCCTGTATCCCTTCAGCGTCATTGATGAACGCACGGTCTGCTATGGTCTGGGCGCGATTAAAGGGGTCGGGCAGATCGCGATTGAACTGATCATTGCCGAACGTCAGCAGCATGGGCCCTTTAAAGATCTTTTTGACTTCTGCAAACGTGTGGATCTACGCAAAGTCAATAAACGCGTGCTGGAGGCATTAATTTTCAGCGGCGCGATGGATTCCCTCGGACCCAATCGCAGCACGCTTTTAAGCTCGCTGGAAAGCGCCATGCAGGAAGCCGATCAACATGAAAAAGCCATCGATGCCGGTCAACATGATTTATTTGGCATGTTTGCGGATACCGAACACCAAGCCGCACCAGATAGTCCACGTCAATGGAAAATGGCGACAGAAGCCAGCAATTACGAGCGCGTGATGCAGGAAAAACAAGTCCTGGGCTGGTGCCTCTCCGGCCATCCCCTGGATGAGTATCGCAACCTTTTTAAAGCCTTGAAAATTCAGCCCCTCACCCAAGTGCATCCCACGTCGCGCGGTGAATGCGTGCATTTGGCCGGACTCGTATTAAGCACACGTAAAATCAAAACCAAACGCGGCAGTTTTTTAATGGTGGTAGAACTGGAAGATTTTAGCGGCAAGCTCGATGTCACCTGTTTTAGCGAGGTCATGGATGAATATCAAGCCCTCCTCAAACCAGAAGCCAAAGTGGTGATTGAAGCAGAAATTCAGCCGGACGATTTTTCAGGCGGCATGCGAGGCGTGGCCAAACGCGTGCATGCGCTGCAAGATTATAAAAGCAGCAAGGCCAAACGCTTGCAGATCACATTACGGGAACAAGATCTCACCCAGGCGAAACTGCTGCGCCTCGCTGAACTATTGCGCCAGAATCGCGGCTCCTGCCCCCTGCATTTTTGCTACGAACGCGAAGATGCACTCATTCACTGCATCGCTGATGCCAGCTGGTCTGTCAATGTGAATGATGCTTTTCTAGAGGCTTTGGCCCCGCATTCTATCCAACTTGACTTTTAATCTCCGCAATTAAACCAGGCATTGCGTCGCGCAGACGCAACAAAGCGTGCAAAGTCTGCGGCACTTGCTGCATGCCCTGAGTTTTCGACTCCGAGGCAAGCGGCGCACAGGCGCACTCAATACAATAGACCATCCAATTGATCCAGGAATAAACACCCGCAAACGCAGGCTGCAGAACGTTTAAATCAATCACACCTCCCGCCTCTTGATACGCCTGAATCATTTTCAAAAATACAGCCTGATCGAAATGCACCGTCGTCATCCCACTCCAATACAAGCAAGTATTAATCAGATCATAGCAGGGATTGAGCAAGCCAGCGGCCTCCCAATCAATCAGGATCGGCTGCTGCTGCTGATCCCAGAGCACATTTTTTTGATCCAAATCCCCATGCACAATGCACTGCACTTTTTGCAAAGCAGGAATCGCCGCGGCATAGGCTTGATTCATGGCCAAGAGTGCATCTTGATGTTGCCGCAAATCCGCCGCAAAAGGACAGTGACAATCCTCCGCTTTTTCGATCAGCTCCAACAGATAGGCGGAAGAATACGGCACAAAAACCGGCGCCTCAGGCAGAAGCAAGGGCAATTTAAGCTGATGGATTTTTGCGAGGACGCCTGCTATTTTCACAGCATGGGGTTCCGAAATCGTCTCCGTGCTCAATGCCACCGCATCCACCCAGGGATACACCAAAAAATAGCTTCCCTCCACAGCAAAGACATGCTGCCCATCTCGGTTCAAAGCCGCAATCGCCGGAACCCCCTGCGCGGCAAAACTCGCCGCCACCGTCTCCGCCCACTCATAATTGCGACGAATCAGCGGATCATTTAAATCAATATGCGCCGCCAACTGTTTGACTGCATACACACCGCCCGTGGTTTCAATCCGCCACATCCGATGCAGCAAGCCCCCCGTCACGCGGCTGGGCTCAGCCAGCGGCTGACCCAATTGTAATTGGATCCCCACCTTCGCGAGAAGGACACTAGGAGCTGACGGCACTTTGATTCACACTCCAGTCAAGCCCATGCTGCTTAAACAACAAAGCTAAACGGGTTTCTGCGACTGCGAGTTGCAGATGCGAGGCGCCCTGCTCATCGATCTCTTCTTTGAGGACGGCCTGCCAGGAGTACAGAATAGAACGAATTTCTCCCTGCTTGGGCGCCAGAATAATGGTGCCTTTAAACTGTTTCGGGCTGAGACGCTGCAAGATGGCTTTCTGCAAAAGGGCTTCTCCCGTTCCTTGCAAGGCCGATATCCAGACGCGAATGGGTAGGCCCTGATCATCATAATCAATCCGCGGTTCATGATATTCACTCAGATCAATTTTATTCATGACTTCTAAAATAGGCTGTCCGCCAGCGCCGATTTCTTCCAAAACCTGCAAGACTTGTGCTTTCTGGAGCAAATAATCCGAGTGACTGGCATCCATCACATGCAGGAGTAGATTGGCCTCGATGACCTCTTCCAGCGTTGCCTTAAAGGCTTCCACCAGACTATGGGGGAGACTGCGGATAAAGCCCACAGTATCGGCCAAAACAATCTCGCCATACTGCGGCACAATCAGTTGGCGCAAGCTTGGGTCTAGCGTCGCAAAAAGCTGATTGGCCACATACACATCGGAATGACAGAGCAAATTAAATAAAGTTGATTTCCCGGCATTGGTATAGCCCACCAAAGCAATGCACGGCGTATCTGATTTTTGACGCGAAGCCCGTCCTAATTGACGCTGAGACTTCACCTTCTCGATTTGTGTTTTCAGCTGCTTCATTTTTTGACGCAATAAACGCTTATCGATTTCGAGCTGCGTTTCACCCGGACCACCCCGCACTCCAATCCCGCCACGTTGGCGCTCCAAGTGCGTCCAACCGCGTACGAGGCGTGTAGCTTGATAATCGAGATGGGCTAATTCAACCTGCAGCTTCCCTTCATGAGTGCGGGCACGCTGCGAGAAAATTTCCAAAATAATACCGGTACGGCTCATTACCTGAATGTTCAATCTTTGATTTAAATTGCGTTCCTGAGTAGGGGTAAGATCATGATTAAAAAGAACTAAATCTGCTTCATGCAAGGCAATGAGCGCTTCCAACTCAATAACTTTGCCTTCTCCCATATAAAATTTTGGATCAATGCGATCACGTTGAAAGCGCAGATGATCCATCACCTCCACGCGCGCTGTTTTCGCTAACTCCCTGAGCTCATCAAAATCAGGCGTTTCCTGACGATAAAAGTCAATGTGAATGAGAATGGCACGCGGATGCTTGCTTGCAAAAAAACTTAGCAAATATTACTCCGTGGCCTCAGCCTGGGCTGTGCCCCAAACGAGATGAACAGGATGCACCGGCACAATCGTCGAAATGGCGTGCTTATACACAATTTGATTGGTTTCATGATGCCCTAAAACTACCACAATCGCATCAAATGCTTCAATTTTACCTTGCAGCTTAATCCCATTGACCAAATAAATGGCCACCTGCGTTTCTTCTTCACGCAAAGTATTTAAGAATACATCCTGCAACGAGCTTAACTTTCCCATTTTATTCATTTATCCTTTATTATTTTTCCACATCACCTAACACGAGGGTGGCAATTGTAACATGACAAATACACCCTGTCTATTTGTTTTTTCTTTATTGCTGACTTTTTGCCTGCTTCAAACGTAATGCACAATCTGCAAGCCTTTGGCCCTGAAAAAAGCACAAGTCCGCCTCTTCTTTAGACAGCTCAATCTGATTTTTTTGCCCGGAAAAATGACTCACGCCATAGGGAGTTCCGCCGGTCACCGTTTGACTTAAAGCAGATTGCGTATACGGCACCCCAACTATCACAGCACCATGATGCAATAAAGGCAGCATCATCGATACGAGCGTGGTTTCCTGGCCTCCATGCATGCTAGCCGTTGAAGTAAACACACAGGCTGGCTTATCTACGAGACTGCCTGCAAACCATAAATCGCTGGTCGTATCCAAAAAATACTTCAAAGGCGCAGCCATATTGCCAAAGCGCGTTGGGCTGCCCAAAGCTAAACCGATGCAGTTTTTCAGGTCTTCTTTGGTGACATACGGCGGGCCCATCTCAGGAATGGCGGGCTCTGACGCCTCACAGACGGGAGACACCGCCGGCACCGTGCGGATCCGGGCTTCCAATCCGGTTGCACTGATTCCTTTCGCAATCGCCTTTGCCATTTCTAAAACCGCGCCTGTTCTGCTATAGTAAAGTACTAAGACATAATCTTGAGTCATCATGAGAGCGTCCTTATGCAAATTTTGAAAGCGCTATTCTCACATAAAAACAAATTCTTGGCGAGCACTTTTTATCGTTTCTGGATACAAGTATGCAGTGATTTTTACCATCAACATGGCATGACCCGCGCGGCCAGTCTAGCCTACACCGTCCTTTTTGCTTTTGTGCCGTTGATTATCATTATCATCAGTATGCTCAGTTACTTTACGATTTTTGACAATATCACGCAGGAAATAGAAGCCTTTGTTTTTTCTAATTTTGTGCCACACACGGGCAACATCGTTCTGTCCTATTTGATTGATTTTCAGGATCAGGCTAAAAAACTTCCCTGGATCAGCTTTGGCTTTTTGTTTTTTACCTCCATCATGCTTTTGATCAATATGGAAACCCATTTGAATGAGCTCTGGGGCCTCACGAAACATCGCCATTATGGACTGTCTATTTTAATTCATTGGTCCATTCTCATCATCGGCCCGCTCTTATTATGCATCAGTTTGCTCATCAGCTCATACCTTCTATCTGCCAGTCTTTTCACCCAAAGCATCGTCAGCCATGGCCTTATTTTTGCTCCGTTTTTATGCTCGGTCCTCGCCTATACTTTTTTGTATCAAACCCTCCCCAGCTGTAAAGTACGCTTCATGGATAGCCTGATCGGTGGCGTTTTTTCTGCAATTTTATTTGAAGGCGCCAAAACAGGCTTTGCCTTTTATACCGAAATTTTCCATAGTTATCAGCTTCTTTACGGCACCCTTGCCACCATCCCGCTCTTCCTGCTTTGGCTGTATTGCTGCTCCATGACCTTTCTATTTGGCGGACAAGTTGTGAATACCCTGCGCGTGCAACGTTGATTTATTGTTTATAATGCGATACTGTGCGCACACTTAAATCATTCAGAGAAAATCATGCCCTCCTGCGCTTGCACTTTTTTCACCGACCCCTTTCAATATAAAAACACAGAGAATGTCCTACTCGGCATCTGTCTAGTCGCTGCAGCAAGCTTGCTCCTTCCCGGAAGTTACCGACGTGATCCAACGCTCATTCTCCTCGGCCTTATGTTCGCGCTGGCTGCAGCCAAAATCATTTATGATAAATGCCGCCGTACTGAGGCTGAGCCTGCAAAAACACCTCTAATTCCATAATAGCCATCACCTGCTTGAATTTCTTCAGGCATTGTGGGCATAATCTCAAGCTTAGACCCATCACCTGAGAAGACGAGTACAAAATACTATGGAACCCCAAGCCACTACTGAAGTGATTACCAATGTCAATCTGGAAGACGAGCTCAAACAGTCTTATCTTGAATATGCCATGAGTGTGATTGTCGGGCGCGCCCTGCCGGATGTTCGCGATGGTTTGAAGCCGGTGCATCGGCGCGTTCTGTTTGCAATGCGCGAACTGTCCAATGACTGGAATAAACCTTACAAAAAATCAGCCCGTATCGTCGGGGATGTAATTGGTAAATACCATCCGCATGGCGACACCGCTGTGTATGATACGATTGTCCGCATGGCGCAGGATTTTTCCATGCGCTATATGCTGGTCGATGGCCAGGGAAACTTTGGTTCCGTGGATGGAGATTCCCCTGCGGCAATGCGTTATACCGAAGTACGTCTGGCTAAATTTGCCCATGCGTTGATGGAAGATCTGGATAAAGAAACCGTTGATTATGTCCTCAACTATGACGAAACCGAAAATATTCCAGCTGTTCTACCCACGCGTATTCCCAATTTATTAGTCAATGGAAGTTCTGGGATTGCAGTCGGGATGGCAACCAATATTCCGCCACACAATCTGACCGAAGTGATCAATGCCTGCCTAGCTTTAATTGAGAACCCCAATCTGGATGTGCTCGATTTATTACAATATATTCCAGGCCCTGACTTCCCCACCTCCGGTATTATTTATGGCCGTGCGGGCATTTTGTCAGCCTATCAAACCGGACGAGGTTCCGTCGTCATTCGTGCCAAAACCCATATCGAAACCGATGAGCGCAGCGGCAAAGATTCCATCATCGTGACCGAGCTCCCTTATCAAGTGAACAAAGCCCGCCTCATCGAAAAAATTGCCGAACTCGTGCGCGAGAAAAAAATCGAAGGCATTACCGAACTCCGCGATGAATCAGACAAAGACGGCATGCGCATTGTGATTGAAGTGCGTCGCGGCGAAATGACCGATGTCCTGCTCAACAATTTATATACGCAAACTCAATTGCAGAATTCTTTCGGCATGAACATGGTCGCTTTAGTAGGCCAGCAACCAAAAATTCTAAACATTAAAGATATCCTGACCGCCTTCATCGAGCATCGTCAGGAAGTGGTCACGCGCAGAACCATTTACGAATTGAAAAAAGCCCGTGAGCGCGCGCATTTATTGGAAGGTCTGGGGATTGCACTCAACAATATTGACGAGATGATCGCCCTGATTAAAGCCTCGCGTGAACCGTCTCAAGCCAAAGCAGCTTTACTTGGCAAAACCTGGAAGCCCGGCACCGTGGCGAGCCTGCTTGCCAAAACCGGCATTGACATCGCCCGCCCAGAAGGCCTAATTCATACCTTTGGCCTGCAAACTGAAAGCAATGAATACCGCCTGTCCGAAGCACAGGTGGAAGCGATTTTAGAACTCCGTCTGCAACGCTTAACCGGCTTAGAACAAGACAAAATTTTTAGCGAATACCAAAATCTCTTGGTGCAAATTCAAGAGTATTTAAAAATTCTCGGCGATGTCAAACGCTTATTTGAAGTGATTCGTGAAGATTTAGAAGCGATCAAAGCCGAATTCGGCGATGAACGACGCACCCAGATCACCGAATCCAGCGGCGATATTGACATGGAAGATTTAATTCCAGAAACCGATATGGTCGTAACCTTATCGAGCGAAGGCTATGTCAAATCGCAACCGGTCTCCACCTACGAGGCCCAACGTCGCGGCGGTCGCGGCAAAGCAGCCACAGCCCTGAAAGAAGAAGATTATGTGGCTAAACTCGTGGTCGCGAGCTCACACGATTACCTGCTGTGCTTCTCCAACCTGGGCCAAATGTATTGGGCCAAAGTTTATACTCTGCCCCAGGCCAGCCGCAACTCCCGCGGCCGCCCGATCAACAATTTGCTCCCGTTACAGGAAAACGAAAAAATCACCGCTTTACTGGGTGTGCGTCATTTTGATGATGAGCATTTTGTGTTTATGGCGACAGAACAAGGGGTCGTCAAAAAAACTGCTCTCTCCGCTTTTTCACGCCCACGCACCAATGGGATTCGTGCTGTAGAGTTGGATGACGGTGATCAACTGATCAATGTGGTCCTCACGAATGGTGCCCGCGAAATCATGCTCTTCTCCAATGAAGGCAAAGCCGTACGCTTTAACGAAGGCGATGTGCGCCCAACGGGTCGTTCCTCCCGCGGCGTACGGGGTATCACCCTCAAACCCAAACAAAAAGTCGTGTCGCTGATTGCGGTAATTGAAGAAAACATCGATATTCTGACCGCCACCGAAAACGGCTATGGCAAACGCACCGCCGCCAGCGAATATCGCCTCACTTCCCGCGGTGCGCAAGGCGTCATTTCCATCCAAACTTCTGAGCGCAACGGTGATGTCGTCGGCGCGATTGCGGTGGTCACAAGCGATGAGGTCATGCTCATCACCAATGGCGGCGTCTTGGTCCGCACCCGTGTGAGTGAGGTCTCCCAAATTGGCCGCGCCACCCAGGGCGTGCGCCTGATCAATCTCGGCAAAGGTGAAAAACTCGTGAGCTTAGAGCGCGTCGATCCCCTTGAAGCCGCAGCAGATCTAGAAGAGACTGATACTCCCGATGCAGCAGAATAAGCAAATCATCACCATCGACGGCCCCAGCGGCGTCGGTAAAGGCACCATCGCTACTATGCTGGCCCAAAAACTGGGCTGGCATTTTTTGGATAGCGGTGCCCTGTATCGCATCACGGCTTACGCAGCCCTGCAAAAAAACATGGCATTGGATAATGTGCCCGCACTCTGCGATTTAGCACGCACTCTGCAGATTGAATTTAAAAACCAGAAAATCATCTATGACAACCAGGATATTCAGCCTGCCATTCGCCAAGAAGCCATCGGCCTGGCCGCCTCCCAAATCGGCGCGCATCAGCCCGTACGCGATGCACTCTATCAATTACAGCGCTCCTTTTTAAAAGCACCCGGCCTGGTCGCTGATGGACGAGACATGGGCACCGCAATTTTCCCCGAAGCCGCCCACAAATTTTTCCTCACCGCCAGCGCCACAGAACGCGCCCACCGTCGCTTTCTCCAATTACAAGCTGCCGGCATTCCCGCCGAGATGGATACAATTTCACAAGAAATCCAAGCCCGCGATGAACGTGATCGCACCCGCAGCGCCAGCCCCTTAAAACCTGCTGCAGATGCCATTCAGATCGATACGTCTGCTTTATCAATTACAGCCGTATTTGATAAAATATTACACCATATTCAACCACAAGCGTGAGACACTAGCAAAAATACCCTCCACGATCTGCAGGTGCCTTTTTTATTTACTTGTGCTATGATGCCTGCAAGTCAGCTAGACAATCGCCTGTGGAAGCAATTTTGCAGGAGGAAAGTCCGGGCTCCACAGGACAAGACGCCAGTTAACGACTGGGAGGCGTGAGCCTACGGAAAGTGCCACAGAAAATATACCGCCTTGTCGCGCCGAAGTTTTCTAACGAAGGCGGATCGCGCGTAATGGGTAAGGGTGAAATGGTGCGGTAAGAGCGCACCGCATTGCTGGCAACAGGAATGGCAGGGAAAACCCCGTCTGGAGCAAGACCAAATAGGAATCCTCATGGTGTGGTCCGCACTTGGATTCGGGTAGGTTGCTTGAGCTTTGGAGTGATCCAAAGCCTAGAGGAATGATTGTCCATGACAGAACCCGGCTTATCGGCTGACTTTATTCGATTGATCAAAAAGAAGATCCCCAAACGGCGGATCTTTACTGACGCCCTCAGTTTACATGCCTACGCCCACGATGCCAGCCACTATCTGCTGATTCCACAAGTTGTGGTGCGGGTTGAAAGCGAGGTTGAAATTCAAGCCATTTTCAAAGCCGCACAACGCACACAATTCCCCATCACCTTCCGCGCAGCCGGAACCAGCCTTTCCGGCCAGGCCCTGAGCGCGTATGGATTAATTATCCTTGGTGAAAACTGGCGCGATCACAAAATTCTAGCCAGAGGTAACATTATTTATCTACAACCTGGCGTCATTGGCAGCGAGGCGAATTTATTTTTAAACCCGTATCACCGCAAAATCGGCCCCGATCCCGCCTCCATCAACGCCTGCAAAATCGGCGGCATTGCAGCCAATAATGCCAGCGGCATGTGCTGCGGCATCAAAGATAATACGTATCACACTATGCATGGCCTGCGCGTGATTCTCACAGATGGCACCGTGTTAGATACCCATACGCCGCATTCTGTCGGTCAATTTCGCAAAAGTCACGCTCCTTTCCTCGCTACACTCAGTCAACTGCGTGAAAAAATTCTCTCCCAGCCGGAACTTGAACTGCAGATTCGGCGCCAGTATCGCACCAAAAATACTTTAGGATACAGCCTGAATGCTTTCCTCAACTTTGCTGATCCAATTGATATCCTGACGCACTTGCTCATTGGTTCAGAGGGCACGCTCGCTTTTATTGCCGGCATCAGTTTAAATACTCTTCCCTGCCCATCGCATGAGGCCGTCTGCCTACTCTTTTTTGAAGACCTCCATGCCGCTGCAACTGCCGCCACGCAACTCCCTCTCGCGCAGATTGCCGCTTTGGAAATCATGGATCAGCGCGCGCTCACCGCAGCTAAAATGCCCCATTTATTAAACCTGGATCTCAGCCAATATCCCGAGCACGCCGCGCTGTTGCTGGATCTCAAAGCAGATTCCCCCCTCAAACTCGACCAGCTGATCGCCACCCTCAACGCCCTCACGCCGGACAAACTCATCCATCGCACTGATTTTATCAGCGAGCGCAGCCTTTATCACACTCTGTGGAATATTCGCAAAGGCATCTTCCCGAGCATTGCAGCTGCCCGCAAACCTGGCAGCGCTTTGATTAACGAAGATGTGGCCGTGCCGCTGCCCTATCTCCCCGCTTTTTGCAAAATCTTGCAGCTTGTTTTTCAAAAACATGGCTTTGCGCAGGGCTGTATTTTTGGGCATGCCAAAGATGGCAATCTGCATTTTTTATTGGAAGCAGATTTTGCCACAGAGGCCGGCCTCCAACAATATGAAGCCTTTATGGCAGATCTGGTCACTCTGGTACTGTATTACAAAGGCGCACTCAAAGCCGAGCACGGCACCGGTCGCAATATGACGCACACAGTTAAACAAGCTTTCGGGGAGGAGGCCTATGCGATCATGCAGGACATCAAAACCCTATTTGACCCGCAAGGCATTTTGAATCCCGATGTCGTATTGTCTGACAATCCGCATTTACATCTGCAAAATCTCAAGCAGATTCCGCTGGTCAACCCACTGATTGATGCCTGCATCGAGTGTGGTTTCTGCGAAAAAATCTGCCCCTCCAAAAACCTCAGCCTCACCCCGCGCCAACGCATTGTGGCACTGCGTGATTTCAGCCCAAAACTCCCCAAAGACTTTCAGTATCGGGGCATCGAGACTTGTGCTAAAACCGGCCTCTGTGAAATGGCCTGCCCGGTCGGCATCAATACCGGTGAACTAATGGGCGCACTGCAGGCCGCACAACGCAAACCCTGGCATAAAAAAGTGGCTGCCTGGGCTGCACGCGCTTTCGGCCTTTTAAGTCGCGGCTTTTATTATCCCGCACCTACATCGCCCCCTCCAGCAGAACCCAGCAAAACCGTGATTTACTTTCCGAGCTGCGGTGAGCGCATTTTGGATCAACACGCCCAAGCTTTTCAAGCCAGCCTACGTCATATTTTATCCCGCTGCGGCATCACCCTCATCATCGCCGATCCAGCTCATTTATGCTGTGGCCTCGCCTTCAAGAGCAAGGGTTTTCCAGAGATCGCCGCCACCAAACATGCCGAATTGCATGCTTATTTAAACACGCTTTCAGAAAACGGCACCCTGCCTATTCTCACCGAAACCGCAAGCTGCATTGAGGGTCTGCCGCTGCGAGATGTATTGGATTATCTCGCCGACTTACTCCTGCCCAGTGATTTACTCACCCCCCTGGACGAAATCGTCATGCTCCATCTCACCTGTAGCATGAAGCGCCAACAGATCGATCATAAAATCGTCGCCCTCGCTAGACGCTGCGCTCACACCGTGATCATTCCCGCAGATATTCATTGCTGCGGCTTTGCCGGCGATAAAGGTTTTACGCTACCTGCACTCAATG
This sequence comes from Francisella tularensis subsp. holarctica, assembly GCA_945860585.1. Lineage (GTDB taxonomy): Bacteria > Pseudomonadota > Gammaproteobacteria > Francisellales > CACEW01 > JAJZUD01. The sequence continues at coordinate 16,753 of CAMARA010000016.1, read as the reverse complement.
CCAGCGCTTTAAAAACCCTGCGCACTCAGGTTCCCGCAGAATGCACGCAAGGCTTCTCCGGCAGCCCCAGCTGTGAGATCGGTCTCAGCCAACACAGTGGCATCCCCTATCGCTCGCTGATCTATTTGATTGAACGCGCGCTTATTCAATAACGATCCGCTTGGGCCCAGTCAAAATAAACATCGTGATACGCACCCAAGGTCAACTGCTCCACCTGCAAATGAATGGTGTAATGCGAGAGACCGGCGTCAATGTTTTTGCCATCGGGATCAGTCGGCAATTGCATCACCAGATTCTTCGCACTCTGTGAAGGTTGAAAGGTTTTGACGGTGACCTGATACGCACTCAAAGGCTCCCCTTTTTTCAGCGCTTCCAACAAAGGCCGGCCATCCGTATGATTCAAATTCAAATGCAAAAGATAGGCGACGGTCACGGGCACATCGACATTGCCGGTGGGCAGAGTATCCACAAAATGGGTTTTAAAATCAGGACCAATCGCGACCAGAGTATTATGCACATCAATCGGACTGAAACTACCATGCATCCCCCGCTCGCTCCCATTGCTGTTAAATTCAGCACCCTTAAAGCCTGTGATCACCGCATTTGCATCATAGCTGCTGCCCACAATCAGCGCCGGACTCCGCCCTTGCGCATTCTCAATCCGTACCAACGACATCGGGAAGGTTCCCGGTAAGCTCCCATAGCGATCACTCACAAAAATCGCACCAAATTCCTCACGGCTTTGCAGATAGCGCACTAATCTTGCGACAAGCTGCGCATGATGATCCGGCACATAAAAATAAGTACTGCCGCCATTTGCAGCCACCACAATCGCATCATGCGGTAAAGGCGAGGGCACGAAATACGCAGGCGTGGTAAAAGGCTGGCCGTTCAGCATCTGCGTAGGATAAACCGTTTTGCCATCTGCTTGAATCCCGGATAAAACAGGATCATACAGCGCGCCCGATCCATCATAGGCTTTAAACCCGGCACGGGTCAGCAAATCCGCAGGCCTAAAATCACCGGAGACGGAATACCCCTCTGCATCCAAGCCGCCCACTTTTCCATCCTGAATACTCCGCAAGGGAAACAGCGTTAAGGGACCGGACACATTACTGTGCGCATGATCTGACACGATAATCAAATCTGTCTCATCCCACTCATGCAAGGCTTTTAAACGCGCAATCAGCTGGCCCAATAATTGATCCTGTGCCGCCACCGCTGCAAGCATACTCGCACTGCCCACGCCATAGCTATGCTCGGTGGTATCAGGATTCCGCATCCACACCACGCTCAGCTGCGGCTCCTGTTTCGGCAAAATCTGGTTTAAATACACATTCATCATATACTGATTTGACACGCTATACGGAGACACATCCGTCGCCGCAGGATTAGAGGTCACCCCATCTTGCATCGTAACCACAGGACTCCACGCTGTGGGCCCCACAGTTTGATGTGCAGTCGCAATCGGCAGTGGCACGCCGGCATCTTGCAACTGTGTCGCGAATGCAGGCGGGTACACATGTTTTTCATCCAGAACAATCCCATTCATACCCGAATTTTGCTGATAATCCTGAAAAAATGCTGGCCCGGACTTCCCCACAGCCGCTGTTTTCATCCCCTCTGCATGAGCCAGATTAAACAAAGTATCCACGTACACCAAAGGCCCCGCTGCCCCTGCATTTAAGTCCTGTAGAATACGATAATCCTCCGTAAAAATTGGCCCAGCAAAGTCCACTGACTGACCGGCACTATCCTCACCCGTCGCGCGGGGATTCCACAATGTATTACCAAAAAAACCGGTCTTGCCCGCAAAGTCTCCCGTCGCAAAGGTCGAGGCATTCATCATGGTGAAAGTCGGATAAGTCGCATGATTATTAGAAAAGTAGCTGCCCTCTTTGGTCAAAGCATATAAATTAGGCGTTAAATTTTGCGTAATTGCATCCGGGCGCATGCCATCCCAGACAAAAATAATAACCCGAGGCATCGCCGCCGAAACTGAGCCCAACATCAAACACGCAGCCAAACACAGCCCCTTCCCTTTTTTCACCATGACTCCATCCTTTTTTAACAACCTAATTTTAAAATAAGTATAGCAAAAGTAAAAAACGAATGCTTGCAAAATCCTGCCACTTTAGCGACAATAGCCATCCGCGGGGAGAGATGCCGGAGCGGTTAAACGGCCCTGACTCGAAATCAGTGGGGTGCGCAAGCGCCACTAGGGTTCGAATCCCTATCTCTCCGCCATTATATGGTTCGCAGCAGTTCGATAAAGTTCAAAAAGTCATTATAAATCAACACATAAAACGGATTATCTGCTCTCAGGAGTCCGCACAAGTTCGGTGAAACCCAGCTCGAAACGTGGTATAATTAGTGGTATATTTTATCGTAACAGAAAGAGGTACCCCTGATGCCACTCAATGACTTGATTATACGGAATGCAAAGCCCCTTGAGAAAGCCTACAAGCTTTCAGATGAGAAGGGCCTGTTTTTGCTAGTCAATCCGAATGGCTCCCGATATTGGCGCTTCAAATATTATTTCGCAGGTAAAGAAAAACTGCTGGCCTTAGGGGTATATCCAGAAGTGAAGCTGGCCGATGCAAGGTCTAAACGAGATCAGGCGAGGAAGTTGCTCGCTGAGCAAATTGACCCTAGCTTTGCCAGAAAAATGTCCAAGCAAAACTTATTGCTCGCGTCAGAAAACAGCTTTGAGGCAATTGCCTGCGAATGGCATGTTAAATTTTTGCCCACTTGGACGGAGGATCATGCCAAGCGAATTATCACGCGGCTTGAGAATGATATTTTCCCCTGGCTGGGCAAGCGCCCGATTAATGAAGTCACAGCGCCAGAATTATTGAGTGCGCTGCGTAGAGTAGAAAAGCGCGGCACGGTCGATACGGCGCATCGCATCATGCAAAACTGCGGACAAATTTTTCGTTATGCCATTGCAACAGGTCGGGCGCAGCGTGACGTTGCCGCTGACTTGCGCGGAGCTTTGCCGCCCGTGAAGAAAGGTCATCTTGCCACGATTGTCGATCCCAAAGAAATTGCCAAACTGCTGCGTGCCATTGAAGATTATCAAGGCTATTTTGTCACAAGGTGTGCGTTGCGCTTGGCTCCTTTGGTTTTCGTGCGTCCTGGCGAGTTACGGCAAGCCGAATGGTCAGAGTTTAATTTTGAAACTTCCGAGTGGAGAATCCCTGTGGGAAAAATGAAAATGCGTGAGTTGCATATTGTGCCGTTATCTACACAGGCGCTGGCTATCTTGGAAGAGTTGAAGCCTTTGACGGGTTCTGGCAAGTATCTTTTCCCTGGGGTGAACAATCCCCAAAGGCCTATGTCTGACAATACCATTACTTGCGCTCTGCGGCGCTTGGGGTATACGAGCGATGAGATGACTGGGCATGGGTTTCGGGCGATGGCCTCGACTTTGCTGAATGAGCAGGGGTGGAATCGCGATGCGATTGAGCGGCAGTTGGCGCATGGGGAGCGGAATAAAATCAGGGCGGCTTATAATTATGCTGAGTATTTGCCTGAACGTAAGCGGATGATGCAGGCTTGGGCTGATTATTTGAGTGATTTAATAAAAGGGTAGGCTCTCTCGTCCCTTATGCCTGTGTCTTGGCTTGAACAGGTGCGCCACAGTCTTGCGGAAATAGCATTGAGCCATATATTTCAGGCGTCTCTTTGCTAACCTGCCAACTGTATTGACTTTCGCGAATTTTGTCATGGTATGCCATTGCCTCTGGGGAATTAGGATTAAAGCCCTCCATGTGAAAATCCACAAACCCTCTAAAAATAAAATATTAATCAATGTATTTTTAAATTATTTTACTCACCAAGAGACATCACGGCTGAGTTTAGGACAAATTAGGGACTCTAAGGGATTTAGCCATAAAAAAATTCATCGTCTTCGTCTGAATCCAAATCTATTCGAGCTCGAGTCTTATACCAATCCAATGTCTGGGAAGGGCTTATACCAAAAGCCTGCCGCGCCAAAGGCTTAGCATAGGCGGGCCTCACCACCCATCAAAACCGCTTCACCCAACGATGACAATACGGCGCCTGTCCATTCTTTTGATAATAATCCTGATGGTAGCCCTCTGCAGGCCAGAATACTGCTACAGGATACACGCCTGTCACCACATCCAGACCCTGCTGCTTTAATTGCTGCATGACCTGTTCAGCTGCAAGTTTCTGCACGGGCGTGTAATAAAATATTGCACTGTGGTACTGCGGGCCCAGATCCGGCCCCTGACCATCCCTTTGGCACGGATCATGAATTTCAAAAAAATAGCGTAACAAGGCAGTACAGCTTATTTTATGCGGATCAAACAAAACACGCAGCGCCTCAATATGGCCACTCTTTTTTTGACACACGTCCTCATAACTGGGATCACTGAGCGCACCCCCGGTGTAACCGACCTCTGTTTTCAATACGCCCGTAAGACGCTTGAGATAATATTCCACACCCCAAAAACAGCCTGCCGCCAGGATGATTTCCTCTGTATCCCCTACTTCTGGATCAGATGTAAAATCAAGACTCACTGAATTCACGCAATGCCTCAGATTCCGAGCCGTATACTGCTCGCCACTAAAAACATGCCCTAGATGTGCATCACAGCGCGCACACAGAATTTCCGTCCGTCGCCCATCCGCATCAGGCGAGCGCTTTACATTGCTCTGAATTTCAAAATCAAAACTCGGCCAGCCGCACCCGGAGTGAAACTGATCATGCGCGCGAAACAAAGGCAGGCCGCAGCGGCGACACAGATAGGTGCCCTCCGCTTGAGGCGTGCAATACTCCCCGGTAAAAGGATGCTCTGTTGCTTTGTCCTGAATAATCGCCAAAACGGCAGAAGTTAAAGACGCGGTTTTATCCATATTAAGAACACCTGGCTCGTACATGATAAAATAATCATAGCACAGCCCCCACTGCTGCCAAAGTGAACGCCATCATGTTATAATACGCTCCTCTCGATCCTTTCATTTGCCATGATGACGCAACGCACACGCATTTATAGCTTGCCTAGTTTAAAAGTCCTGCCTAATTTGTGGGATGGCGTGGCGTTTATGCTGGTGATGCTGATTCTGCTGCTGCTTGCCTATGCGGGTGAAAAAATGCAGATGCCTTTTCATCTGGGGCAGCCCATTGCCATTACTCTGAATCCCCGTGCCCTGCCTTATTATGCGGCTGAAACCACCTTGCGCATGTTTATTGCTTTATTTTTTTCCTTTATTTTCAGCTTGATTCTGGGAGGACTCGCGGCGAAGAATCAGCGCGCGGGACAGTTGTTGATTCCGCTGATTGATATTTTGCAGTCCGTACCGATTTTGGGCTATTTATCGATGACGGTGGCGGGATTTATTGCGCTCTTTCCAGGATCAATGCTGGGCCCCGAATGTGCAGCGATTTTTGTAGTCATTACCTCCCAGATTTGGAATATGACCTTAAGCTTTTATCAATCGTTGCGCACCGTCCCGCAGGAACTCATTGAGGCCACGCAAATCTATCAGCTCTCGAGTTGGCAACGCTTCTGGCGCTTGGAAATGCCGTTTGCGATTCCGGGCCTCTTATGGAATGCGATGATGTCCATGTCGGGCGGTTGGTTTTTTGTGGTAGCGGCAGAGGCGATTTCGGTTGCCAATCAAACCATTACCCTGCCGGGCATTGGCTCCTACATTGCCCTCGCCATCAGCAGTGAGAATGGCGACGCGATTTTCTATGCCATTTTAACCATGCTCATTGTGATTCTGCTCTACGATCAATTGATGTTCCGCCCTCTGGTGGCCTGGTCTCAGAAATTTCGTCTGGGTGAAGTGAATGAGGAGCGCGCGGAATCCTGGGTATTGGATTTATTCCAGCGCACTACTCTGACCCGCAAATGTTTTGACAGCCTGGATCGACTTTGGAATATCTGGATTCACCTGCGCCTGCCCATTGCCTTCAAACGCCGGCATTTTAAAATAGAAGTGCCTCACCGCTGGAGCGATGCTCTGTGGTATAGCGGCTTGGCGCTGCTAGGCGTGCTGTTTGTATTTTGGCTGTGGAAAATGGTCTATGTCACCATTCCACTCCGAGACACCTGGAATGTGGTTTTGCTGGGAGGCATCACCGCCTTACGCGTCTTTATATCTATCCTGATTTGCTCACTGATCTGGTTACCACTGGGCATTAAAATCGGCTTGAATCCACGCTATGCCAAGATTGCGCAGCCCATCGCCCAATTTTTGGCAGCATTTCCCGCAAATTTATTTTTCCCCATTTTTGTCGTGATGATTTTGCGCTTCCATCTGAATTTTGAAATTTGGGCTGCGCCTCTGATGGTATTGGGAACGCAATGGTATATTTTGTTTAATGTGATTGCCGGCGCGACCATGATACCCAAAGAATTAAAACTCGTCGCCCTGAATATGAACTTATCCGGCTGGCTCAAATGGAAACGTTTTTTACTGCCCGCGGTTTTTCCCTATTATCTCACCGGCGCTATCACCGCGGCCGGCGGCGCTTGGAATGCCAGTGTCGTCGCCGAAGTCATCAACTGGGGACATATTACTTTACATGCACGAGGACTTGGCGCCTATATTCAGGAAAATACGCTCATCGGGGCCTTCCCCAACATTACTTTAGGTGTCGTCGTGATGTGCGCTTGGGTTACGCTGATAAATTTGGTATTCTGGCGCAGATTATATCGCTTCGCCGAAAATCGGTATCGTATGGAATAGGAGAAAAACATGTCAAAAATTAAAGTACACACCCCCCTCGTCGAGTTGGACGGGGATGAAATGACGCGCATCATCTGGGCGCAAATCAAGGAAATGCTGATCCTGCCTTATTTGGATATCGATCTTAAATATTATGATCTCGGCATTGAATCACGCGATGCGACTCAGGATCAAATTACCATTGATGCCGCCCATGCCATTCAAAAATACGGCGTTGGCGTCAAATGTGCAACCATTACCCCGGATGAAGCACGGGTGAAAGAATTTAATCTGCAACAGATGTGGAAGTCGCCGAATGGCACCATCCGCAATATTCTCGATGGCACCATTTTTCGCGCACCGATTATTTGCAAAAATGTACCGCGCTATGTGCAGGGCTGGACCAAACCGATCATTATCGGCCGCCATGCTTTTGGTGATCAGTATCGAGCCACCGATTTTGTAGTCAAAGAACCGGGCACGCTCACCCTGACTTTTACCCCTGAAAACGGCGGTGCTCCTGTCCATCACGAAGTCTTCAAATTTAAAGGCGATGGCGTCGCAATGGCCATGTACAATGTGGATGAGTCCATTTCCGGCTTTGCGCGCGCCTGCTTAAACTATGGCCTGAGTTTAAACATGCCGGTGTATCTCTCTACCAAAAATACTATTTTGAAAAAATATGATGGCCGTTTCAAAGACATTTTTCAAAGCATTTATGAGACAGAATTTGCAGCAAAATTTGCAGCAGCGGGGATTAGCTATGAGCATCGCCTGATCGATGATCTGGTTGCCTCCGCGATTAAATCGGATGGCGGCTTTGTCTGGGCCTGCAAAAATTATGACGGCGATGTGCAGTCTGATGTTGTGGCCCAAGGCTTTGGGTCTTTAGGATTGATGACCTCGGTCTTGATCACACCCGATGGCAAAACGGTTGAAACAGAAGCAGCGCATGGCACCGTCACCCGTCATTATCGCGAATATCAAAAAGGCAACAAAACCTCCACCAATCCGATTGCGTCTATTTTTGCCTGGACCTCTGCACTCCGTTATCGCGGTCAGTTTGATCAAACTCCTGCAGTCGTTGCCTTTGCAGATAAACTAGAAAAGGCGACTATTGATGCCGTGGAAGCTGGCCATATGACCAAAGATCTCGCCCTGCTCATTGGCAAAGATCAGCCCTGGCTCACCACGGAAGCCTATATGCAGAAAATTGCTGAACGCTTGTAACCAGGCAATCTGCATTGCATCCGCTCCCTGCCTTTAAACGCGGCCTCATCATGTGGGGCCTCATGGCTTTTTTCTGCTTTTTTCAATTTTTTATGCAAATTTCAGGCAATCTGATGGAAGCAGCCTGGCAGCAGTCATTTCGCATCGATCAAACGGAAGTGGGCTTTTTATCTTCCAGCTTTTTTTATGGCTATGCGTTGATGCAGGTGCCTGCCGGTTTTCTCTTTGACGCCATCGGCATTCAAAAAATCATTCGCTATGCCGTCAGTCTGTTTATCATAGGACTGATTATGCTGGCATCCACCTCTTCTTTTTATATCGCACTCTGTGGGCGCTTTATGATGGGAACGGGCGCCGGCTTTGCCTTTGTCGGCATGGTGTTCACGGCGGCCTCCTGGTTTGGACCGCGACTCTTTACCAGCTTTGTGGGCTTGGGCGAAATGCTCAGTATGTTTCTCACGGCAGGCGGACAGGCGAGTGCACCGCGCTTTATTTTGCAGGCGGGCTGGCGCTCACTGTTATATGGATTTATTGGGGTGGGACTGCTGTTTTTGCTACTGATTTTCATTTTTCTCAAAAACCCACCCCATTATCAAAAACTGCCCTACAAAATCTGGCCCCAATTTAAAAAATATGGTCGCGCTGTTATGACCACCCCCTCCGTATGGCTGGCGGGGGCCTATTGCTCCGGCATGTTTGGCGTTATCACCATTTTTGCCTCGCTGTGGGGAAACCCCTATCTGCAAAACCGTTACCATTTAGACTACCTCAGTGCCTCGCATTTGATTGCCCTGATCCCGTTCGGATTTGGCCTCGGCTGTCCGCTCTTAGGCGCGATCAATGAACGTTACATCCCCCATCAAAAATTGATTATCACGCTTGCTTTTGCACTCTTGGGCTGTACTTTGACGATGATGTATGCGGGAAACGACCCCACGCTCCTGCGCATCAGCTTATTTTTCATGGGGTTTTTAGGCGGCGGCAATGTCATTGCTTTTTATATTGCTGAACGCAGTGTCCCACCCGAAATGCGCGGCATTGCCATTGGCCTCTGCAATGCGCTGACGATCTGTGCCGGCATTATTTTTCAACCCTTGATCGGCATGCTCTGGCCACATTGGGGCGTCCATGCCATGCTTGTTTTTCCAGGACTATTATTTTTTAGCAGCATAATAACCCTGATTTACAAAAACCGCCCTTTTGCGTAAAATAAATTATTCTATAGCTTTCTGGAACCCATCATGGCTAAACTAAAAAAAGCAGCGTCTTTTGAAGAAAACATGCAGCAGATTGAAAAAATTGTCGCCGATCTCGAGCGCCAAGCTGTGCCTCTAGAAGAAGCGATCGGCCTCTATGAAACCGGTATCGGCTTGATTAAACACTGCCAAAAAATTCTTACCGAAGCCGAGCAAAAAGTCACACTGCTAAGCGAGACGATGCATGAATGAAATCCAGCTCTGGCAACAAATCTCCCAAACGCGGGTGCAGGCTTTTTTGCAAAAAACGCTCATTAGCCGCCATTCTGCCTTGGAACGTTTTTTTGAATCGATGCGTTACTCATCTTTAGAGGGCGGCAAACGTATTCGCGCCATGCTGACCTTTGCAACCGGAGCTTATCTGCAGGTACCCGACGTAGAACTGGATATTTACGCAGCCGCGATTGAAATGATCCATGCTTTTTCACTGGTACATGACGATCTGCCAGCCATGGACAATGATGTGCTCCGCCGCGGCCAACCAACCTGCCATGTGGCATTTGGGGAATCCACGGCTATTTTATGTGGCGATGCTTTACTCACCGAAGCATTTGCCATCCTGAGTGGTGCCATTACGCCCCACTTCAACAGCCTGAAACGCGTTAAAATGCTGCATGTTCTCGCGCAATCCATGGGCGCAAACGGCATGGCGGGCGGCCAGTATCTCGATATCGAAGCCGAAGGCAAAGCGCTGGACTTTGATGGACTCTGCCTGCTGCATCAACTCAAAACTGGTGCCTTGATTGAGGCCTGTATACGCCTGCCCCTGATCTATGCAGAAGCGGCACCAGATATTGCTGAATCGCTGCAGCAATTTTCTAAACATATCGGCCTCCTCTTCCAAATTCAAGATGATTTACTGGATGGCTCCGCTTCCACGGAAAAATTAGGCAAAACCGCCGGCAAAGATGAAATCGCCCACAAAGCCTCTTTTGTTAGAATTTTAGGCCATAGCGGTACTGAAGCACTTCTGCAGACAGAAACAACTGCCGCCAAAAGCTGCCTCCGCGCCTTACCAGGTTCCACCACCTTACTGGACTCCATTTTAGATTTTGTGGTCCATCGAGACTATTAATGGACGCAGATTTACATGTTCGATTCCGTCGTCCTGATAATGCGCAGCATTCATCAGGATCCAGGACCCAAATAGCGATTTTCACCTGGGTCCTGACACCCCAAGTTTCACATGGGGGATCAGGATGACGAATCAGGACGCAGATTTAAGCGCTTTTATGCAGTATTTATTTGCAGAAAAAAACTACTCTCCGCACACCTTGAAAAGCTATCAACGCGATATTCAAAACCTGCAAAATTATGCGCAAAAGCTGCAGCTCCCCTGGCCCGCGCTGGCGCCGCAGCAAATTAAATCCTGGCTCAGCCAACTCCATGCCAAAGGGCTGTCTACCTCTTCGCTGCACCGTATGCTCTCGGCCACGCGCAGTTTTTATCGCTTTTTGCATCAACAGCAGCCGCTGATCAACGATCCCACTTCAGCTATCCGCGCGCCCAAAGCCCCACAAAAACTCCCCGCCACGCTGCATGTGGATCGTATGGAGCCGCTCCTCCAGGCTGATCATCAGGAGGAATTCATGCAGCGCGATCTTGCCATGCTGGAGCTGACCTATGCCTCAGGCCTGCGTCTTTCTGAACTCTGCCAACTCAAACTGCAGGATATTTCCTGGGGCGATCAACAATTGCGCGTCTTGGGAAAAGGCAACAAAACCCGCCTGATTCCATTTGGCACCCAGGCTAAAAACACGCTCCAAACCTGGTTAAGTCAACGCGAGACTTTTTTAAAGGGGCCGAATGAATTTGTTTTTATTAGCAAAAAAGGTCTGCCCTTAAGCCCGCGCGCCATTGAATATCGTTTTAAAAAATGGGGCATTGAACACGGGATCCACCTTCACCCGCATATGTTGCGCCATAGTTTTGCCACCCACTTACTCGAGTCCAGCGGTGATTTGCGTGCGGTGCAGGAATTATTAGGGCACAGTGATATTCAGACGACGCAAATCTACACACATCTCGATTTCCAGCATCTGCTCAAAGTCTATGAAAATGCTCATCCGCGCGCTCAAAAAGATACCACCAAAATTCCCTCCTCCCTTGCGGAGGAGGGCTAGGGGGGAGGGAGCTAAAGCCAGGCTTCAAACTCTGCCAAAACCCGCCCAAACCAGGGGGTATAAACATAAGGCGCTTCGTCCAGATGACGCTTTAATTTCCCCAGCTCCCACCATTGCATGATCTCAATTTCTGTAGGATCAAAATGCTGAGGCTGCCCCGCAAATTCCGCCACTAAAACATGATCCACCTCATGCTCAATCAAGCCATTGGCAAAATGGGCCATATAGCGGAACACGGCGATTTCCTGCAAGGGCACGGTAATGCCAGTTTCTTCGAGCAGACGCCGCTCTGCGGCCGCCACTGTGGTTTCTCCCGGACGCGGATGACTGCAGCAGGTATTGGTCCATAAGCCGCCGCTGTGATATTTAGCCGCGTGCCGTTGCTGCAAGAGGACTTCTATTTTGCCCTGCACGCGCCGATATAATAAAACGGAGAAAGCACGGTGCAATAAGCCTTCCTGATGGACCTGTAATTTTTCAGCCTCACCGATCGGCTCATCTTGTTCATTCACGAGAATCAGCAGCGCACTCATGGTGCCACAGCTCGGCTTGCACGCTTGATGCCGACTTCGATGGCTTCGATTTTTTTGCGGACTTTTTGACGTTGGCGCATGATATCCAATTGCTGATGCAAGGCTTGCGGCACAATTAAAATGCGGCGGATAACTTGGCGCAAAATCATCCACACCACGCTCAAGACTAAAACAAAAATGACCAGCAGCCAGATCGGCACTGCAATCGAAAAATGACCGACTTCGACTAATACAAATGCCGGCACATGCGCCAAAAACAGGCCGCAGATCACTGCCACGCCCAGGGCCCCTAAAAAGTAAATGATTTCTCTCACTGGCTTTCCTTTATTTTGATGCAGATTTCAGCTTGATCACCCAAGTCCAATTTTAAAAACTGCTGGAACCCATGGCTTTCCGCATATTTTAACATGTTTTGCGATAAAATTGAAATTTTTAGATCGGAGCGAAGCCCAGACTCACAGGCATAACGCAGCGCATCCAGGCTCGTGATAATGACCAGATCATACTGATCCTGCAGCTGCTGTCTTTGCCCTGCATCCAGAGGGATGCGGCGGGTCACATAGACTTCGTGGCAATGGACCTCTGCACCCCGCGCCTGCAAAGCAAGTTGTAAGTCTGGGCGTCCGGGCCTGCCTGCAATCACGGTCCATTTTTGCCCCCTCAAATCCTGCAGATCTGGCATAGACAATAACGCCTCTGTGCCCCCTGCCGTCTGGGGATACACGACCTCCAGCCCCCGCTCACGTAACAAACCCGCCGTTCCCGGCCCCATCGCAAACAACGTTTTCCCCTGACATAGTGCCCAATACTGAAAACCACACACCGCATTTTTACTGACAAAAATCAGCTTTTCACCCAAGACGGGTACTTCGCTTTTCGCCAGCAATTGAATCTGCAAGAGCGGCAACACGACTACTTCATGGCCTTCGGCGCGCAGACTGTGGGCTAAGACGGAGGCTTCTGGCTCAGGGCGGGTAATCAAGATTTTCATAAAAAGTGTTGGTATCCTTTAATCTGCACGGGCTGATCATCCAGCAAAAAATCCAATTGCTGCGTGATGGTACCGATACGCGTAAGGGGAAGACTCAAAGCCTGTGCTAAAGTCTGAATTCTGGAGCGCATTGACTGCGGCGCAGTGAAGCAGAGCTCATAATCCTCGCCTCGATACAAGGCCTGCTCCAAAGTATCATGACAAGGAATCTGTGCGGACACCAGGGCCGCTCCACACTGTGAGGCTTCCAGAATATGCTGGAGATCTTGAATCAAGCCATCAGACACATCAATCGCGGCATGGGCAATCTCTGTCAAAGCCAGGCCCAATTCCACACGCGGCTGAATTTTCAGCGCCGCTGCCCCCAAGATGCCACTCACATAAATATCATCGCCAACTTGAGCTGCACTGCGTTTTAAGGGCTGCGTGACTTCTCCCACAATTTGAATCGTAATCGATAACGGCCCGCGCGTCGTATTGCCGCCAATTAAGGGAAGATTGAATTTGGCTGCCTCTGCAAACAGCCCCTGGGAAAACGCCTCTAACCAAGCCGGCTCGAGCACTGGCAAAGTCAAGGCTAACAAAAAAGCCAATGGCTTAGCCCCCATCGCTGCGCAATCACTCAAGTTCACCGCCAGGGCCCGTGCACCTAGATCAAAGGGTGCCATGTCTTCCGTAAAATGCGTCCCTAACACCAGAGTATCGATTGACAAAGCCAGCGCCTGCGTGCTTTTCAGTACGGCACAATCATCTCCATTCCCCAGCAAAATTTCCGCACGGGCTGGGGTATCTCGATAAAAATACTGCCTGATCATTTCAAATTCGGTCATGCTTTAAAATAGTCCTTGATTTTTTCCATCAAAATGGCTTTGAAGCTTTCAGGCAGATAACTCAAATCAATCAAACTGCGATTCCGCTCGTAATCCTCACGCAGGCTTAAGTTCAGGCGCTCATATTTTTCCAAAACTGCAATCGGATCTGCGGCACGAAATGCCTCCTGCAAACGTTTACGCGTCACCATCGGCATGACCGAAGGAATATTATCACTGCGATCGCCGCGAATACATTTGACAAACAAATCAAAGGGCAGCTGCGTGGAGGCACGTCGAAACTGGCACTGCATCGGATTAAATACGCGGACGCGCTCGCTGAGCAATTGCTCAAAATCACCATCTGAACTCACGATTGTCACCTGAAAATCCGTAAACGCACACAAGGCATAAATCACATCATCTGCTTCACAGCCTGGATGCTCTAAACAAAGATGCGCATTTTCGGTTTTAAAACGCTGAATCACCTGGCGAATTTTCTGTTTTAACTCACTATCGACGCGCTGAGCCTTATACTCGGGAAACATTTTTTTACGCCAGTACTCTTCCTCATGATCACAGGCAAACACCAGCAAATCCGGCTTAAAATAACGATACTGACTGCGCAGATACTCCGTCGCCGCATTGAAATAAAACTCCACCGTCGCCTCAGCCTGATTGCGCTGACTATTGGCGCCGATATAGCATAAATTCGAGAGATCAAATACTAGTAAATGCTGCGTCATAATAAAGCTTGCAAAGTCTGAATAAGCTGCTGCCCTGCCTCAGCGGCATAAGGCTGCCCCGGCAACCCAAACGGCGCCCGCGGAAAATACGCATCATCAAAGCGACGCGCGATGATGTGCACATGTAATTGCGGCACGACATTTCCAAGCAAAGCAATATTTAATTTATCACAGGGAAAATGTTGCTTTAACAGCGCTGAAACCTGGTTAATCTCCGCCAGCAATACAGCCTGATCCGCCGCCGCTAAATCCAGCAGTTCCGTCACGTGATCCCGCCGCGGAATCAACACCAGCCACAGCACATGCTGATTATTCATCAAGCGTAATTCGCACAGCGGCAGCTCCGCCAAAGCCAGACTATCCGCCGCCAAGGTATGATTTAAAATATACCCCATCTTAAAGTCGCATCTCTTTCCCTATTTTAAGGCTCATCATATCACAGATCCAGGATCGAAGAATAGCGCAGACAGATTTCAATAAAAATATAAACAATTAATTCTTGTTCCCCTCTTTAACAATTTTTTGTTAGAATAAAAAGACATTGTTTTAAATGGCTTATACGATGATTGGATTACCAGATGCTCCACCAGAAGGGCTTATGCATGGACGGGAGTTTATTTATAATGACAATAAAAAACTCAAGAGGAACCGTATTTTTTGGGGCACACTCAATGGTGAAAAGGTAGTCATCAAAAAAATTCACCATCCTGATTTGGCTAAGGCGCTAACAAACCCACTTCACCCCGAAACTCAAAAACTCTATCCAGACTATTTCAAAGGCAGTTATGCCGAACCCGCCCCGGACCGAGACTTTCCGGACGGGGGTTACGCATGTTATATTTACAAAAATTACGGTCAAGACTTATTTGCTATACGCGATACGCTTGACAGGGACTATCCAAAAAACATTACCTCACGTCCCAATGCAAGCATCATGCTACAGCTATATGCTTTAGCCTTAGGCGTATTAGATATCACCATTCGGCAACAAGACCATGGCCTGGTTAATCACGATATCAAACCTGAAAATTTTGCAGCATCAGAGGGGAGGACGACTGCAGAAGGGAAAAAAACCTGGGTCGTCCAGCCCGTTGATCTAGAAAATGATAGTGTGGCTCCAACTGGACAACAGCGCTATCTTAGAACGAAAGGTTATTTTAGATTTCGGTCTGACAGTGCAGCACAAAAGACGCGATATGCGCTGGCTGTGACCATATATGCTTTAGCATTCTGGAAAGATGCACAAGATAAACTCAAAGACATTGCACAATACGACACTGCTCCAAAAAGAAAATTAGATAAATTTTTTACGCCTCCTGAAGAAGCATCTGTTAATGCGGGACACCATTATTATCCATTTCTAGAATGCGCCCGGCACCTGGCTAACACAGATGACACACTGCAGACCTGTCGCACGTTTTTAAACCACCATCACGTCGCATGCCAAAGAGGAAAATCCCCAGCAGATGCTGGCCCTGCTGGCGCGGGAGGTCCTGGTGGACCACCAGGGGGGACTCCTTCTTCTAAAACCATTTTGTCAACTGCCTCTACGACGACTGTGTATGGTACGATGATCGAACTCCCTCCTATGACGCCAGAAAAACACTCAAGATGCTGTGCTATTTTGTAAAATATAAAGAGCCTCTTGCAATATTATTTTCAGGAATGGCCGAATAAACAGCGCCAGCTGAATGGATCGACGCCGCCAGGCGTCCGCGGGTAATTTTTTAGACACATTGCAGTAAAAATAAACAATTTTTTGCTTTTCCAGGTAGGGCATTGCCTCGCAGGGCGCGATTGATTCTTTTTTGCTACAGCGCTTATGCGACTTGAGGAATGCAGGCGACCAATTGCTCAGCCGTCAGGCAAATAATCCCAAACATCAAATGACACATCACTTTGGCATAGCCTTGCACTCTCACAAAGCGCCCACCAAAGCTGTCTTTTAATCTTGAATTGACACGCTCTGCTGAGCTACGTTCTTTGTACCGGGCCGCTTCATGCGGATCAAAGGCACGCGTATCCTTTGGGCTGCGATGATTAAAATCAATAAGCGGTACATGCCCCAGGGAATCAGAATGCACACGGATCAAGCCGGAATCATAGCCCGCATCCATCAAATCGTACAAGTTGGTGACGCGCGTCTTGCTCATCTCAGCCAAAGGAATGGCAACCTGACTGTCATGCGTGGACGCTGAGGTAAGAATACACGAGATGGGAATATCGCCATCAGCCGTGTCAATATGCAGCTTGTAGCCGCGCCAGCTAATCTTATAGCCCTGGCTGTCTTTCTTGGTGCCGACATCACAGGCTTTGGGAAGATCTGCCACCATCTCTGCCACGGAGTTCATTTTTAATTG
>CAMARA010000015.1 GCA_945860585.1 Francisella tularensis subsp. holarctica | reverse complement strand
GATCTGGATTAGCATTAACATCATGCATTCATGCACGCGTAATTTTTGTTCTATTCTTTAGTTTCATTTTAAGGAGCTGCGCACATGATTGGGTCCTGGGTCCTGACGCCTCCTGGCTTTGCCAGGAGTGTCAGGATGACGAGTGAGTTTGCAATTCGCTCAGAGATGTGTGCATGCCGTAGCCTCGACGGGGGAGGATTGAGTGAAGCTAGATTTTAAGGCAAATTAGAGGCGTTTAACTGGTTTAACTTAGTAACAGTAGGTTCAGAGTAGATATTTCATCTCTGTTGCTTTACCCAATTTTTATCTTATGTGATACCATGACACAATCAAGCCAATAACTCTGTGGAGACCGCGTATCAGCATGCTCATTTTAATTTCTCCGGCAAAGCGTCAGGATTTTGCTACTCCTCCGCTTCCTACACTCCCATCCACACGGCCTGCATTTTTAACTGAAACGCAAGAGTTGATTGGGGTCTTACAGGAAAAATCCGCGGCGGATCTGCAAAAATTGATGTCGATCAGTCCTGCTTTGGGGAAATTGAACTTTGAGCGGTTTCAGTCTTTTGAGGAAGCGCCGCGTGTGCCGGCTATTTTTGCTTTTCAGGGAGATGTGTATCAAGGCTTAGCGGCGGCGACTTTGTCTCCGGCTGCGCTTGAATTTGCCCAGGCGCATCTGCTGATTTTATCCGGCTTGTATGGGGCGCTCAGGCCTTTGGATTATATTCAGCCGCATCGTTTGGAAATGGGTACGACTTTGACTACGCCGAAAGGAACGAATCTTTATCAATATTGGGATGGGCGGATTACTGAGTTGTTGAATCAAAATTTGGCGCAGCAAACCCATCCGGTGCTGATTAATCTGGCTTCTCAAGAATATTTCAAAGCGGTGCAGATGCAGGGGCTGAAATATCCGGTGCTCCATATTGAGTTTAGAGAGCAGCGTCAGGGACAATATCGGGTGATTGCGTTGATGGCAAAGCGCGCGCGGGGGAAGATGGCGCGGTATATCATTGAAAATCGACTCACTGAAACAGCAGCCATTCAAGCATTTAATGTGGATCAGTATCGATTTTCGGCGGCGCATTCAGATCAGGATCGTTGGGTGTTTGTGCGCTGAGGCAATTGATTTTGCGGAGGGGAACCATGTTTGTCAATGCTGTACCATTATTATTTGCAGTACTCTGGAGTACAGGCTTCATCGGCGCACGCTTTGGTTTGCCTTACATTGAACCGTTTACTTTTTTAGCGCTGCGATTTCTGATTGCATTGATCGTGCTGTCGGGTTTGATTCTTTGCTTTCGGCTGAAGTTTCCACGCTGGCATCGTGGCTATGTGCATGTATTTGGCAGTGGGCTGTTGATTCATGTGGGCTATCTGGGAGGGGTGTTTTGTGCGCTCAAAATGGCGCTGCCGGTGGGGGACACGGCTATTATTGTCGGGATGCAGCCGATTTTGACTGCGCTGATTGTGCATCGCACCCATTTGCTTAAAATTTTACTGACGAGTTTGCTGGGTTTTGTGGGACTTTTATGCGTGATGAGTAATGGGCATTTATCCATCCCCGTGCATTGGAATACGATTTTGCCGGCGTGTATTGCGCTGATAGGCATTACGTTGGGGACGCTGTATCAAAAAAATAAGTGCTCTGAATTCAATGTGGTGATCATGGTGTTTCTGCAGTATATTCCAGCGGGCTTGATTTTCTGGGGGCTGTCGACGTGGCTAGAGCGCGGGCAGGTGATTGTCTGGAATGGGCACTTGATTTTTGCTTTGCTGTGGTTGGCGCTGGTTTTGTCCATCGGTACGATTTTGTTATTAAGCTGGTTATACAAAAAACATTCTGCAACCAAGGTGGCGAACTTTTTTTATTTAGCGCCGCCGTTGACGCTGATTCAAGGGCACTTCTTTTTTGGTGAACCGATTACTGGCATCGATCTGATCGGGATGGTGTTGGTGGTCGCGAGTTTATATATTGCCAGCCGTGTCCTCGCCAACATCAAGCCCTAATACCAATCCAATGCTTGGCCAGAACTTACCGCTTACTCAGACAGGTCCTCGCTACGCTGCGGAACTCGCCGCAGTAAATCCTGTCCAAACATTGGATTGGTATAACTATTGAGCGGGGAGCAGATCCTGAGCGCTTTGCCCAGCTTTTGCACGGAGTCCTGCCGGGGCGCTTGCATTGGGATTATCCTGGCCGCAGACCCAGAAGCCAAAGCCATTATAGGTGGCTGTGCTGCTTCCTGGCGCGGCTTGCGGAGTAAAGCGATAGGGAATGGGATAGCGCGTGGGGTTGGTATAAGTTTGCCAGGGCTTGCTTTGGTCCCAGGAATATTGAGCACCTTCAATACTTTGGACTGCAGAGAGGATTAAAAAGTTTTGGTCCTCAATAAAAAAGGGCATTCTTAAAGGTGTCACGGTTTCTACATAGGTGGCGCCATTCACTTTGACGTTAAAACTGCTGACAAAATGGCTGGTCGGCGTCGCATCAATGGCCGCAAAATTAATGGTATTTACATAAAAAGGCGTTTGATCAGCGCGGCTTAAGCCAAAATGAACCGCGCTCATGCCGGGATTAAAATCTGCTACAATCAGATCACTGCGCGAGGTCAATGTGCTTTGAGCACCTGCATCAACGGTCAGAATATCGGCGTTGTAACCATTTTTCACATAGCTGGGATAGATGGGTACCAGAGAGGAAATCGGGGCAGTATTGTTGATCGGCATACTGTAAATGACCAATGGCTCGCCGCCCGAGCCGCAGGGGTAGTGAATGCTGATGTCGCCATCTAAAAAAGTCCCGCCTTGAACATGAATCAAGGAGGCAAATGCGTTGGATGCGCTAAACAGGCTGAAGATAAAAATTGATTTTTTACGCATTTTTGACCTTATTTTATTTTTTAATAATAATTTTATTATACATGAATAAGAAAATAATGTAAAGATCAGTGTGCAATTCCCCCTCCACCCTGGCCCTCCTCCGCGAGGAAGGAGGGAAAATATCCTGAGGAGTTTTGTGTTATACTGAATACCTATTTGATGAATCAACAGGATGAAGCCATGCCCGCCGTACAATTTATTATTTTTGCTTTTATTGCCGTGATCGTAATTGCGCTGCTGATGAATGCGGTATTTACCGTGAGACAGCAAACCGTCGGCGTGGTGGAGCGTCTTGGGAAATTCAAGCGCCTCGCGGGGCCGGGGATTAATTTTAAGATTCCCCTGATCGAGCAGGTGGTGGGCCTGGTGAATCTGCGTTTGCGCCAATTGGATGTGATGGTGGAGACCAAAACGAATGATAATGTGTTTGTGAATTTGAATGTCAGTGTGCAGTATGCAACTTTGCAGGATAAAGTGTATGAGGCGTATTACAAATTAACGGATCATCAGGCGCAGATTAAATCTTTTGTGTTTGATGTGGTGCGTGCGAAAGTGCCGAAAATTACGCTGGATGAAGTTTTTGAGAAAAAAGAAGAAATTGCGCAGTCGGTGGAAGCGGAGCTGAAAGAGATCATGCAACAATTTGGCTATGCGATTCTCAAAGCCTTGGTCACGGACATTAATCCGGATGAAAAGGTGAAGCAGGCAATGAATGAAATCAATGCGGCAACCCGTTTGCGTGTGGCAGCGACTCAAAAAGGTGAGGCTGAAAAAATCATCCGCATTAAACAAGCGGAAGGAGAAGCCGAGAGTATGCGCTTGCAGGGTGAGGGTTTGGCCAATGCACGGAAAGCGATTATTGGCGGGATGGGCACCTCCGTGGATGAGTTTAAAAGGATCGCGCCGGAGGTCTCAGCGAAAGATATTATGACCCTGGTGTTGATGTCACAATATTGTGATACCTTGAAAGAAATCGGTGCCAAGAGTGGCTCGCACAGTGTGTTTCTCGCGTCTTCTCCCACCACGATCAGTGATCTAGAAACGCAGATTCGCAATGGTCTCCTCAGCGCGAATGCGATTGTGAAATAAAGCAGATGGTTTTTATCGGCCACTTTTTGATTCTGCTGATATTTGTTTTGATCCTGTATTTGCTCGCCAATTACAGTAGTCTGCGCTATGAAATCAAGGAGCTTATTGCGCTGCAGACGACTTTAAAAACCTTAGCCGATTCGCAGCAGCGTGCTTATTACACCACCCTCTATAATGAAAATGTGGCTGCATATGATCAGCGCAAAGGCTCTCCTTTTTCACGCCTGTTGATTCTCTGCTTTCCAGACTTGGATCAGTCGTTTGCGCCTATTCAACCGTAACGCTTTTGGCGAGATTACGCGGCTGATCCACATCCGTGCCTTTTAAAACCGCAACATGATACGATAATAACTGCATTGCGACAATGGCAATCAAGGGGTACAGCAATGGATTGGCATCAAAGGGAATCTGGATCCACTTGGCCTGAACCTGCGCCGGCACTTTGTCGATCTGGCCGAAGACATACAGCTCTCCGCCGCGCGTGGCGATTTCTTCGATATTGGACTGGGTTTTTTCGGCCAGTGCATCGGGAGGCAGGAACACAATCACCGGCATATCTTCATCCACGAGGGCAAGCGGTCCGTGTTTGAGCTCTCCCGCAGCATAGGCTTCGGCATGAATATAGGAGATCTCTTTCATCTTGAGTGCTGCTTCCAGCGCCAGTGGATAATACACATGGCGACCTAAAAAGAGGGCGTGTTGTTTATTTTTAAATTTTTCTGCGAGTTTTTCAATCTCTTTATCCAAATTTAAAATTTGGTTCAGGATGCTCGGGAGATGCTGGAGTTCGCTGATTTG
This sequence comes from Francisella tularensis subsp. holarctica, assembly GCA_945860585.1. GTDB lineage: Bacteria > Pseudomonadota > Gammaproteobacteria > Francisellales > CACEW01 > JAJZUD01. The sequence goes on along the minus strand of CAMARA010000015.1, from coordinate 28,482 downwards.
AAGCGGGTGCTTGCCTTTGACCTCAGCCAAAGCGAGGCTTAATAAAAACAGGCCAAGAATTTCCGCAGTAAAGGCTTTAGTAGACGCCACGCCCACCTCCACGCCGGCACACATCAGGAAGCATAAATCCGCCTCACGGACCATGGTGCTGGTCGGCACATTGCAGATTGACAGGCTGCCGAGATAGCCTTGTTTTTTCGCCAGACGCAAAGCGGCCAGGGTATCCGCCGTTTCACCGGATTGGGAGATGGCGATAAAGAGGCTATCTGCCGGCACCACGCTTTTCCGATAACGATATTCGCTGGCAATCTCCACATCACAGCTGATCTCTGCAAAATCTTCCAGCCAGTATTTTGCCATGAGACCGGCGTGATAACTGGTGCCGCAGGCGACGATTTTGATGTGTTTGATCCGCGGCAATAACTCAGGCGCGCGCTCGCCAAAGCTTTCCAAGGAAATACGATCATGCTCAACATATTGAGACAGAATGTTGCTGATCACGCGGGGCTGTTCAAAAATTTCTTTCAGCATAAAGTGTTTGTAGTGGCCTTTGAGGGCGGCATCATCATTCAGATTCAGCTCCTCAATCGGGCGTGTCACGACTTTGCCCTGATTAAAAATCTGGATGTCAAAACGGCTGATCTCTGCAGTATCGCCTTCTTCCAGATAAATAAAACGACGCGTCACCGGCAGGAGGGAGAGGCTATCGGAGCCGACAAAATTCTCCTCAATGCCTACGCCCAACACCAGGGGAGAGCCTTTACGCACGGCAAAGAGGCGGTCTTTATGCAAGCGATGCATGATCACCAAAGCATAGGCCCCTTTTAAAAGCGGCGCCACGGCATTGATCGCATCATGCGGATGTGCTGCGGTTTTCATTTCCTGTTCCAGGAGGTGGGCGATCACTTCGGTATCCGTTTCGGATTGAAAGATCACGCCTTTTTTCTGGAGGACGGCTTTGAGTTCAGCATAATTTTCGATAATGCCATTATGAACGACGACAATATCTCCGACGATATGCGGGTGGGCATTGGCCTCGGAGGGCTTGCCATGCGTGGCCCAGCGCGTATGCGCGATACCGATTTTGCCACTCAAGGGATGTGCGTGAATTTTATTGGCGAGTTCCTGCACCTTGCCTAAAGTACGCACGCGTTTGAATTCATGTTCATTATCAATAACCGCCAGGCCCGCAGAGTCATAGCCGCGGTATTCTAAACGACGCAGGCCCTCAATTAAGATCGGAACGATATTTCTTTCTGCAATTGCACCGACGATGCCACACATAATCTAAAACTCCTATTTTTGCGGCCGTTTCCAGCCTGGAATGGTTTGTTGTTTCGCGCGTCCGACGGTGAGTTCACCGGCAGGTGCATTGCTGCTGAGGCTTGTGCCTGCGCCAATGGTAGCGCCTTTGCCAATCGTGACGGGAGCAATCAATTGGACATCTGAGCCCACAAAGGCCTCATCTTCAATGGTGGTCTGATGTTTGTGCGCTCCATCATAATTACAGGTAATCACGCCGGCGCCGATATTCACTTTTTTGCCGATCACGGTATCGCCTAAATAACTCAGATGATTCGCCTTGGAGCCCTCGCCGATGTGGGCATTTTTAAGTTCAACAAAATTGCCGACATGCACGCCATCTGCCAACACCGTATCCGGACGAATGCGGGCAAAGGGGCCAATCACGCATCCTGCACCGATGTCTGCATTTTGAATGACAGAGTTGGCGTGAATGATCGTGCCCGCTTTGAGGCTGACATTTTCCAGCACGCAATTGGGGCCAATCATACAATTCTCGGCGAGGACAACTTTGCCTTTTAAAACGACATTCACATCAATCGTCACATCGCGGGCTGGGATCACTTCACCGCGAATATCTACGCGTTTGGGGTCCATCAGGGTGACGCCTTTTAACATCAGTTGCTCGCATTGCCAGCGTTGATAAATGCGTTCCAGTGCCGCGAGTTCAATGCGCGTATTGGTGCCAAAAATCTCCTCGGTTTTTTCAGGACTGGAGACGGTAATCGGCGTGTGTTCTGCATTTGCCAGGCGCACGACATCTGTCAAATAATATTCTTTTTGATTGTTATTGTTGGTCAGCTTGGGCAGCCATTTTTGTAGTAAGAGCGTAGGGATGCAATAAATGCCGGTATTGATTTCCGTAATTTGTTTTTGCATCTCGCTCGCATCTTTTTCTTCCACAATCCCTTGCACTTGCATATAGGCATCGCGAATAATCCGTCCCAGGCCGGTCGGGTTTTTAAGCTGCGCCGTGATCAATCCCAGCTGATTTTTTTGCGTGGCTGCAATCAAATGGCGTAAAGTCTCAGTGCCGATCAGGGGCACATCGCCGCATAAAATCAAAGTATTGCTATCTGAATCCAACAAAGGCAGTACTTGTTGCAGTGCATGTCCCGTACCCAGGCGCTCTTTCTGCTCCACCCAGGTCACCTGCTGATTGCGATGCGCCATCGCCTCCAGCACCACTTCGCCCAGATGGCCATATACGACAAAAAGCTGTGCCGGTTCCAGCGGCAAAACTGCATCAATCACATGGTCCAGCAAGGTTTTGCCACCCAGCGTATGGAGCACTTTAGGCTTATTAGACGCCATGCGCGTCCCCGAGCCCCCTGCCAAAATTACCACACTTAAAGATTTCATATTTACAGATTTGAAAAGTCGAGTGGGTATTTTAAAGCATTGTGTGGAAAAATTCTAGCCATGCGCAGGGCTTGGGGTTTCTAGAGGGCCTATGAAGGTAACAACACGCGCACCTATTTCGGCGGTCAATCGAAGCTCCTCATCTGGATTTTTGCCAAACTGAGAAAATCTTTGATTCATAAAGACCCCAGCCAGTTTCTTTGCGGTTTCGTCAAGGGTGTGAACACTTGTGCCCATACTTGCGCTAGAGCCGCCGCCTGCACCTGCACCTGCGCCTGCGCCTGGAGCCGGAGCCGGCTCTTCTGCTCTGGCTCGCTTCCCGCTTGAGCCTGCACTCGCTGCCGTTCTTTTTATGAGGTCGTCTGCTTGTTTGGCCATGACCATTGCGCCTAAGACTTCTTGTCTTGCTTCCCAGACAGGAAATAGTACCTTGAAGTCCTTATATTTTCTGAGTACTTTGATGACTTCCGGGTCTTTTAATGATGGAGCCAGGTGGTATTTAGGCTTATCAGGGCCATCAAGGTCATCAAGAACCGCAGGAATAGATGGGTATTCGTCACGGTCATTCGTGTAATGAATGTCGGCTCCGCATACTAAGAGTTGTTCAATGATGCTTGCATCGCAGCTAAATCTAAGTGCTGCATGCAAGGGGGTTGCCTCATGCAATGATATATGGTTTACGTCTGCTCCCGCCCCTAATAGTGCTGCTATTATTTTTACTGTGTTTTTTTGAGCATATAAGGCAAAAAAAATGGGAGTAACCTCGATTAGCTCCAATATATCGCACTCTGGGTGGGATCCTGTTTGGCCTGAGAGTTTGGGTGCGTCTTGCAGTATGGCGCGTACGATGTCGACATGGCCGTTCAAGCAGGCAATATGGAGTGGGCTGAGTTCGACCTCGGTTGTCCATTCATCAGTAAGGTAGCTTGCAATATCGCAGCCTGCCCCTTTCTCTTTTAAAAACGCCCATGCAGTCTCGACGTCTTCCTGTCGTGGGGGGACTTAGGTTATAATGCTTTTTTCAGCAAGATGAGCGGACAAGGCGGGTTATGATTCAGCAGATAGTTTCCAAATTATTGGGTAGTCGTAATGATCGGATTTTAAAGGAGTTGCAGCGCAAGGTGCGGGCGATCAATGCGTTGGAGCCTGAGCTGCAGGCGCTGTCTGATGCGGCACTTTCTGCTAAAACGGCTGAGTTTAAAGCGCGCGTGGTGGCGGGTGCGAGTTTGGATAGTTTATTGATTGAAGCGTTTGCGGTGGTGCGTGAGGCGAGTCGACGCGTTTTGGGGATGCGGCATTTTGATGTGCAGTTGATTGGCGGTATGGTGCTGCATCAGGGTAAAATTGCGGAGATGAAAACCGGCGAAGGGAAGACCTTGGTTGCGGTGTTGCCGCTGTATCTGAATGCGCTGTCGGGCGAGAATGTGCATCTGGTGACGATTAATGATTATCTCGTCAAGCGGGATGCGGAACAGATGGGGCAGGTGTATGCTTTTCTGGGGTTGACGACGGGTATTATTATTCCCGGGTTGGATAATGCGACGCGGCGTGCGGCCTATGCTTGCGATATTACTTATGGCACGAATAACGAATTTGGCTTTGATTATCTGCGCGATAATATGGTCACGGGTGTGGCCGAGCGCGTCCAGCGTAAACTCGCGTTTGCCGTTGTGGATGAAGTGGATTCCATTTTGATTGATGAGGCGCGCACGCCTTTAATTATCTCGGGCGTGATGGAAGATAGCTCTGCGCATTATGTTGAACTCACGAAATTAATCGGGCGCCTGAAAAAACGCGAGACTGAAGAGGGCCTCGGCGATTATACTTTGGATGAAAAAGGCCGGCAGGCGATTTTGACTGAAAGTGGTCATGAGCACTTAGAGAATCTCCTCTGTGAGGCGAAATTGATTGAAGAAGGGGAAAGCCTATACAGTCCGAAAAATCTCAGTTTGATGCACTATTTTAATGCGGTCTTGCGTGCGCATACGCTGTATCACAAAGATATTGATTATATTGTAAAAGACAATGAGATTATCATTGTCGATCCGCATACCGGTCGTGCGATGGTCGGGCGCCGTTGGTCGGATGGGCTGCATCAGGCAGTGGAGGCGAAAGAGGGCGTGGCGATTCAAGCTGAAAATCAAACGCTGGCGTCGATTACCTTCCAGAATTATTTTAGAATGTACGCCAAACTTAGCGGCATGACCGGAACTGCCGATACCGAAGCCTATGAATTGCAACAAATCTACGCCCTGGAAGTGGTCGTGATTCCCACGCATAAACCCATGGTGCGGAAAGATCAGGCAGATATTGTGTATCTCACGGCCGCGGAAAAATTTGCAGCAATTGTAGACGATATCAAAGCCTGCAAAGCCCGGGGGCAGCCGGTTTTGGTAGGAACGGCTTCCATCGAAACCTCAGAGCAATTGTCTGCCCTGTTGCAAAAAGAAAACATTGCCCATGAAGTGTTGAACGCCAAGCAACATGCGCGTGAAGCCTCGATTGTGACCGAGGCAGGATGTCCGGCAGCGGTGACGATTGCCACCAATATGGCAGGCCGCGGTACGGATATTGTCTTGGGCGGGAATTTTCAAGCTGAATTAGCCTTATTGGATAGTCCGACAGAAGAACAGATCAAAGCATTAAAAGCCGACTGGCAGGCGCGCCATGATCAGGTCAAAGCAGCGGGTGGGATTCGCATTATCGGTTCCGAGCGGCATGAATCACGCCGGATTGATAATCAATTGCGGGGGCGATCGGGACGTCAAGGTGATCCAGGCTCCAGCCAGTTTTATTTGTCATTGGAAGATCATCTCATTCGGATTTTCTCAGGGGATCGTCTGGCCGGTATGATGCGCCGTTTGGGCATGGGCGAGGGCGAAGCTTTGCAAAGTCGCCTCGTCACCAAAGCGATTGCCAATGCGCAGAAAAAGGTCGAAAATCATAATTTTGATATCCGCAAACAATTACTGCAATATGATAATGTCGTCAATGATCAGCGCAAGGTGATTTATCAACAGCGGGCTGAATTGCTGCAAGAGGAGAATCTCTCAGCAGTGGTGACGAATCTCCGCCATGATGTGCTAGAGGCCGTCGCTGCGCGCTTTGTGCCGCTAGGTTCGATGCCGGAACAATGGGATATTGCAGGCTTGAGTGCCTTGCTCCAGCATGATTTTACCTTGAATCTGCCATTGCAACAGTGGATTGATGAAGATACGCGCCTGGATGCGGAAGGTCTGGCGCAGAAAATTCTCACAGCGGGCCATGCTTTTTACAGCACCAAAACCGCCACAGCGGATCCCAAAGCCCTGGCCCATTATGAAAAACTGGTGGTGTTGAATAGCATGGATGTGCATTGGCGCGAGCACTTGGCGCGTCTGGAGCATCTCAAGCAAAGTATCAATTTACGTGGGTATGCCCAAAAAGATCCCAAGCAGGAATATAAGCGGGAGGCCTTTAATTTATTTTCAGCAATGCTGGATGAGTTTAAACATGATGTGATTGCCACCCTGATGAAAGTGGTGATCACCGCTCCGGCAGAAGCGGCTGCAGTGGCGGCCCCTGTGCAAAAAATGCAGTATCAGCATCAGGCCTTAAATGGCATGGGAGAGCCAGAAAAAACAGCTGATTTTTCAAAAGTCGGTCGCAATGATCCCTGCCCTTGCGCTTCCGGTGAAAAATTTAAACATTGTCATGGAAAAATTGCCTAAATGAAAAAACTGCGCCTGAAGTTAGATTATGTGGTTCTGGTTGCCTTTATCGGACTCCTGACGGTGGGGCTGGTGATGGTAGCCTCTTCATCGATGGCGGTGGCGCAGCATAGTTATGGAAATGCGTTTTATTTTATTATTCGCCAAAGTATTTTCGCGGTGATTGGGATCGGTTTGTTATTGCTGTGTTTAACCATCCCAACGCAGTACTGGCAGGATCTCAATCAAAAGTGGCTGTTTATCGGCGTAGGCTTATTAGTTCTGGTCCTGGTGCCCGGAATTGGCCATGTTGTGAATGGCAGTCGGCGCTGGATTATCTTTGGCCCCATTGCGATTCAGGTGTCCGAATTGGTGAAGCTGTGCGCGGTGATGTATGTGTCAGGCTATCTCTGTCGCCACGGCGAAGAGGTGAAAGAAAATCTCAGCGGCATTGTGAAGCCGGTGCTGGCTTTAGGTGTGATGGCGGTTTTATTGCTGATGGAGCCGGACTTTGGCGCCACAGTGGTTATTTTTGTGACCGCATTGGGCATGCTGTTTATGGCTGGCGCGCGTCTGCGTTGGTTCTATATTCTGGTGATTCTGGCTGCGGTAGCTGCCGTGGCACTTGTGATTTTTTCACCCTATCGTATGGCGCGGTTTCTCGGCTTTTTAAATCCCTGGAATGATCAGCTCGGGACGGGCTATCAACTCTCTCAATCCTTGATCGCTTTTGGCCGCGGCGGTATTTTTGGGGTGGGACTCGGCAATAGTGTGCAAAAACTCTTTTATCTGCCGGAATCCTACACTGATTTCGTGCTCGCCATTATCGGCGAAGAATTGGGTGTGATCGGCGTCTGTCTCGTTTTATTTCTGTTCGGCCTTTTGGTCTGGCGCGGCTTGAATATTGGCAAAACCGCACATCAGCAGCAGGCTTTATTCGATACCTTTGTTGCCTATGGACTCACATTCTGGCTGGCGATGCAGGTCCTGATTAATGTCGGCGTCAATATCGGCCTCCTGCCCACCAAAGGTCTGACCCTCCCGTTTATCAGTTATGGTGGCAGTAGCCTGGTCGTAGATTGTCTCGTCATCGGCATCTTGCTGCGCATTGATCTGCAAAATCAGCTCCGCAGTCAGGAAAATGTAGTCGATCGCGTCCGCAGCCGTTTATTTCATTTGGGGTGATGGTGTTTTAGGGAAATGATTTTGCAGCATGTTTTTTTTCTAAAAATTTAATTTCCCGATTTAGTTGCGCCATGACGTGAACATGAGGAATGGGAGGGCTGGGATCATCAATAGAGTTGAGGACTGCTTTTGCAAGCCATATTTTATATGTGTTGGTGCTCTGTGAATGCTCCGTCTCGTCTAAGAAAGATAGAATTTCGTCTCTTAAATCAGCAATTGTGCCTGAGTCTGAGGGCTTACGTTTCGCTAATATGGCGCTTGACATGGGCTGTTCCTGTTTGAACACTGGGGTAGAGTGTATAGTGCACAGGATTGTAGAAAATGTCAACAGGCTATTGGCGAATCCTAAACCCTGCTTTGGCTTTAATTTCTTGTAAAAAGGGTGCGGCTTTGGCGCGGGCGCGGGCGGCACCTTTTTGCAGAATTGCTTCTACTTCATCAGGGTGACTGATGTAATAGGCAAATTTTTCGCGGGCAGGCGTGAGGTGAGTATCCAAAAATTCAAAGACCAGCTGTTTGGCTTCGCCCCAGCTGATGCCGTTTTGATAGGCTTGTTTGAGTGCAGCGGTTTGCTCTGGCGTCGCGAGGCTTTTGTAAATCGCAAAAAGCGTGCAGCCTTCAGGATCTTTGGGTTCGCCAGGCATGAGGGAATTGGTTTTAATTTTCATGACGAGTTTGCGTAATTGGGCAGAATCAACGAAAAGAGGAATCGTATTTTGATAGCTTTTACTCATCTTGCGGCCATCTAAGCCGGGAAGAATCGCCGTGTCAGCATCGATCTTGGCTTCTGGTAGGCGAAAAGTGTCACCGTACAGATGATTAAAACGGGCTGCAATATCACGCGCCATTTCAAGATGCTGGGTCTGATCTTTGCCCACCGGAACCTGATGCGGATTAAAGAGTAGAATATCTGCGCTCATCAGAATCGGATAGCAAAAGAGCCCCATGGTAATGCCGTGATCCATATCCGTTTCGCCCGCCTCGGCATTTTTAGCGACTTGATCTTTATAGCCATGCGCGCGATTCATCAAGCCTTTCGCCGTGACTGAGGTCAAAATCCACGCCAGTTCAAAAGTCTCTGGCACATCGGTTTGCCGATAAAAAATCACACGATCAGGATCCAAACCCAGCGCCAGCCAGGTTGCAGCCACTTCAAGAATATACTGCGCCCGGAGCTTAGGGTCCCACAGTTTCACCAGAGAATGCCCATCCGCAACAAAGTATAGCGCTTCGATATTCGCTTGCTCTTGATATTCCAAAGCCGGTTTGAATGCGCCCAGATAATTGCCCAGATGCGGCATTCCAGTGGGCGTAATGCCGGTGAGAATGATTTGTTTTTGATTCATATGGCCTTATCTCCTGCAAAAGTCCGTGTCCTTACTCTATTCTAAAGCCTCAGGCTCTTTTTAGGAAGGATGTTTAGAGTCTATTTTTGCGGCTTGCAGGGCGCCATTTTATGGGGTATACTTCGAAAATGGCGTGCAAATTCGAAGTGACATGGAGAAAATGGCGTGTTAAAACGATTGATTCGACTTCCACAGAAACAGAACATTTTGCTGTTTGGCCCGCGAGGTGTGGGTAAAAGTACCTGGCTGCGTTATTTTTTTGATACCCAAAAATGTGTTTGGATTGATTTGTTAAAGACAGAAGATGAGCTGAGATTCTCGCGTAATCCTGATGAATTAATTGCGGTGGCACAAGCGATGGCGCCAGATAAACTCTATTTAGTGATCGATGAAATTCAAAAAATACCTAAACTTTTAGATGTGGTGCACCATTTGATTGAAGAGAAACTGCCGATCTATTTTGTGATGACAGGATCCAGTGCACGTAAATTGAAAAAATCGGGAGCAAATTTATTAGCCGGTCGGGCTTTTGTTTATCATCTTTTTCCCTTTTCGTATCTGGAGTTGGCTGAAAAATTTGATTTGCATCAGGCGCTGGAATGGGGGTTGTTGCCCAAGATCTATGAGTATACAGAAGCAAGTGAGCGCCGGCAGTTTTTGCAAGCCTATGCTAATACTTATTTGAAGGAGGAAATCTGGGCAGAGCAAGTGCTTAAAAATTTAGATCCTTTTCGGCGTTTTATGGAAGTGGCCGCTCAGATGAATGGTAAGATTATTAATTTTTCTTCTATTTCGCGAGATGTTGGCGTGTCTGATCAGGCGGTAAGAGAGTATTTTTCGATTCTGGAAGATACCTTAATTGGTTTTTTTTTAGAGGCGTTTCATCATTCTTTTCGAAAACGGTTAAATGCAAAGCCTAAATTTTATTTTTTTGATGGCGGTGTGACGCGTGCTTTATCCCATAGTCTACAAGTGCCTCTGCAAGCAGGAACGAGTGCTTATGGCGAAGCCTTTGAGCATTTTATTATTTTGGAATGTATGAAATTAGCGCGCTATGCAGATTTAGACTATCGTTTCTCATATCTTAGCACGAAGGATGGGGCGGAAGTTGATTTGGTCGTGGAGCGCCCAGGGCAGCCACATTTATTTATTGAAATTAAAAGTACAACAGCTGTAAATTTGGCTTCATTGCGAAGTCTAAGTCAGTTGTCTCAAGATTTTCAAGCGTGTGAAGCGGTTTGTTTTTCGCAGGATAGTTATACCAAAAAATATGGTGAAATTACAGTTTATCCCTGGCGTGAGGGAATCAAGCATTTTTTTATGAAGAAGGAGGTCTGCTAGTATGAAAGAAGCCTATCTGGTTGCCGTGCAACGCTCTCCAGTCTGTAAGGCGGGAAAGGGTGCTTTTGCGCAGCTGCGACCTGACAGTTTGCTGGCGGATTTAATTGCGAACATGGTGGCGCAGTATCCGGCGATTGCGGAACGGATTGATGATGTCGTGATTGGTTGTGCGATGCAAGAGGGCCCGCAGGGGGTGAATGTGGCGCGGATTGGGGCTTTGCTGGCAGGGTTGCCACAGCGTACGCCGGGCGTTACGGTGAATCGTCTGTGTAGTTCTGGCTTGCAAAGTATTGCCTATGCAGCAGAGCGCATCCAACTGGGGCTGTCTGAGATTGTGCTGGCCGGTGGGGTGGAAAGTATGAGTATGATCCCGTTTACGCCGGAGCGCTTTTCTTTCAATCCAGCTGTATTTGATGATCAGCATCAAGACGATCTGGGCATTGCGTACGGGATGGGTTTGACTGCAGAAGTGGTTGCTAAAAAATATCAGATTAGTCGGGAAGACCAGGATCGCTTTGCTTTGGAAAGCCATCGGCGTGCCTTGCAGGCAATTCAAAAAGGCTGGTTTAAGGCGGAGATCATGCCAGTTGCAGTGACGCAGCGTCAAGCAGATTTAGCCACGCAAACAGTGAACAGCAAAATCGTGGAAGTGAGTCAGGATGAAGGGCCGCGGGCTGAAACGAGTTTAGAGGCGCTGGCCAAATTGCCGACTGTGTTTGCCAAAGACGGCACCGTGACTGCAGGCAATAGCTCGCAGATTTCAGATGGTGCAGGCATTGCCTTATTGGTGAGTGAAGATATGCTCGAAGCCTTGAATTTAAAGCCGCTGGCACGCTTTTGTGGTTTTGCGGTGGAGGGTGTCGATCCTGCTGAAATGGGCATCGGGCCGATCAAAGCGATTCCTAAAGTATTAAAGCAGGTCGGTTTGAAACAGGCAGATCTCGATTGGATCGAATTGAATGAAGCCTTTGCCGCGCAAAGTGTGGCTGTGATACGCGAATTAGACCTAGATCCTGCTAAGGTCAATCCACAAGGCGGAGCGATTGCATTGGGGCATCCTTTGGGCGCGACAGGAACTTTGCGTGCCGCCACGCTGCTGCATGGCCTGCAACGGATTCAAAAACGTTATGGTATGGTCAGTATGTGTATTGGTGTGGGTATGGGCGCTGCGGCTGTGTTTGAGAGGATTTAAGAAATTTGTGTGCTTGCACTCAAATTTCTGGTGTCATAATAAAAGTATTTATTTAAATCAGTGTGTTATGGGGCAAATTTTATAAGACAGGTTGTTGGGAATAAAATGAGGGTGTGATCATGAAAGTAAAGTGTGTTTTCGGATTATTATTGATGACCTGTGGGCTGTATGCCGCCCCAGTGTCCACGCCCATACCGACCTATCAATCCGTAACGGCAGTGTATTCAAGCGGCCCCAATGCCGGCAAGCCGGTGACCATTCCAGCCGTAACGCATTATGGCGAGGCACCTTTTTATCGGGGAATTAATTTGTCCGGGATGGAATATGATGGCACCTTTGAAAATGCCTTGGCGGAGCGGCCGGATCTTCCAGATGTGCGCTATTTTGTGATGCAGGGCATGAACTTCGTGCGTCTCCCCGTGCGGGCGGAATTTATCGTGCCGGATCCGAATGATCCAGGCAATCTGGTCAATGCCGTGTACATGAATGCCGTGTATGATACCGTGCAAAAATATTTGCAAAGCGGTTTGACCGTGGATTTAGAGCTGCATGATCATCTGCGCTTTTGCCCGAATGGAGGCGGCACAGGTGTTGTCAGTGATCCCACCGCACCGATTGTGCATCATTGCCAGGTGTTGACGGCGGATCAGTTAGCGCATATTTGGACTTTAATTTTGCAGGCGGAATTGATTGTTCCAGGTATTTCCGGCACCCAAAGTTTCGCGAATCTCGCCCAGCAATATCCGACCCAGTTGATGTTTGGCATCATGAATGCGCCCTTTGATGATGCGCCGGCGCAACCCTTATCCACGGCGGATGTCTTTACCGCAGAGGTCACCGCTGCGAAAGCCATTCGGAAAATCGCGCCTAAAAATGTTTTGATTTTAAGTGGGAATGGCTGGAGTTCGCTGCGGAACTGGATGGCGGGTGAGTCCGCTAATGCCCAGATTTTTACCCGCAGTGCTTTAGAGGCAGCTGGATTAAGCCCGGCTAATCTCGCGATAGGTGTCAATCAGTTTTTTGATTGGAGTTACAATGGGCAGAATCAAATTTGTAATCATTATGCGGATTACCTTTCTTTTGAAGAAGATATGGGCCTGCTCGATGGCGCCGGGAAAGATCTGTTTGGCGCATGGATGCAGCAGAATCAGATGCCCGTTTTTCTGACCGCTTTTGGAGGCGCTGCGACCATGGCTGATGGCTCACCCAATCTGGATTGTCGTCAGGATATGGCCTGGATGCTGCAGTATGTGGACACCCATGCCTATGATGAAAAGCACCCCGAGCGCGGTGGTTTTGTAGGTTGGGCCTTATGGCACGCCAATCGCCATAATCGCAGTGCAGCTCCCTTTGATCTGCTGCAGGCTGGTGATCCTGATGTCTACGGCGCAAGCGGTATCGCCGAGGGGAGCGCGAATCCACTGATGTCAGAATTAATTGCAAAGTATTTAGTGGCTCCTAAGTAAATTATTTCTTTCATTGTCACTTGGCGTGTGCTTTTCTAAGTAAAAAATTTTTCTTGTGCACACGTATTAATTTTTGATTTTTTTCAATACGATTGCCTTCTCAAATAATCTAATTATGGTGGAGAAGGTATGAATATGAAAAAAGTGTGTGTGGCTGTTGCGGCGTCTTTAGCAATGGGGTGTGGAGTGTGCTATGCTGCGCCGAGTGGTGCTGGCAAAACCATTACAGCGTATATTTTAATTGGGCCTGCAGATGTGGCCAATAATCAATCTGATGCGTTTGATTATTTATCAAATACATTGATTCCTGCGCTTAAAAATGGCAGCATGCATATCGATCGTTTAAACTTATCGTTTATGAATCCGCAAATGAACCCCAATACCATTGCTGCTGATGGTTCGGATGTCAATAAATTAGCCTTGGATTCTGGTTTGATTCCTGCAGGAATGGCGGCTGCAGATACAGGCGCTGTGTTGCAAAGTGATATTGCAACCTTAAATAGTTTAGGTGTAAAAGTGCTGCTGTCTGTTGGCGGATGGGCCAATAGTTGTCTCGATCCGAGTAACCCTGCTTCAGCGACAATCAAGCATTGCACGGCTAATTTTTGGATGAATTCGGATATTTTAAATAATTATACAGCGGCTGGATTGTCAGCCTCAATTTCACAGGTGCAGACCGTTAATTCAGGCAATTTTACTACGCAGCAAGAGGCTGATACGTGGACCGCGGTTGCCAAAGCTTTTGGTGCGGCGGGTGTCGATCTTGATTATGAAGAAAATTGGTTCGCCGCTGAAACAACGATGCGCTATCCTGTGTTTCCACAAAATCCGACTTGGGCTGCGGTACCGAATGGTCCATTCATATTGCCGTATTCTGTGATTAAATATGCGGCGTATATTCATGCCTTAGAAGTGAGTGCGACCGCTGCCGGACAAATTGTAACCGTTGCAGCACCTGCAGCTGGGTCTTACAATATTCATGCAAATCTTGGCGGGGCAAACTTCTGGTGTCCGATTTCGGATGTGAATGGTAATGCGCTGTGTGGTGTTAGTCCGAGCCCAATTAACCCCCTGCCACAATATACTCAAGTGGGTGGAAATTTAAAAGGCGTTTATTATGATATGGCGCATTATCAGGATGCAACAGTAACCGCGGCTAAATCGAGTGCCGGCACCCTGTTTAACGTCAATTATGCAGCGACGGGGTTGTTTGCGAATTTATTATCTGGCCTGGATACAATTGGCGTGATGAGCTATGATCTAGATGACGGCTATACCAATAATGCAATGATTGATCCTGCAACACAGTCTAAAGTAAACTCAGCCTGGTGTATGGGCTATTTGGGTGTGAATGGGCAGCCGATGCATCTATCAAGTCGGGATCCTGGCACACCAGGTTATACAACGCCTGATTGTTCAATTGGGATGCAAAATGCAGCGATCGTTCAATCTTATCGTCAAGATGTGTTAGCAAATGATACGACGACTACGCTGGCGTTTGGTTTGGAATCAGGCCTGCCTAATTATCCTGTGAATATTGATGGTGCTTTGCCTGGTGGTGGGGATTCAGACGATGCTCGAAACAGCCCGTATTATCGTTGGAATGATTGGACCATGATTTTTGATATCCCGATGGTCAGCACTTTTCCAAGTACTGATTTTACTGCGCAAGGTGCGCCAAATTTTGCATTTTATACTGCTCGGCAGCTTGATCCTGCAAACAATAGCGTTGCGGATAATCACAGTCAGTTTTTGGTCTTGAATAACGATTTGTTTACAAATATGCAAAACGCTGGAGCAACAGGCTTGATTATGTGGTCCCTCAATAATGCAGATTACAACGGCCATCTTGCTGCTGGATCCTGGGATCAGTCTCAGTTTGCTGCGAATCCAGCAACGCCCATATTTGCAGATGATGCAGGTAAATGGGGCTACTCTGCTGGTATTTTGCAAGATATTTTTAAATATGCAGCAAGTCCCGAGCAGATTTTGACAGCCGCTTATCAAGCAGGATATTAATAAGATGCCAAGCTTGCGTCAAATTATTTTAGGCTTGGGTTTGGCAGTAGCCAGTATTAATCTGGTCGCCGCTGAGCCTGGCCTCTTGGTTGGATATCTGGATTTAAGCGCCTCTCCTACTCCTAACATCCAAGCTGCCGTGGCTCACGGCTATAATGTGGTGGTTGTGGGCTGGGGAGTGGTTAACCCAGATGATACGGCTGGAATTTATCCGGCTACCTTAAGTAATGAAGATGATGTCCCCGGTGGGTTGGCTGGGGATATTGCCAAGGCGCATGATGCCCAGGCAAAAGTTTTTTTGACCTTTGGTGGCGAAGATAACACGTTTAACCCTCCTGCAGCAGCCTCTACTCAAGATGCAGATGTGATTGCGACCCATATCGAATCATTGATCCAGCAGTATCACTTCGATGGAATTGACTTTGATCTTGAAAGTACGCGCACCAGTTATGATGCAGCATTTATTGAAGCGCTGATTACACGTTTGAAGACGGATGTGCCCAATTTAATCATCACAGGCGCGCCGCAAATTTTAGCGTGGGAGCCTGGTGCAATTGGATTTGCACCTGTAGCGGGTGCTGCGGTTTCTTGGGATAATTTGGCTAAAAGTGGTTTATTTAACTATCTCTTTGTGCAAGATTATAATCAGGGGCGGGGCGGAGTGATTTTTATCAATGGGAGTGTGCAAGAAACGCAGGATACGGATCCTGGATTTTTAGCCGCGAGCCATGATGATTTGCTGACCTCTGGTGACTCCCAGATTTTGCCTTTGCCTAAAAGTACGCATATTATTTTGGGGGTTCCCGCTACGCCTGCTTCTGGAAATGGGATGAGTGATACCAGTGATATCAATGCGGAGTTGAACTGCCTGAATACAGCGACGATGGCTGTGTGTGGTCAAATTCATGCGACAACCTATCAGGGGCCGTTTTTGCCGCATCAGTCATACAGTGTGCCTGGTTTAATGACCTGGAGTATTGGCGATGATGCCAATCGCAACCCTAATGGGGCCTGGTCTTTTGTCAATGCAGTGAAATCTTGTGTGATTAATCATTCTTGTTAAGATTGAAGGTTGTGAAAAGCGGATATCCGAAAACACTTGCAAAAACGGCCTATTTTGTTAAAATTCAAAGCTGTAGATTTAAAAAGCTGAAAGGGTTAAGGAAAATATGCCAGTTGTGATTCTGCCGGATGGGAGTGAGCGTTCGCTTCCTGAGGGCGCCAGTGCGTTGAATTTGGCTGAGGCGATTAGCGTGAGTTTGGCTAAAAATGTCCTGGCGGCGGAGGTGAATGGTCAGCTGTGCGATCTGTCGCAGACCTTGCAGAATCAGGATAAAGTGCGGCTGATTACGCTGAAAGATCCTGAAGCTTTGGAAGTTATTCGCCATTCGACGGCGCATTTATTGGCGCAGGCCGTGAAGCAGTTGTATCCGCAAACACAGGTGACCATTGGCCCTGTGATTGAGCATGGCTTTTTTTATGATTTTGCGCGGGATACGCCGTTTTCTGAAGACGATTTGGCCAAAATTGAAAAGCGTATGAAAGAATTAGCCAGTCAAAAAATTGGTTTGAGTCGTCAGTTGATGGCGCGAGATCAGGCCATTACGTATTTTGAAAGCCTAGGCGAAAAATATAAAGCCGAGATTATTCGCGATATTCCTGCATCAGAGTCTTTGTCGCTGTATACACAAGGCGAGTTTACGGATTTGTGTCGGGGCCCGCATGTGCCGCATACCGGTTTTTTAAAGTCGTTTAAATTGATGAGCGTGGCTGGAGCATATTGGCGTGGCGATTCTAAAAATGCCATGTTGCAGCGGATTTATGGCACAGCCTGGCGTAATGATGAGGAATTAAAGCAGCATCTCTTTATGTTGGAAGAGGCGGAAAAACGCGATCATCGCAAGATTGGCAAGGCGCTGGATTTATTCCATATGCAGGAAGAAGCGCCGGGGATGATTTTCTGGCATGAAAAAGGCTGGGCGATTTGGCAAGTGATCGAGCAATATATTCGGGGCAAGCAAAAAGCGCAGGGTTATCAGGAAGTGCGCACGCCGCAGGTGGTTGATCTTTCCCTGTGGGAGCGCTCGGGTCACGCTGAAAAGTATCTTGATAATATGTTTTTGACGAATTCTGAAAAGCGCGAGTATGCCTTAAAGCCGATGAACTGCCCCTGCCATGTGCAGATTTTTAATCAAGGGATCAAGAGCTATCGTGATTTGCCGCTACGTTTTGCTGAGTTTGGCTGCTGTCATCGCAATGAATCTTCGGGTTCCTTGCATGGGCTGTTTCGCGTGCGGAGTATGGTTCAGGATGACGGGCATATTTTTTGTACGGAAGAGCAGATTGAGTCCGAAGTCGCCTTGTTTATGAAAAACTTTTTTGACGTCTATGCGGATTTTGGCTTTAGCAAGATTCAAATTAAAATTGCTACCCGTCCCGAACAACGCATTGGCAGTGATGAAGTGTGGGATAAAGCCGAAAAAGCGGTGGCAGATGCGTTGACCAAAAATAACATTGAGTTTACCTATTTGCCTGGAGAAGGCGCATTTTATGGGCCAAAAATCGAGATGCATTTGATGGATTCGATCGGGCGGATGTGGCAGTGCGGAACCTTCCAGGTTGATTTTAATATGCCGCAGCGATTGGGCTCTGAATATGTCGCAGAAGACAATACGCGGAAAGTGCCGGTGATGCTGCATCGTGCGACTTTAGGCTCGTTTGAGCGTTTTATTGGCATGCTGATTGAGCATCACGCGGGACATTTCCCGGTGTGGCTGGCGCCGATTCAAGTGGCGGTGATGGGCATTACGGATCATCATCAGGCCTATGTATCCAGTATTGCCGCTGCTTTGAAAGCACAGGATATTCGCGTAGTGGCTGATCTTCGTAATGAGAAGGTTGGCTTTAAAATCCGTGAGCATAGTATGCAAAAAGTACCCTATCAAATTGTGGTAGGCGATAAAGAAGTCGAGACCCAGACTGTTTCTGTCAGGACGCAGAAGGGTGAAGATTTAGGGGTCATGAGTGTAGCTGATTTCATGACGATGATTCAAAAACAAAAGGAGACTCACCATTAAAAATGATGATGATAAAACACGGATCAATCGAAATATCCGTGCACTACAGGTGCGCTTAGTCGGCGCAGAGGGCGAGCAGATTGGCGTTGTTCCGCTACGAGATGCATTGGCTCAGGCAGAAGAAATCGGTTTGGACTTGGTCGAAGTGGCTGCAGATGCGAATCCCCCCGTCTGTAAAATTATGAACTACGGTAAGTACCAGTTTGAGCTCAGCAAGCAAAAACATGCCGCTAAGAAAAAGCAAAAGCAAATTCAGATCAAAGAAGTCAAATTTCGTCCTGTGACGGAAATCGCAGATTACCAAGTCAAATTGCGCAATCTGATTCGCTTTTTAGAAGATGGCGATAAAGCAAAAGTCACCTTGCGTTTTCGCGGGCGGGAACTCAGTCATCAAGAATTAGGTTTGCAAATGATGCAGCGGATTGAAGCGGATCTGCAGGAATATGCAGTCACCGAACAAGCCGCGAAAATCGAAGGCAAGCAGATGATTATGATGCTGTCGCCGAAGAAGAAAAAATAAGCGACTCTAAAAACGCTTTAGGATATAGCGGCGGTTGCTCAGCCAAAGCTTGATGGTAGAGAACGGTGGAGGGTGTCAGGCCGGGCAGGGCATTGATTTCAATGACTTTGATGTGGCCGGTTTCGAGCTGTACAAAAATATCCATGCGGCAATAGCCGGTGAGGCCCACAGCCTTGGCCACTTGTTTGACCGCTTCCTGGGTTTTTTTCAGGAGGGCGGGCGCAATGAGTTGCGTGGGAGGCGGGGTCAGATTGATGCCGGTGCCACCTTGAAATTTTTCCTCCAGAGACAGGACTTCGCCTTCGGCAATGGTGATGCTGGGCTTGAAAACATGTAATTGGCCCTGCTGCTCGATGATGCCGACGGTCATTTCAACCCAGCCGCTGATCTTTTGATATTTGAGGGTATTGGCTTTGATTTGAATTTTATCGGTAGCGATAAATTCTTCTGCCAGGAGATATTCCGGGCGCTGCAGGGGCATTTCAATGAGGTCTTTTTGGTTTTTGAAAGTGTCTTTGGGAATGGTTTGGAGATTGTTTTTAAAAGCTTGAACATACTGGGCAAAATCAGGCGCAGTGTAGAGATGCACGACACCCGAAGAGCAGCCATCTGCTCGCGGTTTTAAGATCAGCGATTTAATGCCGAGTTTTTTGCAGATTTTTTTGAATAAAGTTTCCAGCGCGGGAGTATCTAAGCGCATCAGTTCTGCGAGGGAGAGAGATTCTCCTTGAATCGGCAGCACGCCGGAAAGATGCTGCGTGGCGAGGAAATTCTTAGTTTCCCATTTGTCCATGCAGAGGCGGCAGGTCGCCTCATTGGGGCCGTTAAAGCCAATATTTTTTTCACTGAGCAGATGCTGGAGCGTACCGTTTTCGCCAATGCCGCCATGTAGGGCGATAAAGACAAAATTGCTTTGATCGATGAATTCCGTGAGGGTCATTTTTTGCGGGGCACCGAACTGTTGCGTGTCGACAGCGGCTTGCAGGCCTAGGCGCAGGCGCACTTTTGCTTCGAGAGAAGCCAGGCGTGCAGCGTGGAGTGGCGCATTCTGGCAATTATGCAGAATTTCCTCCACCGTGTGATTGAGGGTCAGGGCATAGGGGAGCTGCCACACATGCTTGCCATCCAGATCAAGTAGGAAAGGTGTCGGCGCATAGTGTTCAGAATCCCGCAGTTTCAGCCAAACATTGGTGCCGCTCATCAAAGAAACTTGACGCTCGGAAGTTTGCCCACCAAAAAGCACCTGCACTGTTTGACGCGCATGCGTAGAGCGGAGAGGGGCGGGCGGCAGGCTGCGTCCATAGCGGGAGAGCGCATGACCCACCACCGTTTCGAGGACATCTCGATGCGAGAAGCCAATGCGGCTGGATTGCTGGAAGAGAAAGCTGTTCTGCTCCATGCCGCTAATCGGATTAAAGTCTGAAAACCAGAGTTCCCCATTTTGCAGGAGCCAGCCATCAAAGCGCGCAAAATCACGCATGCCGAATGCCGAGAACAGTTGTTCCGCTTGAATTTGGATTTTTTCAATGATCTCATTGCTAAACCGCGGCGGGCAATGATAGGTGACCTGGCGCGTCGGCAGATATTTTTTGCGATAATCAAAAATTTGATTGGCGGTGTAATCGGTTTCAATTTCAGTGGGCAAAATGGCCACGGGCAGATTAAAACGATTCTGCAAAATAATCACGGTAAATTCAATGCCCTCGGCAAAGGGTTCCAGAACAACGCGGGTGTCCATACGTTTGGAGAACAGAAATTGCGTGCGCTCTAAGGCTTCTTCAGGCGTATTTACGGAGAATACACCGATGCTGGAGCCTCCGGTTGCAGGTTTGACCACGGCGCGGCGAATTTGATGTTTTGCAAAAAAATCACGAATAATCTGCTCATGATCGCTTTGGTAAATTTTTAGCACGGCAGAAGGCAGGGTATAAAAGCCTTGCTGGGCAATAAAAGCATTAGCATTGAATTTATCAAAAGCCAGTTTGCAGGCCTGGGAGGAGGCGCCGACAAAAGGCAGTTTATGTTTTTCGAGAAAGCTTTGAATGCCGCCATCTTCACCATAGGCGCCATGCATGACGGGAAAAATCAGATCCACTTGACGCAAAGCCTGGACAAACTGCTTGGTATTCAGCGCTTCTGCAGTTTCCTGTAATTTAAAGTCAAAATCAGAGGGGGTATTGGAGTAAAGCTGCGCATTCGAAATCGCATAGGCGTTTTTATGATGATCCAGATAAAATGAAACAAGTTCAATATTCTGATTTTGCAGGTGATCCAATAAAGAGCGTGCAGAATTGAGCGAAATGCCGCGTTCGAGGGAGGGGCCACCACAAATTAGTCCGATTTTCATTTTTGCAAAATTCTATGCTTGTGTATAAGCCTCTAATTTATTGGTTTTGTGGGTTTTTGTCAAGCATATTTTGTCGGATTATAAGGGGTTTTTGCATATTTTAGGTCGGCTCTCATAAATCATAATTCCAAAGTTGCGAATATGCTCCTTCAATGCCTCATTATCAATGCTGTTGTACGCAATGACATCAAAAAAGAACGGCAGATAGGTCTCTTCCTCCAACTCATCTTTGATGTGAGCAGCAGTCATGAAATTGATTTTTTTGCCAATGAGGGCGATGTCTACGTTAGAGGCTTCCTTGAAGGTGTTGAGGGCGCGGGAGCCAAAGAGGATGGCTTTTTCGATCTCAGGGTATTGTTTGAGGACGTTGATTATTTCATGGAGCTGTGCGTCGGAGAGGCCGTATTTCATAGGGCGCTCTTGAGTTCATGATGGAGGTCTCGCAGGGCTGGATAAAAGGGGCCGGCTACAAAGGCAAGGACTTTTCCCATGACCTCTAGATTATAGGTGTGGCTGGTCTCATTACGTAACATCAAAGCTTCCATCCAGGTTTCGGCATTACGAATGCTCTTGCTTTGAAATGCTTGGCGGATGACGGACTTGGGGGAGTTTAGTGCCTGTACACCTGCGTCTTCTAGATAATTTTTTAAGACTTTCCAGGACAATTCAATGATGATTTCGAAGGCTTGCACTAAGGACATTTGATGGCTCTCATCTGCGGGAGTCAGTTGATAGGCGTTGACTCGTCGCTGAAACACTTCAAATGCTTTTTCAAAATTTTGAAAACGCTGTTTCCATCTGATTTCATTATTTATCATTGTGTGCTCGCTATTTTACTAGAGAACCATTCTACAATACTTTTTTAAATCAGTTAAATGCTGTATGGTTTTATTTTTCAAGCACATATTTACAGTGGCTGATCTGCAGGCGATAGGCATCGGCACGGCTTTGTACAGATTGGGCGACATTCAGTAGCCAGGGTTTGCTGTCATAGGTTTTGTTGGCATAGCCGGTGAGGCCTTCATGATAGGCGAGATAGAGTTCGTAGGCATTGTTAAGGGGGATGCCTAATTGCTTATTGGCCTTATTGCAATACCAGCCGACAAAATCAGAGGCGTCGCCAAATTTATCGCGCTGGGTATGATAATTGCGCGTTGTTTGTTGATACTCGGCCCAGGTGCCATTTAGCGCTTGTGCATAACCATAGGCGGAGGTGACATTGCTCCAAGGGACAAAGCCGAAGAGCTTTTTGCTGGGCGGGCGAGCGCCGGCTTGAAAATCAGATTCCCGCTGCATAATTGCCATCTGGACGCTAATGGGTACACCCCAGCGATTATAGGTATTCAAAGCCTCCCAGTACCAGTCGGGATTATTTTTAAATAAATAACAGGCATTGCTGGTGGGGGTGGCTGCTTTTTTTTGCGGAGCATAATGCTTAGAAGGAGCGGTCGGCGTACTGGAACAGGCGCAGAGAAGCAAGCTGAGGCTAATTTCTACAATGATCCTCTGGGCCTGCCTGCGCATGCGGGAGCTCAATAATTAATTTTCTGGCGAATTACGAGGCGCTGACCGACTGATAAGGTAGAGCGACTGCTGAGATGATTCCACTGCATGAGGTCAAAGGTGCTGACTTGGAAGTGGAGGGCGATGCTATCTAAGCTGTCGCCGCGTCTGACATGATACGTGACATAGCTATATGCCGCGGTGTGATCGACAGGATAATGCAGCACCTGTCCGGGATGGACGGTATTGCTGCGGAGATGATTATAGCGCTTGAGGGTGGCAACAGGCACGCCGGTAAATTGGCTGGCGGTATAGAGGGTGTCGCCGCGTTCTACACGATATGTGCCGGAGGAGCCTTCGCTGGCAGTGGCCAGGGTGTAGCGCTCTAAGCCGGTGAGGGTGGGATTGGCTGCGCAGTTTTCTTCAAAGGTCGATACTTTATCTACCGGCAGGTTGATATTATAACTGCCTTTTGATGACGGAGGGGTCACATTGCGGGTCAGGCCTGGATTTAAAGTTTTGAGTTCGGATTCTTGAATATCTGCAAATTTTGCTGCCTGCGAGAGCGACATCTGCTGAGGCAGTGTGGCGGGTGCAATCACTGGTTTATTGGGGATGGTGGGCAGGGTAATGCCATAGTGGCCGGGATCATTGATAATGATCGCCAGCGCCAGGAGTTGGGGGACATAATTTTCAGTCGCTTGCGGTAGACGCAGATCCCAAAAATCAGTCGGCAAGCTGCGTTCTGCATTATAATGCTGGGCTTTTTGCACGGTGCCTTCTCCTGCATTATACGCAGCAAGCGCAAGGTACCAATCGCCATTAAAATAATTGTAGAGATATTTCAAATAATCCAGGGCTGCACTGGTGGACGCGGTCACACTTTTGCGGCCGTTAAACCAATAGTTTTCATTCGCATTGAAGCGCTTTGCAGCGGCCGGCATGAGTTGCCAGATGCCGACTGCGCCGCAATACGAGCGGGCATTAGGCTGATAGCTGCTTTCTACAATCGGGAGCAGGGCTAGTTCTGTCGGCAAATTCCGGTCTTGAATCATACTGACAATGGTGTACATATAGGGGACAGATTGGGCGGTAATATTTTCAAGAAAAGTAGGGTCATGGGTGTATTGGGCAATAAACATCTGCACCGTCGGATTGCTGTAATAGTGGTTCATGGTATAGCCGCTGCGAATGACATCCCATAACGAATCATACTGACCATTGGTTTGGGTGCCGGGCATTTGTACCGGTTCTACAGGCGGAAGGGGCGTAGAAATCGGTGGGGCTACGATTTGGGGTGTGGGGGAAGGAGGTGCAGTTGCTGCAACAGGCGTGGTCGTGGCGCAACCACTTAAGGTTGTGATGGCTAAAAAGGTCAGCCCTAGCCAAGCTGTTTTTTTATACGCTATTTTTTTCCACACTGCTCGCTATCCTTTGAATCCCGGTGAAGATCACCTATAATAAAACAACTACTCCCTGAATTTTAAATCATACGTGAGGATGAATAGCGATGCAAGAGCGATCAGCCCTGTTTTTTAAGCGTGAAAATAAAGTGCTGGCGCCTATTTTTGCACGCTGTCGCGGGCAACTGGCTTTGATTTATGGCGCTGATGCTTCTTTAAGCTTGCAGGCCTTGAATCTGCCTTTTGTGTTTAAAGCCCATGCAGCGCAAGTCGAGGGGCAGGATGTTTTTTTTGCGGAAGATAAATGGCCCCTGCCGCTGGATTTTTTAGATTTGATTTTACTCGCGCATCCTTTGGAGCAGAATCAGGCCCTCTTGCCTTTGATTGCGGAGGCCAAAAAAGTCCTGTGTCCGGATGGATTTTTATTGATTACAGGATGGAATCGACGGCTGTTGAAAATTTTAAGCGCGCTGGAGCAGCAGGATTTTTCATGTAAGGTCTATCGTTTTCATGCTTGTCGTTGTGAATGGCTGAATCGGTTTTTGGAAAAATGTGTGCCTTTTTTAAGTCGTGGTTTTGTGATTGAGGCCCATATTGATACGATCTCGATGACACCCCTGCAGGAGCAGAATGTGAGCCTGTTGATGGCGCGGTTATTGCAGAGTAATGCTGCTGTGGCGGCGCGCGTGATGGAGCGGTGTGAACATGAAGCTTAATCAGGTGCAGATTTTTACGGATGGTGCGTGCTCAGGCAATCCTGGGCCAGGTGGCTGGGCGTATTTATTGCGCTGCGGCGCTTCTGAAAAATTAGGTTCAGGTGCGGAGGCGCATACCACCAATAATAAAATGGAATTACAGGCCGTGATTGAAGCACTCAAGGCCCTGACTAAGCCCTGCATGATTGCGGTGTACACCGATTCGCAGTATGTACGCAAAGGGATGTTGGAGTGGATCAGTGGCTGGCAGAAAAAAGGCTGGAAAAATGCCAAGGGCGAGCCTGTGAAAAATCAGGAGCTGTGGCGAGAATTATTAGCCTTGAGCACGGTGCATCAAATTGAGTGGCATTGGGTGAAAGGACACAGTGGTCATCCCGAGAATGACCGGGTGGATGAGGCAGCGCGTTTGGCAATTAAGGGAGAAATCTAGTGCAGAGGCAGGTGATTTTAGATACGGAAACAACCGGCTTGAATCCGCTGAAGGGCGATCGGGTAATTGAAATCGGCCTTTTGGAGTTGATAGAGCGCCGTCCGAGTGGGCGTTCGCTGCAGTTGTTTTTTAATCCTGATCGTATGGTGGATGCAGGTGCACTCCGCGTACATGGAATTAGTAATGATTTTTTGCAGGATAAGCCTCGTTTTTATGAGGTGGTCGAGCAGATTATGGAATTTATCCAGGGTGCGGAATTGATTATCCATAATGCCGAGTTTGATCTGGGTTTTTTAAATTATGAACTATCTTTATTGCGGCGCAATCCCTACGGCAAGATTGAAGATCATTGTCCGATTTTAGATACCCTGGTTTTAGCCCGCAAACTCCATGCCGGCCAGCGAAATTCCTTGGATGCATTGTGTAAGCGTTATGAGATCAGTAATCAGCATCGAGAATTGCATGGCGCACTTTTGGATGCGGAGATTTTGGCCCAGGTTTATCTCGCCATGACGGGCGGGCAGGAAAAACTTTTTTATGAAGGAGAAGAAACCTCCGCAGAGACCGCAGCAGCGCAGCGCATTGAGCAAGCGAAACAGTATTATGATGTGATTCCAGTCTTGGCGTCTGCGGAAGAGTTGGCCGCGCATCAGGCTTATTTGGACGCGCTTTAGGATTGGGCTAAACGATACCAGATTTGCGTACGTCCCAGCAAAGGCATGCCAATATAACCGCGGGCTTTGAGGCTTTGACCATCGCTGGCAGGGGTCAGCAGTGCGTGATAAACATGTCCGCCTTCTGGATCAAGAATCTGGCCGCCTTGATAATCATGATTTTGCGCATTGTATTGCATATCCCAAAGAATACGCATGCCAGTGACAGGTTGATTGGTAAAGGGAGGTGGGCAGTCAGGGCAGGTCCCGTGGGGAACGACGCCATTGACAGGATAGCCGCGAATGACTTTGCCATAGTAAAGATTGTTTTCACTGTAAATCTGAATCACGGCTTTGGGCTGATGGCTGTGATCATCAATGGTTTGCCAATAGCCCGTAATATCGGGGCTGGCATGCAGGCTGCTCAGTCCTAGGGATAGAAAAATCATACTGACAGCTTGTGTAAGGTAGGTCTGCATGAGGAACTCCTTTATTTTTCCAATGACTCCATTTGGGTTTGAATCCATTGATGGACTTCCTGATTCATCATTTCTGGTGTTTTGCCGGTGGGGTCAATTGGCTTACCGATGATGATGGTAATCAGACCTGGACGCTTGATAAATGCATTGCGGCGCCAGCAGGCTCCTGAATTGTGGGCGATGGGGATAATGGGCACATTGCAACTGGTGGCGAGCATCACGCCAGTACGGTGAAACTTCGGATGCTGCTTTGGCGCCACGCGAGTGCCTTCCGGAAAGATAATGATGGAGAGGCCTTCAGCCAGGCGCTCTTTGCCGATGGAGAGTACTTTTTTAAACGCACTGACACCGGCGCTGCGGTTGATGGGGATGGCGCGGCAAATCTTCATTGACCAGCCAAAGAACGGGATCTTGAGGAGGGCTTCTTTGCAGACAAAACAATTGGGCGTGAGTAATCCGGTGAACGTCATGGTTTCCCAGGCGGATTGATGTTTGGATAGGTACACTACGGGCGTATTGGGAATATTTTCAGCACCGATGATGCGATAGGACATGCCGCAGATAAGGCGCCCGGTCCAGCTGATTGCATGCGCCCAGCCGCGGCTGATTTGCAAGCGCCCATAGCGAAAGGGGAGGGGCAGCACGAGGAAAAGCAGGGTGGTAAAGATCAGTACCAAAACGGCAACCACGAGATAAAATAAGACAGCGCGTAGGGCTAAAAGTAGAGTGGGCATACAGAATCAACTAAGAAATAATCGGGCATTGTTGACGAAAAATACCCGCTTGTCAAGCCGGCCTGTGAAAAAGAAAGATTGCATTTAATAAAAACTACGCTATAATGACGACAGAAATTCAGTTTAGTATTGAGTTCAATCAAGGAGAAACCCATATGAAAATGAAACATCGTTTAAGTTTAATCAGCGTAGTCTGTCTGGCTGCAACCCAATTAGCGCATGCTGCGCCACGTTATGACCAGGCTGGGACTTTTTATATTCCCTTAAGTGTGGGTCAATATTTCCCCGATTCCAGCTTTAACGAACGCAGCAGCTTTACCGGTGCGATTGGTTTAGGTTACAACATCAATAATTATTTCGCGGTTCAAACCAATATGTTTGCGTTTGCGCCTGTCAATAAAACGACTGGTGATACGGAAAGTGGTTACAATTGGGATTTAGAAGGCCGTGCTAATCTAGCAAACTCGAGCCCCTTCATGCCTTATGTGGTATTAGGTGCCGGTGCTTTGAAAAATGTGAATGCGCAAGTTGCCTTAGATTATGGCGTGGGTGTGGATTATTTGCTGGGCTATAATTTGAGTATCGGTTTGAGCTGGCGTCAAGCTTATGAGTTTGTGGGTTCTCACGCCAACAATTTTGCTTTAGCGAATGTCACTTGGACCTTCGGCAATGCGCCAGTGGTTGCAGCGCCTGCTCCAGTTGTAACGAGTGCGGTGGTGGTTGTACCAACTCAGCAGTCCATGTTGCAAAAAGCGCAAACTACTTTGAAACCCATTCTGCCAAACGGCGTGCATTTGTGTAAAGGCAATGTGGCTGGTGATGAAGCAGGTTGTGTGACATTTAACGGTAATATCATGACCATGCATCTGAACGTGCGTTTCCTTCAAGGTAAATCAGCGGTGCAAAATGGCTACGGTACCCCGATTCAAAGCGTAGGCAACTTTATGGCTGCTTATCCTAATACCAACGCAACCTTGTATGGTTATGCAAGCAGCGAAGGCCGAGCCGCGTTTAACCAGAAATTATCTGTACAGCGTGCTGCGCAGGTGAAAAGCTATCTGGTGAAGACCAGTCATATCGATGCTTCCAGAATTACCGTTGTCGGTATGGGTACTAAAAATCCGCTGATGAGCAATAAAACTGCTGCGGGACGTGCTGAAAACCGTCGTGTAGAAACAGAGATTCCTGTTCCTGCGCAGTTAGTTCAGTAGTCTTTTTTTTAGTCATAAAACCGCTGCGCCTTTTTAGGCTCAGCGGTTTTTTTTTATGGCGTAGGAGGAGCTGTTAATTTTAATATTTTTTTTATTTCAGATAATGTATAATTCAGTGTTAATGAGGGCCTCGCTTTTGTAGTAGGTATTGCTTTTTTGTTAATTTGATGTGTTGCTATCGTGACGATCTCTGGGTTTGTTTCGATTTGGCGACATAACATGTGCAGTGTTGCTGGGGTAAATTTCTTATATTTTTGTGAGGCATGTAGGCAGGCTAAAGCGTAGGCATATTGGTGGGCAGTCATCTCTTTTAGCAGAAAACTGTTGACTAGCCCATCTCCATATGAATAAAATCCTCCGTAACGATTCACCAAATTAGATTGAGTCGTAAACAAAGTCAGGCATTTTCCCTTGAAACAAGAGGGTTAGGGCCTGGGTCATATTGACGCCATGTTTACGACAGGAGGAGAGATACCCTCTGATTCGACAGAAGATTAAAGCGCCATC
>CAMARA010000014.1 GCA_945860585.1 Francisella tularensis subsp. holarctica | reverse complement strand
GCCTGCAAATAAGCCCCAGGGGCAAGTCCTCATGACCGCTTCTGAAAACCTGATTTTTGACAATTTCGCCCAAAAACCCTGTCAAGCGTTTTATTCGCTTTTTTCATATTTATTTTACGCGGCTTTCGGAAACGGTGAATCGTTACGTTAATTTTATCTTTTTCATCAATTTTGTTTTGTGCGCCTGTGATAGCTGACTGTTGACCTTTTTGATCTCTGCTGTAGTCACGCAAGGAGGCACCAATAACGGTCATCAAGCTCTTTGCCAGGCGTGTAACGCTGTGATCTTCGGTATAGCCTTTCCAAGCTGCTTTGAGGCCAGCCCAAAATTTACGGCCCTCTTGTGGCTTTTCTGCTTCAACGGGCGGGCTGGCGGGGCTGGGTTTTGGGCGGGAGTCAGGCCCGCCAAAGACAGTGCTGCTTAAATTTTCCCAGAAGCTTTTTTTTGCTGCCATGATCATGTCCTTTTTTAATTCGGTATTATTATTTTGATATAGTATCGCAAAAAATATATTAAATAAAGGATTTTTTAAAAGACAATCAGTAATAATATGCCGAGGCCTAGCCAATGATGCTGATTAAAAATACGCAGGCCCTGGGTGTGCGGGGATTTTTTGAGGGCATAGAGTTGCCAGATTAAAAAAATCGCCATGATGAGACTCAGAATGCTGGGGTGGAAAGCGAGCATGAGGATGAGCATGCCCGTGAGGATACTGAGAAACCACATCACCTTGCGACCAAAAAAAACAGCAGTGGATTTAATGCCGATCTGGAGATCATCGTGATAGTCCATTAGTGCGTATTCTGTATCATAGAGCAGTGTCCACAGTCCTGCAAAAATATACCAGAACCAGAGGATGCTGCTGGTGTGTCCATTTACTTGCACATAGGCCATGATTAAGCCAAAATTAAAAGCGAGGCCCAAAACCAGTTGGGGAAAATGGGTGGCCCGTTTGGCGAGAGGATACAGCAGGGCGAGGCACAAGGCGATCATAGCAAGGAGGATCGTGAAAGGATGCAAAAACCATAATAAATTCGCAGCGAGGATCAGCAGAAAAATCAGGAGACCCAATGCCTGCCGTGGTGTGGCACTGCCATTGGCCAGCGGGCGCTGCCGGGTGCGTTGCACATGGACATCAAAGTGGCGATCGCAATAATCATTGATCACGCAGCCTGCGGCGCGCATCAGGAGCACACCTAAGGTAAAGACGATGATGATTTTCAGGCTGGGCGTTTTGCCTAAAAATAGCCCCCAATACGTGGGCCATAAAATCAATAAAATAGGTAGCGGCCGATGGAGGCGCATGAGTTTGCAGGCCGCATTAAATTGAATCATGGAGGGGAAATTCCCAATGCTGACAGCGCTTTTTCGCCAAAATATTCAGCGATCGTGAGGCTGTTTTTGCCGAGATAAAATACGGAGGCCCGTTTATAGAATACGGCTTCTGGACCTAGATGGTGGCTGAGGAGCGAATGCAGCGGGTGGGCCGCGGTGATCAGGTTGCAGGTAAAAGGCTCGCGTCGCATCTCTGGATGGAGAAATAAAAAATGATCGCCAATGGAACGAGCGCCCAGCGCGGTGAGTTCAGCCTCATGGGTGCGATAGGTTTCAATGGGTACCAGGGTTTGGGCGTAAACCAGCGGGCCTTGATCACAGCGATGGCAAATTTCGCGCAGCCATTGGTCTCCCTGCCAGGATTCTTGGATGTATGTGATTTTCCAGCTAGGATGGGCGGCGCGTAATGCCTGACCTAATTTTTGCATGGCGCAGAGTTGGGTAAAAAAATCACTCATAGTGAAGATAGGGCTTAAGTTATTGTCAAAAAGTGATTATACTACACGGGAATATAAGCTCAAAACAAGGAATACGATGCGTCCCAGTAAGCGTGAAGCCAATGCACTTCGCCCCATTCACATTCAGCGAAATTTTACCAAGCACGCGGAGGGTTCCGTTTTAGTCTGTTATGGCGATACCCAGGTGATTTGTACCGCGAGTCTTGTGGAAGGTGTGCCGCGTTTTTTAAAAGGAAAAGGCCAGGCTTGGTTGACCGCAGAATATGGAATGTTGCCCCGCGCCACCTCAGATCGAACTCAGCGTGAAGCGGTATCAGGAAAGCAGGGCGGACGGAGTAGTGAAATCCAGCGTCTCATCGGGCGCTCGCTGCGTTCGGCGGTGAACTTGAATTTCCTGCCGGAATATACCGTCGCGATCGATTGCGATGTGATTCAAGCCGATGGGGGGACGCGCACCGCGGCGATTACGGGCGCCTGTGTCGCCTTGGCAGATGCCTTGTCTTATTTCAAATCGCGTAATTTGATTAAATCAAAAATGCAGTTCCCTCATCCTCTGCAAAACTTTGTCGCCGCCGTATCGGTTGGCGTCTACAAAGGGCAAGTCGTTTTGGATTTGGATTATGCGGAAGATAGCAATGCCGAAACCGATATGAATGTGGTGATGAATGATGCCGGTGGTTTTATCGAGATTCAAGGCACCGCTGAAGGAAAAGCTTTTACCGAAACAGAGTTTCAGGAAATGCTTTCTATGGCCAAAGCCGGGATTGCTGAGCTGATTGTCAAACAAAAAGAAGCCCTGCATGTTGCCGGTGTGAAGGATTTGCCCTGGGGTTGATTTTTACAAAAAGTGAAGGCTTTTGTAGAGGCCGAATAGGGCGAAGCCTAGTAAGATCAGGCCGCCGCCGCGATTGAGTTGATGCATCAGATGGGCAGAGAGGCGGTGGCGAGTGATGTGTAGGACAAGATTGAGGCCGATCATCCAGCTGCTGACGCCACTCATGACGCCGAGGGTCATGGCGGTCACGGTGTGAGGCGTGGAGCCACTGAGGGCGATTTGGCTGCTCATCGAGGCCCAGAATAAAATCGTGAAGGGGCTGAGCAGGGTTAGCAGATAGCCATCGCGCGTGTTTTTCCAGAGCGGTTCGCTGGGGCTTTGTTTTACAGCGAGTGTGGGGGCGGGCATGCGCAGGGTTTTGATGCCAAACCAGATGAGGATGAGGGCGCCTCCCAGGCTGATCGGAAGCATGATGACAGGCGTGTGGATCAGTACCGTCAAAAAGCCGAGATTGAGTAGGAGGAGATAGCTGAGATCTGCAGAAATAATGCCGAGACCAAAGCTCAAACCTGCGGGCAGGCCAAAGCGCAGATTGCGGC
This sequence comes from Francisella tularensis subsp. holarctica, assembly GCA_945860585.1. Taxonomy (GTDB): domain Bacteria; phylum Pseudomonadota; class Gammaproteobacteria; order Francisellales; family CACEW01; genus JAJZUD01. The sequence continues at coordinate 30,746 of CAMARA010000014.1, read as the reverse complement.
GAATAATTTCAAGATTCATCGGGCCGATGGGAATGGCCACGCCCCAGCCGATCAGGAGTCCAAAGAAATAAAGGTGCCACATCTGCATACTAATGATGTGTGCTGAGGAGAATGCCCAGGACAGCGGTGCAGATCAAAATCAACCCGCCGAGTTTGGTGAGGATTTTGCTTTCAAGCCGGGTTTCCAGCAACTGTAAATCTTGTTTGGTGGCTATCTGATCTTCAACGACATGCGCTAAAGCCTCAGCCTGCCCTTCCGCTTGCTTGGCTGGCACGCCTGCTTCCATCAGGATTTTGGTATATTTTAAGGTGTCAAATGTAATCACAGTCATGCCTGGTTGTTTCTTTTTAAGCCTAATGTGGAGATTATAAAGGCTGAAAAAAGAGCTGTCAATGGGTATATTATAACATTTTTTAGGGTGTCTCTACAATGCGCATGGAGAGGTCGATGGCTTGGATATGTTTGGTTAGACTGCCGCTGGAAATAAAATCCACGCCGGTATCGGCGATTTTGCGGAGGGTGTTGAGCGTCACGTTGCCGGAGACTTCGAGTTTGACGCGGCCGGCGGCTATTTTAACGGCTTCGCGCATGGATTGTAGATTGAAGTTATCCAGCATGATGATATCGGCACCAGCGTGTAAAGCTTCTTCCAATTGCGTGAGGTTTTCCACTTCGACTTCAACGGGTTTGCCGGGGGCAATCTGATGGGCCTGATCAATAGCCGTGCGGATGGAGCCACAGGCGATGATGTGGTTTTCTTTAATTAAAAAAGCATCGTAAAGCCCAAGGCGATGATTAGTGCCGCCGCCACAGTGGACCGCATATTTTTGGGCCAGGCGCAAAAGGGGAATGGTTTTACGCGTGTCGAGCAGTTTCGTGCTTGTGCCTTTGAGTTGCTCCACATAGCGATGCGTGGTGGTCGCAGTGCCAGAGAGCATCTGCAGGAAATTTAAGGCGGTGCGTTCTGCCGTCAAAAGACTGCGTGCTCGACCTTTCACCCAGAAAAGTACTTGCCCTGCGGCTACATGCTGACCTTCTGCCACTTCCCAGAGTACGGTGCTCTCTGCATCGACTTGACGAAAGGTTTCATCCACAAAAGCCTGCCCGCAGACAATCATGTCCTCACGCGTGATGATGCGGGCTTGTGCAGATTTGTGAAGCGGAATCAGCTGTGCGGTAATGTCCCCGGTGCCGATATCCTCTGCCAGAGCCGTTTTTACCAGGGAGTGAATGAGGGCGGTCTCCAGCATCTGTCACCTACTTTTTGACATAGGGAACATAATCAGGATTCCACATTTTGGCGTCTACTGCGGCTGTCACCTCTTCTGGCGTCATATGCTCTTTGGTCAAGCCTGCGCGGACGGCTTCCAAGGCCACATCAATCGCCACCCGGCGCGATACATCGCGGATTTGATCAAGGGGAGGCAAGAGATTCGCCTCAGGATGATGTTTCGCCGGAGACAAATCAGCCAGTGCTTTGGCGGCAGCCATGAACATCCGATCGCTGACGTGTTTGGCTTTGACTGCGATGATACCAAGGCCCATGCCAGGGAAAATATATGCATTATTGGTTTGGTCAACACGACGAGGTTTGCCCTGATGCAGGATGTCTGGGAAAGGACTGCCGGTACCGACAATCGCCCGGCCTTCTGTCCATTTCATGATATCAGCAGGATCCGCCTCGCTGCGGGAAGTGGGGTTGGAGAGCGGGAAAATCACTGGCTGTTTCACCTGAGCCGCCATCATTTTTACAATCTCTTCTGTAAATAAACCAGGTTGCCCTGATACTCCCAGCATCACCGTGGGTTTTGCATTTTTGACAACATCATAAAAGCTGATGGTGCCTGGCTGACGGAGGGTCCAGTCTGCATATGCTGATTTTTTCTGGGCAAAAGGTTGCTGGAAGGAAAGCAAATTGGGCGTGTCTGTCGTTAATAAGCCATGGGCATCAATCACATAAAAACGGGAATGGGCTTCGGCTTCAGACAGGCCGGCATCGATCATGGCCTGCGCCATCAGGCTGCTGATGCCGCAGCCTGCAGAGCCACCGCCAACCACGACTACGCGCTGATCTTTGATACTGGCATGCGTCGCCTGTACTGCCGCCAGAAGTGTGCCGGTCGCAATCGCAGCAGTACCTTGAATATCATCATTAAACGTACATAGTTTATCGCGATAACGTGCCAAAATCGGATTGGCATTTTGCTGAGCAAAGTCTTCCCATTGTAATAAAACATGAGGGAAACGTTTTTGAATGGCTTTGACAAACAGATCGATAAAATCATCGTATTCCTGGCCGCGCACGCGTTCATGACGCCAGCCCATGTACAGTGGATCTTTTAATAAATCAGGATTGTTGGTGCCGGTATCGAGTAAAATCGGTAAAGTGCTGGCAGGATGGATGCCGGCACAGGCACTGTAAAGCGCAAGCTTGCCGATGGGAATGCCCATGCCGCCGGCGCCTTGATCACCGAGGCCCAGAATACGTTCACCGTCAGAAACCACAATGGCTTCTACTTCATCAAAACGAATATGGCTTAAAATTTCATCCAGACTATCTTTGCAGCCGGGGGTCAAGTAAAGGCCGCGCGGGCGGCGATAAATATGGCCAAAGTTTTGACAGGCTTCGCCCACGACAGGCGTATAGACAATTGGCATCATTTCAGCTGTGTGATCGACGAGGAGGCGATAAAATAAGGTTTCGTTCGAATCCTGGACTTCCCGCAGATAGATATACTTTTCCAGTGGCGTGGCTTTGCTTTGAAAGGCTTTATAGGAGCGCTTTTTTTGGGTTTCCAGATCACTCACGCTGACAGGTAAAATGCCGTGCAGACCAAAAGCATGGCGCTCATTTTCTGGGAAAGCGGAACCCTTATTTAAAATAGGATTGCGGGCGAGATCAAACGCACCTTGATTGACTTCATAGTATATGTGGCCTTGAGCGTCTTTTTTTTGTTTATGGTGCATGGCATTCTCCTGTTTTATTGACGGCCCACCCATTTAAATTCAGGATGGAGTTCAATCCCCGTTTGCGCGAGGACGGTTTTTTGAATCAAACGAACCAGTGCTAAAGTATCCGCTGCGGTCGCCTCTCCTGTATTGATAATAAAATTTGCATGTTTTGTTGAAACCTGCGCCTCTCCTATAGTATGCCCTTTTAAACCGGCAGTTTCAATCAGGCGAGCTGCATGATGTCCCGCTGGATTGCGGAAGACCGATCCGCAGGAAGGCTCGCCTGTGGGCTGGGTTTCGGCGCGGCGTTCGAGAAGCGCTTTTATTTTTGATAAGCTTTCTTTTCCATCTCCAGGCGTGAAATCAAAATAGGCTGCGACAAACCACTCGTCGGGTTTTAAGCCTGAGATCTGACGGTAGCTGCACTGAAAGTCAGAGGCTGGACGCAGTGAGATCTCGCCGTGACGGTTGATGGTTTCGACTTGAGTGACTTTTTCCCAGGTTTCGCCGCCGAATGCGCCGGCATTCATTAGCAATGCGCCGCCCACAGTGCCGGGAATGCCCGCTAGAAATTCTCCGCCGACTAAATCATGTTTGGCGGCAAAGCGGGCGACTTGTGCGCAGGAGAGGCCCGCTTCTGCGCGCACTTGCGTGGGTGAAATCAGGGTCATTTCTTTTAACACGCCTTGGGTAATGAGCGTCGTGCCGGCAATCCCGTCGTCGCTGACAAGAATATTGCTGCCCAAGCCAATCCACGTCAGCGGTTCAGCAGAGGGGATATTTTTTAAGAACTGCTGCAAATCTGCGAGATGAAGGGGCCAATAGAGCCGATCGGCCTCGCCGCCAATATGCCAGGAGGTGAAGGGTTTCATGGAGACCTGCGTCTGTATCTGTCCTTTGATGATATCGCGTTTCATGGCTTGATTTTTTTGAGCTTCCTCTGCGCTATTTTTTTGAGTTGAATGAGCACCTGGTCTACATCGCCGGCGCCCTGCGTGAGAATAATATCATCCTCTTGAATCAGGTCCGGAAGAATGTCCAAGGCACTTTGAATGTCTTTTACATAAATCGGGTCGGTGCGATTGCGTTGGCGGATCGAGCGGCTCAAGGCTTTGCTGTCCATATTGGCAATCGGTGTTTCGCCTGCGCTATACACTTCCATCAATAATAAGAGATCAACCTGCGAGAGCACTTCCACAAAATCATCAAATAATTCTTGGGTGCGCGTGTAGCGATGGGGTTGGAAAATCAAGATCACCCGGCGCTGCGGGAAGGCATTTTTAAGCGCCTGATAGGTGACTTTAATCTCAGCAGGATGGTGGCCGTAATCATCAATAAGCAGGAGTGATTTGCCGCGCAAAGTGATGGTGCCATATTGTTGGCAGCGCCGCTCTACACCGGAAAAATTAGCGAGTGCCTTTTTAATGCGTGAAATTGGGATATTGCAATCCAAGGATACGGCAATGCTGGCCAGGGCATTACGTACATTATGTTCTCCGGCGAGGTTCAGCTTCACCTTGAATGATTTGTTGCGGGTTTTGCCATAGATGACCGTGAACTCAGATTGCAGGCCATTTTGAAAAAAGTTAGTCGCGCGATAATCCGCCCCTTCGCTAAAGCCATAGGTAATGACGGAGCAGGTGATGTCGGGCAGAATATTTTGAATTTCTGGATCATCAATGCACATCACCGCGAGGCCATAAAAAGGCAGGCGTTGGATAAAGCGTAAAAAAGTAGCGCGCAATTTCGAAAAATCGTTTTCGTAGGTATGCATATGATCCGCATCAATATTCGTGACGACGGTGATCATCGGCGTGAGATGTAAAAAAGAGGCATCACTTTCATCGGCCTCCGCGATAAAATAATGGCCTTCTCCGAGGCGGGCATTTGCGCCGGCGCTGGTGACTTTGCCGCCGACAACAAACGTGGGTTTAAGTCCAGCTTCTGCAAACACTTCTGCCAATAAGCTGGTGGTGGTGGTTTTGCCATGGGTTCCTGCGACGGTAATGCCATAACGGAAGCGCATTAATTCTGCCAGCATTTGCGCGCGTGGAATCACTGGAACGCGCCGGGCATGGGCATCGACTACTTCAGGATTATCTGCATGAATGGCCGACGAAACTACGACCACATCCGCCTTACGGCTTTGAGATTCTTCATGGCCAATATACACATGAATGCCAAGATTAATCAGCCTTTGCACATTGTGGGAGCGCTTGAGATCAGACCCCGTCACTTTATAGCCCAGATTGTGCAGCACTTCCGCAATACCGGACATGCCCGCGCCTCCAATGCCGATAAAATGAATCTTATGCGTGCGGCGCATCGTTTGAGAAAGGTGTTCAGTCATCTTTTTATATGTTTAAATCAATTTGCACCATTATCGCGGGCTTTTCATCAATTGTCACGAGGGGGATTGCTAAATATTAAAGCCAAAGTGCCGTGCAATAATCGGAATGATGAAAACGACTAAAATTGTGCCGATGGTTTGCCATTTCGCTTTGTTTATTTCAATGTGCACATACTCTTTGCTGGCGAAGTGCTGGAGTTTATCGTCTAGATATTCTTTGGTGACGAGTATCTCTTTCAGCTTGGCAATTTCTTGTTTGGTATCCAGTTCCTCACGCACCTGCTCAAAAGCGCGGGACAGGACAAAGCCCATTTCCTCGGTATTTTTAGATTGCGTGAAGTTCTGGATAAACTCGGTGGCGCTGAAATGCTGATTTTGAACCATGGCTTTGGGTTTGTGGGTTGACTTGCTCATAGTATATTCTGTCCAAATTATAATGTCAAGCGCAGGGTGTCGCGCAATATGAGTTTATTTTAAACGATGGCGATTTTTTTTGCAAGGCTTGACATTGATTGGAATTGTTGGTATCGTGCGCAGTCTTCTACACAATTTCGGCATCCATAAGTGAGGTGAGAACATTATGCCAACTATTCGCGTCAAGGAAAATGAACACTTAGACAGCGCGATGCGTCGTTTTAAACGGGCCTGTGAGAAATCCGGGATCCTATCTGAACTGCGTAGCCGTGAAGCCTATGAAAAACCTACCACAGAGCGGAAACGTATGAAAGCTGCGGCGGTCAAACGTTACCAGAAAAAAATGGATCGCGGGACCTCAGTCGGACCCCGTACAACTCGGAGCTAAGCTTCTAAAGAGCATGTATGGCTCAAATACCCGCATACTTTATTCAAGATATACTGAATCGGATTGACATTGTTGATCTGGTTCAGTCGCGGGTTCCTATGAAAAAAAAGGGTGCCAATTATCATGGCCTCTGCCCTTTTCATCAAGAAAAAACACCTTCCTTTACTGTCAGTGCGCCGAAGCAGTTTTATCATTGCTTTGGATGTGGTGCGCATGGCAATGCGATTGGCTTTGTCATGGATCTGGATCGCCTAAATTTTGTAGAGGCGATTGAAGAATTAGCGCGTCAATTGGGCTTGGAAGTGCCGCGTGAAGGGCCTGATCAAGGTCCGCGTCCGCAGTACGATGCCCTCTATGCCTTGATGGATCAGGCGGGTGAATTTTATCAGCAACAATTGCGTGCCCATCCTCAGCGTCAACGCGCCGTAGATTATTTGAAACAAAGAGGGTTGTCAGGCGTGACTGCCAAGCATTTTGGCCTGGGTTTTGCGCCGCCGGAATGGGGTGCGTTTTTGCGGCATGTGCAGCCGAATGCTGCACAATTGGAGATCCTGCAACAGGCCGGCTTACTCAGTCAGAGTGATAAATCGCAGGGTTATGATCGATTTCGGGATCGCATTATGTTCCCGATTCATGATAAACGCGGGCGGATCGTGGGGTTTGGGGGCAGGGTGATTGATCAGGGGGAGCCCAAGTATTTGAACTCGCCTGAGACGCCGATTTTTCATAAAGGCAAAATTTTATATGGCTTATATGAGGCAAAGAAAAAGCTCCATACTTTTCTGCGTCTGCTAGTCGTAGAGGGGTATATGGATGTGGTGATGCTGGCGCAGGCGGGCATTCATTACAGTGTGGCCACTTTAGGCACCGCTACCACGACGGAGCATCTGCGTTTGATGAGGCAGGAGTGTCACGAAATCATTTTCTGCTTTGATGGCGATCGAGCGGGACGTGAGGCAGCGAGTCGCGCCTGGAGAGTGGCGCTGCCGTTTATGACGGGTGAGCTAGATGTGCGGTTTTTATTTTTGCCGGAAGGGGAGGATCCCGATTCCCTCGTGCAGCAAGAAGGCAAGGCTGCGTTTGAAGAACGGCTCAATCGTCAAACCCTGTCTTTCTATGACTTTATGCTACGGCAACTGGATGAGGGTTTAAATTTGAAAACCCTGAGCGGTAAGTCGCGGTGGATTTTAAAGTTTAAACCTTTTTGGAAAGAGCTGCCGGAGGGGCCCTTCAAAAATTTTGTGCTGGATTCCGTCGCACAGCGTTTTGCTTTTAGTTTTGAACAAATGCAGCATCAATTGGATGCCGTAATCGATGAGTCCAGCGCGCTCGAGTGGGAGCAGCAGCATCTGAGTTTGGAGGAAAAAGCCCTGGCCTTGTTGATCCAGAATCCAGGCTTGATTGCCGCCATCGATGGTGCTGTGCGGGTTGAAAGTGCCTTGCTGCAAAACGTCATCACCGCCTGTCAGCAAGAGCACTTTAAAAATACCGGTCAGGCTATCGAGTATTTTCGTGAGCAGGAAGGCTTTGCCTTGTTGAATCAGCTCGCCTCACATCCATATCCGAGCTTGATTGATGATGTGCAGCAGGAGTGGCAGGCCTTGCTGGCGAAGTTGATCTCCAGGCAGGAATCCGACCTGGATGCCCTCTTGGCATTATCCAAAACCCGTGATCTAAATGCCGAAGAAAAGCAGATGCTTTTGAGCTTGTTGCAGCAGGGGCGCTAGCAGTGTGTCGTTTTGCTAAAAAAGCTTACAATCAAGCTGAAAGTAAACGCCAGCGGCAGCAATAAAAACGCAGTGTGTGCTGAAAATAGGCTCTCAACGCCTCCAAATATGGGATTCGCAAGCCCGCCAATCGCATAAATAATCATGGAGACCAGGCTCATCGCGGTACTGGACTGCAAAATCGGATTCACCTCATTCACCACCGCATAACTGATAATCTGCGCGGTGCACATAAAACCTAGCATAAAAAAGAGTATCGCCAGATAAAGCAAGTGTGGATGACGCGTCATGGCAATCAGCATGACTGCTGCAATCGAGAGGAGGGCACCAACTATCATGGCCTGTCGATACGAGCGGCAAGCCTGCCCAAACCAGCCAAAAAAAGGCGAGGCGGGAATCATCCCCAAGAAGATCATGCTGACTACAAAGGAGGCCTGATCCTGGCTCAAGCTCTGAGTCTGCATCAAATAATGATCTCCCCACAATGCCCCCAAAACCAAAACCGGCAAATTAAGGCAGCCCGTGTAAATGCCGCAAAGCCAATTATTTTTGCGCAGCATCACTGCTTTTAGATGCACAAAAATATCCTGCCATTTGGAGGGCGCCCGCTGTGCTGCAGCCTGATCATGCAAAAAACAATACGCAAAAATCAGAATCACCGCGCCTAAACATACATCCACCCACAACGCTGCATGCCAGCTGGTCGCCCCCATTAGCAACGAAAACGGATATTGCAATACGCCGCCCAGCATCCCCACCGTAATCATCCAGCCAATCGTCATCGAAATCTTACGCGGAAACCACATCGGCGCCTGGCGCATACAAATCAAAAACACCATCGGATTCGTGAGTCCGCACACCACCCGATACAGCCCTGCCGAAAAAACCGAAGGCATCCCCGCAAACAAAAGCGTCGCCAGGACGCACGCCAATAAAATCAACACTCCCGGCCATCGACTGGGATAATAATCCAATAAAATTCCATACGGCAGCATCGACAGTGCAGCACCATAAAAATAAAGCGAAGAGAGATTGCCCAGTGCCACAGCCGATAAGCCCAGATCAGATTGTAGGTGGCCGCTGACCGAATTAAAAATCGTCATTTGGAAGATGATATATAAAAATAGTAAGGCCGCTGCCAGGCAGCTGAAGAATCCTTGCTTACGTCCATTCATAAAATATCCAAAGATGTCAATCAGGTCATTACTGTAGCATTTTCTGAGTATAATGTGAATGCTGGATTTTTAATAGGCGATGCTCTACACTTTGAATTACAATTACCCAATGAGTTTCTTTGTGACTGCATCAATAGAGCAGCTGAGCTGGCAAGATGTTCGTGATATCGTTGCGATTGAGAATCCGCTTCTCGCGGAAATTATCGATGAGATTTCGCCGGGGAAAGATTTTCCGATCATCCTGGAAACGGCAGTTGCTCCGTCTCGTGTCATCCTCGCGAACGCGGGGATCCAGTCAAAACGCGCTTTAGCGCTCACAATTGGATTAATAAAATGCAGTCACCTTTTTGATGAAAGGTGTTTTATGAATCTCACCGCCCAGGAAAACATGCCGTAGCATGATTAGACTGGATCCCCGCGTTCGCGAGGATGACACCATGGAGTGCCAACTGCTTTTTCTAGGTTAAAGCAATATATGCCGACAGAGGTTCAAAAATAGTTTTGCCATTCTTTAAAGTCAGCTTGCGATGAAATCATGCCTTGTAAAGATTTTATTTTGTGAACGGCATTCAGTGTTTTCTGGCTATTTTCTGTTATGATAGGGGTGAGCCGGGCAATAGCCTTTCCATGTTTGGTGATGATAATTTCTTCGCCATGCTCAATGCGATTTAGCAGCGCTGAAAAGTGTGTTTTTGCTTCAAACGCACCAATCGATGTATTCATGTTTTTCTTCATTAAACTAGTTGTAGGTCTAGTTTAATTGGTTGTATTAAAAAAGCAAGGTGCGCGTTGACATCGTTCTGATTTTAGGGTGCGCTTGTGGGATTAAGCCCCTCCACCCTGGCCCTCCTCCGCGGGGAAGGAGGGAAGTGGATTGTCAATGGCGGTGGATTTTGATATGATTCAGGCATATTCTTTGGAGTGCTGATATGTCTGTGGTGAAGCAATTTTTTAAAACGTTTATTTTGTGGGAGCTCCTGGTGGGGCTGAAGCTGACGGGACGGCATTTATTTTCGACGAAAGTGACGATTCAATATCCGGATGAAAAGACGCCGATGTCGCATCGGTTTCGTGGTCTGCATGCTTTGCGGCGTTATCCGAATGGGGAAGAGCGGTGTATTGCCTGTAAATTATGTGAGGCGGTGTGTCCGGCGTTAGCGATTACGATTGAGGCGGGGCCGCGTGCATCAGATGGATCACGGCGGACGACTTCTTATGAGATTGATTTGTTTAAATGTATTTTCTGTGGGTTTTGTGAAGAGTCCTGCCCTGTGGATTCGATTGTGGAGACGCGGGTGCATGAGTATCATTTTGAAAGCCGCGGTGAAAATATCATGACCAAACAAAAGCTGCTCGCGATTGGCGATTGGCAGGAGCCTCAGATTGCGGCGGATCGTGCGCTTGATCGTGCGTATCGGTAATCTGGCATGAATTTTTGTGAAGATGAAATAGAGGCGCCTTTATTTGTGCGTCAGTATGATCCTGTGCATCAGGTGGTGATTACTTCGCTGGGTCCGGTGTCTCAGGCCATGGTCTTGTTTGAGAATAACATTCAACTGGGGGTATTGCCTGCACAGCCTGAGCAACTCACTGAATCCCATATCGAAGCCTTGGTCGCCCTCAAGCCGGAAGTTATTTTACTGGGAACGGGGGCGGTGCAGTATTTTCCGCCGCCGGATATTTTGGCAGCGCTGTATGCGCAGCGTATCGGCTTGGAAGTGATGACGACGGATGCAGCTTGTCGTACTTTTAATGTTTTGGTCAGTGAGGGGCGTGCAGTTTTAGCGGCGCTTTTTTGTTAAGGCCAAAAGACATGCCGTAGCATGATTAGACTGGATCCCCGCGTGCGCGAAGATGACACCGCGCGGGCAACTGCTGTTTCTAGGTTTAAACGTTAAATTTGATAATGTGTTGTTTAGTCGTGTTTTTTGATAGTTGACAATCTTTCAGAATAAGTCTAGTATAAACATGTTGTATAAAAATAAAAAAAACAAAAGGTCCTCAAAATGAAAAATACCCACAAAAATATGTGTCTCTCCGCTAGCGTTGTTTTCCTGGTGCCTGTTTTAGGCATTGCTTTGCTCTGTGCAAATCTGGCTCGAACCGTGCCCTTTCCTGTTGTGGGCTATGCTGCTCTAGATCTTCCTCAAGTGAATGCGCAAAGTGCCGCGGTATTGACTGCGACTCCTTCGGCGCCTCCTGCATTAAAAGTAGTAGCTTAAACCGCCTTTGAGTTGGGCGCTTTCCACAATACTATTTTGGGTATTGCTGGTGGAGGTCCAACTGCCGCCTGAGGTTCCGGCCGTATAGGTGCCGTCGATAAATAAATCAATGTTTTGTGTAACCATATAGCCTAGGCCGAGCACGCCAATAAAATCATAGGCATGATTGGTATCCGATCCTGAAACCAGAGTGCCTGCTACAACAGTTGGGCTGGAATAGCTCTGGTCTTGCATCAGGTAGGCTAGCCCCGCTTTGCCGAAAATATTTATGCCATTTTCCCACTGACTGGTAAAGACCGCCATAATTGCAGCGCCTTGCGAAGTAATGGTCGCAGTGCCATCATAGCTGCCGCTGCCGTTAAAGCTAGTGGCGTCGTTATTGTAAGTGGCTTTGCCATTGTAGAGATAATCTGCTTCCAGCCCTAAGGTAGTAAAACTATCCAGAGCCCAGCGATAGCCGCCACCTAAACTCCCCGCCGCACTGCCATGGTTGTAGGTGCCGTTGCTCGTGGGTGCGTTTTGAGCGTTGTTGGGGGTAAATAAATAACCATAACCCGCATCGGCAGTCAGATAGTAGCCGCTTTGCACATAGTACGGATCTGCATGCAGGGCGGCCATTGGCAGGCTGGTTAAAATGAGGGTGCTGATGATTTTTTTCATGGCAGAGTCTCCTAGGTAAAAAGGTTAGCTTTTGGAGGTGGTGGCAGGTAGGCTGATCCAGTTGGGGGTGCTGGCCTCCTGAGCGGCATTTTTAATGACGACGTCAGTCCCATCGCTGGAAGGATATTTTTGCCAGGAAGAAGCATCATTTTGGCTGGCGGTAGAAGAGAGCGTGACGGTGGTGCTGCTGGCGTTTTGTCGAGGGCTCCAAGGTTGATCATAGTTAAAGGTAATGGTCGAGAGCTGCGGTGCATCATAAAAACGCGGATCAATGGTAAAGGTAAAAACCGCCTCACCGGGCGCACCCATCAGTTTTTTATTGGGATTGGGGTTATAGCGATAATTATTGAGGCTCAGTAAATCATGATCGTAGCTTGTCACAAACCATTGAAAACCCGTGGTGGCATTCGCGGGTAGGACAATATCGACGCTTTGTTGATTGGCGGACAAGCGAATATTTTGAGCGGAGGCGGTGTCGGCCATGAGCCCGCTTAAAGACGCACTCAAAATCAAGCCCAGGCTGATTTTTTTTAGCATTTATTTGGCTCCTTCGAATATTTTGTGAGGCAGGCTTTCGGCTCTTGCGGCGGCGGTGATGATGGTGAAATTCAATTTACGCTGCAATTCACTGATCGTTGCCGCGCCGCCATAGGTCAGGCCAGAGCGCAAGCCGCCAACGATATCTGCAATGATGGCTTCTTCTTTTTCAGAGTAAGGGACAGCAGTGGCGACGCCTTCTGCGGTTTTCCATTCAGGCATTTCACCTAAAAAATCAGCCTGGGCTTCTTGGCTCGCCATGCCGCGATAGTATTTTACTTTGCGGCCGTTTTCATCAACGGGATTTCCGGGGGTAGGGCGCGTTCCTGCAAACATGCCGCCCAGCATGACAAAATCTGCGCCAAAAGCCAGCGCCTTAACAATATCGCCTGGAGTGCGAATGCCGCCATCTGCAATAATAGAGCGATCAACGCGGGCACATTCTTTTACGGAATAGAGGGTGGGCACGCCAAAACCGGTTTTAATCCGCGTGCTGCAAACCGATCCTCCGCCAATGCCCACTTTAATAATGTCAGCGCCGCAGGATGCCAGATAATCTGCGCCTGCATAGGTGGCAACATTCCCCGCCATGAGGCAGGCCTCAGGAATCAGCTGGCGTACTTCTTTAATTGTATGGCCGACATATTTAGCATGTGCATGGGCGACATCCAGGCAAAAATATTGCGCCCCTGCATCTCGAAGTGCCTCTACGCGTTCCAACTCCGCCTTGGAGCAGCCGATCGATACAAAAGGTTTGTATTGACAGCGTTTGAATTCTGCCACATTTTCAGCAATCGTCATAAAGCGATGCAGAACGCCCATGCCGCCTTTTTCACCAATAAAATTCGCCATGCCATGTTCGGTAATCGTATCCATATTCGCCGTAAAAATCGGGAGCTTGAGGGAAAGCTTGCCCAGCTTGTCCGTATTGCCGATGTCGACGAGGCGGCGGGATTCGTAGTGATTGTAAGACGGAATCAACAGAACATCGTCAAAAGTAAAAGATTGTGTATTAAAAGCCATTATTCTATTTTTCCATTTTAGTGAAGTTTGAAGCAAAGTATAACGGGGCTGATCGAGCTTGTCAAAATAGAGACTGTTTTTTATAATGGGGGATATTTTATAAGGAACAAAAAGATTATGGCTTGGTTTAAAAAGACCTCGGAAGGGATTCGTATGGATACCCATTCTGGTGAAAAGAAAGGCGTTCCCGAGGGCGTGTGGCAAAAATGTCCCGCCTGTCATGCCGTGTTGTATAAGCCGGAACTGGAAAGTCATCTGCATGTTTGTCATCATTGCGGCCATCATTTTCGCGTCGGGGTGCGGGAGCGGATTGAGCAGATTCTGGATGCTGATGCGCCGCAGCATGAGATCGGTGCCGAGGTCCTGCCGATTGATGCCTTGCATTTTGTTGATACCAAACCGTATTCCGAACGTCTAGCCGCCGCCCAAGCCAAAAGTGGCGAGACCGATGCGCTGGTAACGATGGAAGGCAGTATTCATGGGGTGCGTACGGTGGTCTGCGTCTTTAATTTTGAATTTTTAGGCGGGTCGATGGGTTCGGTCGTTGGAGAACGTTTTATCCGCGGGATTCATCATGCCCTGGCAGAAAAACTGCCCTTGATCTGTTTTACCGCAAGTGGCGGTGCACGGATGCAGGAATCGCTTTTTTCACTGATGCAAATGGCCAAAATCAGTGCCGGCCTCGCCAAAATGAAAGCAGCTTGTCTGCCTTATTTAGTCGTATTGACTGATCCCACAACGGGTGGCGTCTCAGCCAGTTTAGCGATGCTGGGCGACTTGCATATCGCTGAACCCAAGGCCTTGATCTGCTTCGCTGGTCCACGCGTGATTGAACAAACCGTCCGCGAGAAATTGCCTGAAGGGTTTCAGCGCAGTGAGTTTTTGCAAGAAAAGGGCATGGTTGATCTCATCATCGATCGGCGTGAGTTAAAAGCAAAGCTCGCGAGTTTGCTAGCGAAATTGTTGCGGCTTTAACGTCCTTGCCATTCCTGCAAAAACTGCGCCAGATATTGCTCGACAAAATGATGCCGTTCTTTGGCGAGATGTTTCGCGGTGGCCGTATTCATGCGGTCTTTGAGCAGCAGCATTTTTTCGTAAAAGTGATTGATGGTGTGCGAGGTTTTATTTTTGTACGCTTCGAAAGACTCATGCAACACCGGTGCAATATGCGGTTGATACATCGGGCGTCCTTTGTAGCCGCCGTAGGTAAAGGTGCGGGCAATACCGATGGCACCAATCGCATCTAAGCGGTCGGCATCTTGGACAATCTGACCTTCTAGCGAGGCCATTTTTTCGGTGACTTTGGCGCCTTTGAAGGACAGGGTGTTGATAATGGTCTCAATTTTTTCGCAGGTTTCAGTATCCGCGCCTAAATCCTTCAGCCATTGATGGGCAATTTTACCGCCGAGATGTTCATCGCCGCCATTAAATTTCCAGTCTGAAATATCGTGCAGCAGGGCGGCGAGTTCAATGATAAATAAATCGCCTCCTTCTTGGGCGGCAATTTTTTTGGCTAATTGATGCACGCGATGGATGTGCCACCAATCATGGCCGGAGGTGTCTTCGCCTAGTTTTTTTTGGACAAAATCTTGAGTTTGCTTGAGAATATGCGCTTTGTTCATGGGGTCCTTCAGCTTGTGTTTCACGATTGAAGCGTTTAGAATAGCCACTTTCTTCTCATCAATAAAGAGTCACCATGCGTTTATCCCATTATTTGCTTGCCACCGTTAAAAATCCACCCAAAGATGCGGAGCTGATCAGTCATCAATTGATGATTCGGGCGGGCTTGATTCGTAAAGTCGCCTCTGGGATTTATGTTTGGCTGCCGCTGGGGCTGCGGGTGTTGCAGAAAGTGACCGAAGTCGTGCGTCAGGAAATGAATGCCATCGGCGCCATGGAAGTGCTGATGCCGAGTGTGATTCCATCCGAACTCTGGACTGAAACCGGCCGCTGGCAAAAATACGGCCCTGAATTATTGCGCATCACCGATCGCCATGCGCGCGAGTTTTGCTATGGTCCCACGCACGAAGAGGTGGTGACAGATTTTATGCGTAAAGAAATCAATACCTATCGCCAATTGCCGATGACGGTGTATCAAATTCAAACCAAATTTCGCGATGAAATTCGCCCACGCTTTGGGGTGATGCGCAGTCGTGAATTCATTATGAAAGATGCCTATTCTTTCCATATAGATCAAGCCTCTTTGCAAAAAACCTATGATGATATGTATGGCGCCTATACCCGGATTTTTAAGCGTTTAGGCTTGAATGCGCGCGCGGTGCAGGCGGATACAGGTGCGATTGGTGGCAGCTACAGTCATGAATTTCAAGTGCTTGCCGCAGCAGGCGAAGATTTGATTTTTTACAGCACGGAGAGTGATTACGCAGCTAATATTGAAAAAGCCACTGCCTCAGCGCCTACACCAGGCCCTGCAACCTGCAAAACCTGGATATGCAAAAGCACAACAGGTGTCATGGTTGCCATCATTTTGCGGGCAGATCATACCCTGAATGAAGTGAAAGTGCAGAAGATTCCAGGTTTGGAGGCGGGTTTTGAAGTGCGCTCTGATGTGACCACCCTGCCTGAAGCCGTATTTGTTGATCGGGACGCCGCTGCACTCTATGAGTTTAAAGATGCGCCGGTGCTGGACCTGCGTAATGTCGTTGAAGGCGATGCCAGTCCAGATGGTAAAGGGGTTTTAAAGTCCGCGCGTGGCATTGAAGTTGGTCATATTTTTCAATTAGGCGATCAATATTCTCGTTCGATGCAGATGACGGTGAAGAATCAAGCAGGAGAAGATTTTACGCCCTTGATGGGCTGTTACGGGATTGGCGTCACGCGGATTGTTGCCTCGGCGATTGAGCAACATCATGATGAAAAAGGCATTCTCTGGCCTGCAGAAATGGCGCCGTTTAAACTCGCGATCGTGCCGATTGGCTATGAGCAAAATGCGGAAGTCAAAGCGCAGGCCGACCAACTGTATCAGCGGGCCTTGCAATTGGGCATCGAAGTGGTGCTGGATGATCGCGATGAGCGGCCAGGCGTAAAATTTGCAGACCTCGAATTAATAGGCATCCCGCATCGTGTGGTCGTGAGCGAGCGTCTTTTAGCGGAAGGCTTATTCGAATATAAACAGCGCAGCAGTGATGCGGTTGAAAAATTAACCCAAGATGCTATGCTGGTCATGTTGAACAATTTAGTCTAGGAGTGGTCCATGTCCCGTCAAAAAGCATCGTTATTCGGTGTCCTAATCGTTATTCTCGGGGCCTTGTTTTATTGTTATGAGTATTTTTTGCGGATCGCACCGAGTGTGATGGCAGTGGATCTCATGCATTTTTTCAGTCTGAATGCGACGATGTTTGGAGCGCTGAGCGGCTTTTATTACTATGCGTACACACCGATGCAGTTGTTTGTCGGTGTGATTTTGGATCGCTATAAAATTCGCAATGTATTAGTAGTCGTGATTTTGTGTTGTGCGGTGGGAAGCCTTTTGTTTGCAAGCACGCATGATTATAGTCTGGCTGCATTTGGGCGTTTCTTGCAGGGGTTTGGCTCCGCTTTTGCCTTTGTGGGTGCGTTGAAATTAGCAACAAAATGGCTGCCCGTCTGGTGGTTTGCGGCTTTTTCCGGCATCTGTACTTCTCTAGGTTTCCTGGGTGGGGCGTTTGGGGATATCAGCTTAACGCATTTGATGCAGATCATGAACTGGCAGGATTTGATTCATATTTTTGTCGTCATCGGTTTTGTGTTTGCCGGTGTGGTGTGGTTTTGTATGAGTATTCGTCCCAAGCATGCGCGTGAGTTTGATCTCAAGCTGAAAAGCGCCGAAGTCGTGACCCTCAAAATGGCCTTTCTGCAATTGTGGAGGCTCATCAAAATGCCCTATATCTGGATCGCTGGCATCATCGGCGGCTTGATGTTCCTGCCAACCATTGTCTTTGCGGATTTGTGGGGCATTCCCTATCTGCAGGAGTTTCATGGCTATAGTCTGACACAAGCGGGCCTGGTCACCTCCATGATATATTTCGGCTGGGCAGTCGGAGGCCCCTTGCAAGGGATTTTTTCCAGTATCTTGAAAAAAAGAATGCGCCTACTATTCTGGAATGCGCTTCTAGCCACCGTTCTCTCCTGCGTGTTTCTGTACATGAGCGGCCTCTCCTATGTCGGCCTGTGCATTTTATTTTTCGTATTCGGTATGGCCTCCAGCTCGCAAATCCTCACCTTTGCCATGGGGCGTGATGTCTGCACCGTACACACGACAGGCATGGCAATGGCCTTCATCAACTTTCTGGTCATGATCAGCGGCATGTTCATGCAAACCGGCGTCGGCAAATTGCTCGATGTCAGTTGGTCCGGCCATCTGCAAAACGGCCTGCGCATTTATACCAGCAGTGATTATCAGCACGCCATGATCGTCGTCCCCGCAAGCTTACTAATTTCCGCGGTAATTGCGTTGCTTGTAAAAGACCGCGAGCTAAATTTAGTGGATTAGTGTATAATGGGTTTCTAAGCATACTATTTATGTTAAGAGGCTATGATGAGAAAACCGATCGCAAGTATAATGTCAGTAGGGCTTTTGAGTTTAGGGCTCAATAGCGTTTATGCAGCAAGCTGTGATTCAGCTTCACAATTATGTAATTTACATGTCTTGATTGAGCAAAACTCAATTGAATTGTCACAGTTGCAAGCATTGCTTGTGATGGCGCCTAATCTACAGCAATTGCATTTAAGAGTCGATGCTTCTTTTTTAGCAAATGATCCCGCGCAAGGACCTCCCTATACTGCATCCACGCCTTCCGTGCAAAAAATGGTTGGTTTGATTAACACTTTGTCGGCTTCGAACCCTAACCTGGTTTTTGGTTTCCATCCAGATAATTCTGCTACAAGTTATGGAATATGGGGTTGCCCGGTTCCCGCAACGCCGACGCCTATCCCCACTCCTATGAACGCGGGTATGCCAGCATATCCACCTACCTGGAGTTGTGTGTTTAATAATGGGATTGCTTATATGAATGCTGTCAATGCATTGCTTCCGGCGGGGCATAAATTGTCTATTTATTCTTTGGAGCAGAGCGATGTTGAATCTCCAGCAGGGCCATCGACCGATGTGGCAAATCCTACCGCAGATGATGTTTTGTTTGAAAAAAAATGTTTAACCGGTTCTGCAGTGCCAGGCTTATGTGCTGCTGCTCAGGTTGCGAATCCCGCAGTGCAATATGGATATGTAGCCGGCAGTTGTGGTGCTTCGAATTTATATGATATGCAGCATTTTGATTATGGATATCCGCAAATGTACAATTTGTACCACTCTTGGTCCACAGCAAAATCTAGTCCATTAGGTTTGCCGCCAGAGGCTTTTTCAGGTGGTTCGCCAGATCCATCTGTGACCTATACGTTGATTGATGCCATTCCGGGTTATAAAAAATCTAGCTTTCCAGATGGAACTGTTTTTGTACCAAATTATTTTCAAGACATGAATGTAAACGATGATCTCACTACCATTTATGAAAGTAAAGTTTTTCAAGGGTCAGATGGAGGGCCAAATCCGCAGGTGGCGGCGCAAGTTCTGGCAGAGTTAATTGTTGCTAAGTATGGTAATACAAATGTGCCATTTCCTTGTGGTGCCGAGGGTTCGAGGGCTACTACATATTTTACTTTATCTGGTGAGCCTGAGTTTTTTGGATCTCCAGGTTGGACGTTGCCAAAGTTGGTGGCGTTTTATCAGGCCCTAGTTGCTGATTTAAAAACTGCAGGCGTCCCAGCGTCTGTTGCTGATCAAATTCCGTTTGCAATTTGGGGGTTTGATACCATGAATCTTTCAGGGGGTGGGGGTTCGTAAATATTTAACCTATGCAGATGCAATAGACAGCTGAAAGCCCAGATTCTTCAGGATGGCGCTTAAACTGCGTAGGCTTGGATTACCTTTCTTTGAGAGGATGTGATACAGGCTTTGGCGTTTTAGCTTGATGTTCTGGGCGAGTTGTCCAAGGCCGCCCTGGGCTTCTGCGACATCGCGTAAAGCCATCATGAAGGCTTCGGTATTGTTATCCGTTTGGTATTCGTCTAAGGCTACTTGCAGGTAGACTTTTGCATAATCTGGATCACGTAAGGAATTAATCAGCAAAGTATCAAAACTTTTAGTGTGTGCTTTGGTTTGTTTTTGTGAATGAGATTGATTCATGATTAGGTCTCGGAGTTAAAGGCTAATTGTCATATGTATTTGACAGGATGTCAAGTTGGGTTAAGCTTGAACCCTAACCCAAATCATGTTATCATACCAGTAAATAATAAGGGCAGAGTTTAGAATTGACTGGTATGATGCGAGAGGCGGTTGCGAAAATCAACCAGAGTTTAGCGTATTTCCCGGTGGTGGTGATTCTGGGGGCGCGGCAGAGTGGGAAGACGACTTTGAGTCGGGCGCTGCGGCCGGACTGGCAGTATATTGATTTAGATAATCCGGCGGATTTTGCGCGCTTTCAGGCGCAGGATCCGGTGTTTTATTTGCAGCATTATCGTGAAAATTTGATTATTGATGAGGCGCAGGCTTATCCTCAGGTTTTTGATATTTTGCGTGGCGTGATTGATCAGGATCGCAATCAGAAAGGGCGCTTTATTTTAACGGGTTCCAGTAGCCCTGATTTGTTAAAATATGCCACAAATACTTTGGCGGGACGAGTGGCCATGATTGATTTGGGGACGCTGACGCCTAGTGAAGTCTTTGCGCAGGGGGTGCCGTCTTTTTATGAGTATTTTAAAGGGGAGTGGCGTGCGCAGGATCTTTTAGGTTTAAAGCCGGTGCTGACTTCGGCGCAGATCCATCAAGCCTGGTTGCGCGGCGGCTACCCTGAGCCGGTTTTGCATCAGGATCCGGCATTTTTTGAGATGTGGATGGCGGAGTATCAAAAGACGTATTTGTTTAGAGATGTGGCAAAACTATTTCCCCGCCTGAATCACCAAGCCTATCAGCGTTTTCTGAGTGTGCTTGCGCGTCTGTCCGGCACGATTTTGAATAAAAGCGATTTGGCGAGAAGTATTGAAGTGAGTGAGCCTGTCATTCGTGATTATTTGCAAATCGCAGAGGGGACGTTTCTATGGCGCGCCATTCCTAGCTTTGATCGGCACCCTTTGCGGCAGGTGGTGAAAATGCCGAAAGGACATTTTCGAGACAGCGGGCTCTTGAATTATTTATTGCGGATCCGCACTCTGGAAGATCTATTCAATCATCCGCAGCAGGGGCATTTGTTTGAATCCTTTGTAATTGAAAACATGATCAAGCATCTGGAGGCATCCTCGCTGACCAATTGGCAGGCGCATTATTATCGCACGCGGAATGGCGCAGAAATTGACTTGATTCTGGAAGGGTATTTTGGCTTGTTGCCGATTGAGATTAAATTTGGCAAAACTGTTTTGCCCAAACAATTAGTGACCCTGCAGGCATTTATTAATGAGCAGCAGCTTCCGCTCGGCGTGGTGATCAATCAGGCTGATGAAATACGGATGCTTGCAGAGAAAGTGATTCAAATTCCGGTTCAGTTTTTGTTGTGATCTCGTCCATATACTTTGCGGATAATAAAAATCGGGCGCTGTTTGGTTTCGATAAACACGCGGCCGACGTACTCGCCGAGGATGCCCACGCTGAGCATGTTCAGGCCGCTGAAGAAGAGGATCACGACGATGGTCGAAGTCCAGCCGGGGGTGATCACGCCAAATAACATGGTTTTGACGATCATGAACAGGCCGAGTAAAAAGGCAAAGCAGGCGGTGGCAAAACCGATGTAAGTCCAGATGCGTAGTGGGGTGGTGCTGAAAGAAGTGATGCCGTCTATGGCAAAGCTGAAGAGTTTTTTAAAATTCCATTTGGTGCTGCCGGCGACGCGATTGTGCAATTCCTGGTAGATGTAATATTCACGGAAACCTAGCCAAGCGAATAGGCCTTTGTTAAAGCGGGTGCGTTCTTTTAACGATAAAAAGGCATCCACGGCGGATCGACACATTAAGCGATAATCGCGGACATTTGGTTTGATCTGGGTGTCGCTCATCATATTGATAAATTTGTAGAAAAATCCAACATTCGTGCGATGGAGGAAGCGGTCTCCAGCGCGATCTTTGCGGACTACGGCGACGACTTCATAGCCTTGTTGCCATTTTTCTACCATTTGTAAAATCAATTCCGGTGGGTCTTGCAGGTCGGCATCGAGGACAATCACGGCCTCGCCTCGTGCTTCGGAGAATCCAGCAGTGAGGGCGGCTTCTTTGCCGAAATTTCTGGATAGATCCACCACGACGAGTTGCGGGAGGGTTTGTTGATAGGCAGTGAGTTTTTCCAGTGTGGCATCGCGGCTCCCATCATTCACAATCACGATTTCGTAAGTCAAGGTGAGTTGGTCTAAAACAGGCAGGAGGCGCCCGAAAAAAGAATCGAGGGAATCCTCTTCGTTCATCATGGGGACAACAATGGATAAGGCTAAGGGTGACATGGTGGTGCAACCGTATAATGGTGATGGCTTAGTGTGCCCGAACTGCACTGAAAATGCAAACGGTCATCTCCCTCCCCCTCGACGGGGGAGGGTTGGGGAGGAGGGGACAACACTAATCCATATAACATGTTGTTTAAGGGCTTTTGGTATCGGTAAAGTTGTGATAAGCAATCGGCTGTTTCAGGAGTTTTTTAGTGACTAAAAATTGCATAAATTTCTGATAATCAGCTTGGCTGTATGTCTGAGTGTGAGTGGTAAAATAAGGGGCAGAGGCTAGCCAGATGGCTTGGTTTTGCGCCTTAATCATCGGGGAGGAGGCGAGTTGTTTGGCGTAGAGGGTCAGGGCGTTTTGATAGCTTTGTTGCGGATGCGCTTGCACATACGCAGCGCCTTCGCTGACGGCAGTCATAAATGCTGTGATCATCTTGGGGTTGAGGTGATTTTTATTGGCTAGAAAAATGAGTTCAGCATAAGTGGGGACACCATTATTCTCAGGATAAAAGAGGTGGGTCTGGACGCCTATTTTGGCAAGCATAATCGGTTCTACATTGCGCATCATGCCGTTCACTGCATCTACTTTGTGGCTGAGTAAAGCTTGGGAGAGGTCCATGTTGATCGGGAGCAGCGTGGCGTGTATGGGGCCGAGTTCTGTGTTTAAAAATGCAGCTTCCAAGGCATCACCAGAATAGCCGATGGTTTTGCCTTGTAAATCTTGCATATTTTGAATCGGGCTGTGCGCAAGAACAGCAAGGCAGCTTAAGGGCGTGGGGACTAAAATGCCGACAGTGATCAGCGGCAAACCTTGGCCGATGGCGAGGAGGGTTTCAGGCTCATAATCCAGGGCTAAATCTGCCTGGCCGGAGAGCACCAGATTACGGGCCTCGCTACTGCTGGTGGGTTCAATCAGTTGTACGTCCAAACCTTGTGCCATGAAATAGCCCTGTTGTTCCGCCATTAAAATAGGTGCATGATCGGGGTTGATGTACCAGTCTAAAACCAGTTTCACCGGAGTCAGCGCGCCCGCCAGCTGACAGTAACACAGACTGAGAAGAAGGGTCAGGGGAAGTAGAAATTTTGACATGATGTACTTGCTTAGAAAAAAGGGGATTTTAGCATGTTTTAAATGAGGCTACACTCCTTGCACATCGCTGTGCTTCTCGTTATGATTCTGATTATGCCCCTTGATGATTGTGCGAAGCCTGTGACACGTTTATATTCTGTTTTTTTATCGATAAGTTTATTGGCTGGGTGGGTGGACACTCAGGCCAGCGTTGCTTCTAATATTGATGCCCTCGTGGAGCGGCAGTCAAATAATATGCAAGTCGGTGCTGAGATTATCAATGCCGATACGGGTAAAATCATTTATAGCAAAACCCCTGCGTTGCCGATGACGCCGGCGAGCAATACGAAAGTGATGACGGCTGCGGCAGCGTATTTGTATTTAGGGCCGAATTATACCTATGTGACCAGTATCGGGCAGGCGGGTAATAATTTGTATGTGAAATTTAGTGGGGATCCTACCCTAACATCGGCTGATCTGTACGCTTTGGCAAAAAGTTTAAAGCAAGCGGGCGTGAACAGTGTCAAAGGCAATGTGATCCTGGATCAGAATGTTTTTTCTGGGCCGTATTATGGGTTGGGTTGGTCTCAGGATGATCTTGCGTATTGTTATGGCGCGCCGATTTCAGGAGCGATCATCAATGGCAATTGTATGGCCTTGCAGGTGACCAAAAGTTCGCGCAGTGAGACGCCGATGATCAAGCAGTTTACAACGCGCTTTCCGGTGGTGAATCAGGTGCGTTTGGTCGGTCGGCGTGAGTTGCGGACCTGTGTGTTCCAGCCGACGATTACCAGCAATAATGCGATTCTCTTGCAAGGCTGCCTGCCGACGCGTGCGAGTTGGGGTTTTGCTTTTGCCATTAAAAATCCATCTAGCTATGCGCGCCAAGTCGTTGAAACCGCTTTTGCTAAAGCGGGGATTGCTGTGCAGGGGCAGTTTGTCAGCGGTCAGACGCCATCGAATGAAAAGGTGTTGGTTTCCCATCACTCGGATAATTTAGTTACGCTTTTATCGTATATGTTAAAGCATTCGGATGATGTCTATGCCGGTGCGATTGCCAAAACTTTGGGCAGTAGTTACTACGGTGTCGGCAGTTATAAAGCTGGGGCAAATGCAACGAGTGCCATCCTGGTGGCGCGCTTAGGAAAAAGTTTCAAGCCACCTTATTTGGAAGATGGCTCAGGCCTTTCTTCGTATAATTTGATCTCACCGCAGCAATTGATTCAGGTGTACAATTATATGTATCGTCAGCCCAATTTGAATGCGATTTTTATGAAAAGTTTGGCCACCTCCGGGCAGGTCGGAACGCTCTCATATCGCATGACGCAAAATGGCATGGCCGGTCATGTGATGGGTAAAACCGGGACCATCAGTGGTGTTTCGACTTTATCCGGCTATTTGGCAATGCCCGGTCAGCCCGTTTATATTTTTGCGATTATGATGAATGGCATTGAAGGTTCGCCGGCGCATGCACGTTATGTGCAGGATCAAATTGTGAAAATTCTGGCTGGAGGGGCTTAGGGGTGATACCTAAGTACCAATTTTTGGAAAAACTAACCGCACAGCCCTACGTAAAGCGCTTGATTTTATTTGGATCACGTGCGCGTGGGGATGCATCAGAGCGTTCTGATATTGACTTGGCGATTGATTGTCCTGGTGCGAGTGTGTTGGAGTGGCAAGCTTTGCTAGATATTATTGAAAATGCGGATAGCTTGCTTAAGATTGACTGTATTCGGTATGATAGGCTCTCTCCAGAAAATGAGTTGAAGCACGAGATCGATAAAGAAGGCGTGAAATTATATGATAACCGAAAAAATTAAGCGTACGCAGGCGCAGCTTGAAAAAGCATTGATTGCTTTAAAGCAAATGATTGATAAGCCTATGCAGGAAGATCGCAGTAATATTGATGCCTGTATTCAGCGCTTTGAGTTTTCAGTGGAGTTGTTTTGGAAGTTCCTGAGGCGTGTTTTGGAGGGAAAGGGGTTGGTGGTATTGTATCCCAAGGAGGTTATTCGTGAAGCTTATGCTGGAGGATTGATTGACAATGAGGCGCTTTGGCTGGGAATGTTGCAGGATCGGAATTTGACGTCGCATTCTTATAATGAGGAGCTGGCAGATGAAATTTTTGAGCATATTCCAGCGTATTATCACGCGATGTGGCATACTTTTTTGAGTGTGGTGAGCGCATCGGCAGCGATCGAGCCGGTTATTGGAAAGTAAACGAGAGGAAAAAATGATCCCATTTATCGATTTAAAAACACAATATCAGTGCTACAAAGCAGAGATTGATGCTGCAGTGATTGCGGTAATGTCAAACGCAGAATTTATTTTGGGTAAAGAGGTGCAAATTTTAGAGCAAAATCTCAGTGCCTATACCGGAGCTAAACACACCATTGCCTGTGCAAATGGCACGGATGCCCTGATGTTGGCTTTGATGGCCATCGATATTCAGCCCGGAGATGAGGTGATTACGCCGTCCTTTACCTTTATCGCCACAGCCGAGGCCGCCGCTATCTTTGGTGCAAAGGTGGTGCTGGTGGATATTAATGAGCAAAGTTATAATATCGATGTCAATCAATTGGCCGATAAAATCACACCCAAAACCAAAGCCATCCTGCCCGTAGCCTTATATGGTCAAGCCGCGGACATGGATGAAATCAATGCGATCGCCAAGCATTATGGCGAAAAATTTGGTCATAAAATCTGTGTGATTGAAGATGCCGCGCAGAGTTTTGGTGCAGAGTATAAAGGCAAAAAGTCAGGTCATTTGAGTGAAATCGGCTGTACCAGTTTTTTCCCCTCGAAACCGTTAGGCTGTTATGGTGATGGTGGGGCTATTTTTACAGATGATGATGCGCTGGCGACTAAATTGCGTGCTTTATCTATCCATGGCCAGACCGAGCGCTATCGCCATGAGTATGTGGGGCTCAATAGTCGGCTGGATACGATGCAGGCGGCGATTCTGAATGTGAAATTAAAGTATTTTGATGCAGAGATCAAAGCGCGGCATACACTTGGCGCGCGCTATACGGAGCTGCTCAAAGATGCAGATTGCGTGACGCCGATGACGTTTGCAGATCGGACGCATGTGTATGCACAGTATTCTATTCGGGTGAAAAATCGTGATACAATCGTCGCGCGCTTGAAAGAGGCGGGCGTGCCGACGGCGATTCATTATCCCATGCCGATTCATGCGCAGCCTTGTTTTAAAGGACTGGGGTATGTGGATGCGGATTTTCCGGTTTCTTCACGTGTGTGCAAAGAGATTATGAGTTTGCCGATGAGTCCGTTTTTGAGTGACGAAGATCAGGGGTTGATTGTGAAAGTGTTGTCTAAGCAGCGAGTGTAAAATATGATTCATGAAGCGGCAATTTGTAAATCACATGTCCCTGATTCTTGTCAGATTCATCCGTATGCAATTATTGGTGAGCATGTTAAATTAGGTGAACATGTTATTATTCACCCTTTTGTGGTGATTAATGATGGTGTCACTTTAGGTGATCGTGTCGAGGTTTTTCCTGGTGCATATATTGGTAAAGAGCCCAAAGGAGCCGGAGCACTGGCAAGGCAGCCTCATTTTGAGCGACAAGTGAAAATTGGCGCAGATTGTTCAATCGGTCCGCATGCTGTGATTTATTATGATGTTGAAATTGGAAATAATACGTTAATTGGTGATGGGGCTTCAATTCGAGAGCAGTGTAAAGTGGGTTCCAAAGTCATTATTGGCAGATATGTCACGGTGAATTATGATGTACTGATTGGTGATGAAACTAAAATAATGGATCATACTTGGTTGGCAGGAAATATGCGTATTGGCTCTCATGTATTTATTTCTGGTGGCGTTCTGACTGCAAATGATAATGGACTTGGTCGTGATGGCTATGGAGATAATGTAGTGGGTCCAAATATTGATAGTCATGCTAAGGTAGGTGTGGGGGCTATTTTGCTTCCACAGATTACAGTAGGAGAAGGGGCATTGGTTGCAGCAGGTTCAGTAGTGACGCGTGATGTGATCGCTAATACTTCAGTAAAAGGGCTGCCAGCAAAAGGATATACCAAGTGATTGAACAAGCCAGAGTCATTGTATTGCCAAAAGTATCAGATCCACGTGGGAATTTGAGTTTTATTGAAGGAAATAGACATGTTCCATTTGAAATAAAGCGTGTTTATTATTTGTATGATGTGCCGGCAGAGGCAGAGCGTGGAGGGCATGGCCATCGTCACTTACAGCAGTTAATTATTCCTCTTGCCGGGGCGTTTGAAACTGTGCTAGATGATGGATTGCATCAGCGTACCTTTTGCTTAAAAAGACCGTGGGAAGGTCTTTATGTTCCCCAAATGATGTGGCGTGATATCAGAAATTTTTCATCGGGCTCGGTGTGTTTAGTGCTTGCTTCAGAATGCTATGATGAAAAAGATTACTTTCGCGATTATACTGAGTTTTTAAAAGCCGCATGTGGTAAATGAATGCAGATTCCATTTTTAGATTTAAAGGCGCCCATTAAAGAACTGCAGGTGGAGACATCGGCTGCAATTCAAGAGGTGCTTGATTCAGGATGGTTTATTTTGGGTCAAAAGGTAAAAGCCTTTGAGTCTGCGTTTGCTGATTATTGCGAGGCGAAATATTGCATTGGTGTGGCCAATGGCCTGGATGCACTTTTTTTAATTTTAAAGGCTTATGATATTGGGCCTGGCGATGAAGTGATTGTCCCTTCAAATACTTATATTGCAAGCTGGTTGGCAGTGTCTTATGCAGGTGCAGCGCCTGTGCCTGTAGAGCCAAATATTCTGACTTACAATATTGATCCTAGCTTGATTGAAGCGGCCATTACACCTCGAACGAAAGCGATTATGGTGGTGCATTTATATGGGCAGCCTGCGGATATGGATCCTATTTTTGCCCTGGCTAAAAAATATAATCTCAAAGTCATTGAAGATGCAGCGCAAGCGCATGGAGCGCGATATAAAGGCAAGCGTGTGGGAAGCTTGGGCGATGCGGCCGGATTTAGCTTTTATCCGGGTAAAAACTTAGGGGCGCTGGGCGATGGGGGTGCGATTACAACGAATGATCCAGCAATGGCCGAAAAAATTAGTGTGTTGAGAAATTATGGCTCGAAGCTTAAGTATCATAATTTGTATAAAGGATATAATTCGCGTCTTGATGAGTTGCAGGCGGCAATTCTATTGGTGCGTTTGCAAAAGTTAGATGAATGGAACCAGCGTCGAAAAGATATCGCGCGGGATTATTTGGCGGCGTTTTCGCAGTCACAAACCAAAGTTATCTTACCCCATGTGCCTGATTTTGTAGATCCTGTATGGCATTTGTTTGTGATTCGACATGTTGAGAGAGATTGCCTTGAAAGGCATCTCAAGCTCAAGGGGATCGGGACGGTGATTCATTATTCTATTCCCCCGCATCGCCAGCCTGCGTATGAAGAGATGGAGTATATGGCTTTGCCTATATCAGAGCAGATTCATAGGGAAGTGTTGAGTTTGCCGATTGGCCCGCATTTGCGAGTAGAGCAAAAAAATAAAATCATAGAGGTTTGTGTTGACGCTTTTTAAAACCTCATTTTGGACAGGGCTGTCTACCTTAATCAAGTTAGCAGCCAGTTTTATTGTTGCTAAGGTGTTGGCAGTGTATGTTGGGCCTGTTGGATTTGCTATTCTTGGGCAGTTTCAAAACTTTGTGGGTATGGTGCTTACGTTCTCTGGGAGTATGGTTCAGAGCGGTGTAGTGAAATATATTGCCGAGTTTAAAGATAATCAAAAAGAAAAAAGCAAAATTCTTAGTACGGCCTTGGTGATCTGTATCATAAGTTCATTAGTAATTTGTATTTTTTTGCTTATATTTGCGCATTTTTTTGCAGAGCTTCTTTTAAATGATGTACATTTATTTTGGTTAATAGACGTGTTTGCCTTAACACTTGTTTTGTATGTATTGAACTCGTTGGTTATTAGTATTTTAAATGGTGAGGGGCAAGTCAAGGCGCTCACTGTGGTCAATATGGCTACGAGCCTTTCGGGTCTTATTTTAACCTATTTTCTGACAAGAGAAATGGGGTTGCAGGGCGCTTTATTAGCGCAAGTATTGAGTCAGTCGGTTGTTTTTTTTGTTGCTGTGTTGCTGATTTTAAGAATGCATTGGTTTAAATGGCAGCATTTCGCATCTGGGATAGATTATGCTTACTTGATTAAGCTCCTTAAATTTGCGGCGATGGCGGTTACTTCTGCTTTAACTGTCCCCGTCGTACAGATTATTATTCGGGAATATATTGGCCATACGCTTTCTTGGCAGGATGCAGGTTACTGGCAGGCGGTAACTCGGATTTCTGATGGGTATTTGTTGCTGATTACTTCGACCTTGAGCGTTTATTATTTGCCTAAATTATCAGGATTAAAATATGCTTTTGAAATTAAACAAGAGATGAAGCAGGCTTATTTGAAAGTTTTCCCTTGTGTTATAGGCCTGGCTTTGCTCGTTTTTCTTTTTAAAAAGCAGATTATATTGCTTTTATTTTCTATTAAATTTATGTCGATGGAGCCTTTGTTTTTGTTCCAATTATTGGGAGACGTCTTTAAGATAGGCTCTTGGTTGATTAGTTATAATTTACTTGCAAAGGCGATGACACGACTGTTTATTCTTTCAGAAATTGGGTTTAGCATAAGTTATTGTGTGTGTAGTATTCTGTTCCTTAAGTTTTTTGGATTGAGAGGTGTTACAATGGCGTTTTGTGGCAATTATTTGATGTATTTTTTGTTTATGGGATTTGTTTTTTATCGCAAATTAGGGAGGGGTGTGTGAGTAATAGTCCGTTGGTCAGTGTGATGATTATTACCTATAATTCTGCTCATTTTATTGTAGAGACATTGGACTCTGTTTTGGCTCAAGATTATCCTAATCTTGAGATTATTGTGAGTGATGATGCTTCAACTGATGAGACGTGTCAAATTCTACAAGAGTATCATCTTCAGTATCCAAATATTGTTAAACCCATTTTTAATAAAGTGAATCAAGGTATTACCAAAAATTCTAATGTTGCTTTATGGGCTTGTAAAGGAGAATATATTTCTCTTATGGGCGGTGATGATGTTATGCTTCCTGGTAAGTTATCTTGTCAAATTAGTGCAATGAAGCAGGATGATAATTGTGTTTTGTCTTATCATAATGTCGAAGTTTTTAATGAAAGTCTTTCGACTAGTGTGCTTTATGTTACTAGGCAGCAAAAAATAATAATAAATTACTTTGATTGTTTGTCAGAAAAAGTGCAAATCTGCGCTAGTTCGGTTATGTTTCGCAAATCTGCAGTTCCAAAACATGGGTTTGATGAAAGTATTGTTGTTGCTAGCGATTGGTTGTTTTTGGTTGAAATTTTGATACAAGGAAAAGGGCTTTATATTGATAAAACTTTATGTCGTTATAGGCGACATGCTAATAATGTAACTAATTGTATATCCCCCTTCGCTCGTCAATGCAATGCAGATCATATGCTTTCAGCAATTATTTTGTTGGTCAGATATCCTGAGAAAGAAAGTGAAATTCTTTTGGCGATTTCTTTCAAGTGTAGGAAGCTGAGATCAATTTTATTTAGCGCTCATGGATATAGATCAGTCTTATATTCAAGTTTGGCTTTTAAATTTAATTTTAAGGCATTTCTTGGTATTATTGTTAATTATGTTACTCTGGGAGCGGTTAAGTTTTGATGTTCAAGGAGGACGTTAAGTTGCCTAAGCTTATTCATATCATTACAGGCCTCAAT
>CAMARA010000013.1 GCA_945860585.1 Francisella tularensis subsp. holarctica | reverse complement strand
TTCAACTCTGTAGCTACTGGTGGTAAAATACTTGCGTAGAAGGCCGGACAGCTCTTTAATGTGTTTCATGGATATCCTTTGTCTCGTTAGAAATTCAAAGAGATTTTCCATTTTTTACAAATTAAATCAAGCCTTTCAGCCTTCTACTGTCCTGTAGTGAGCAACGCGGTATAATTCTCAAGAAGACGGTTTATCAATACATCTTGTTTATCTACCTTGGCATCAAGTTCAATTGTTTTAAGACGTTGTAAAGTAGCAATACAAGAGTTGACTCGCGCTGACACAGCCCCGGACAACCCTGGATTTTTCTTCAGCAACGCGCTTAACTCCATTATATTAATGGATATTTCCGGAGAGAATGACATACCACACCCCTTATTTTATTAAAAAAATCTCTAAATAATACCGCATTATTAATTAAAAGTCAATGCCAACCTCAAAAAAACAATGCATTTATTTTTCACACATTCAGACCTTTGCATCCACTGAAAAGTGCAGCATACTCACCTAAAATTACAACAAAAATATAAGCAAACCAATTATGCTTAATATTGACAAAATAAAAAATTTATGGGATCATGCATCATAATTCAAATAAAAAATGGAGAACATCATGCTTAATATTAATGAACGGATAATCGTCGCAAAAAATCTCATAGCTCGTAGAATAGAAGAATTGGAGACAAAAGCATCGAATTATGATGCGGTCATAGGTCAGAGCCAGATCCATAAAGAGGCAGCATTGCGCGCTGATTTTTTAAATAAATTGAAAACTATGGCTATCACTCCCACAGCTAGCACAAATATTGATATTATTGTAGGCGCACTTCGCTTTTATGAAATTAGTTTTGCTAGCGGAATGCTCGAATCAAGATACAGAGCCACTTTAAGGTCCATTAAAAACGCCATAGATCCTAGAAAAACAGATAAAGAAGAAAAAAAAACAGAACTACAGAAAATCTTTGAATATTGTAACGACCCTTCCAGCTTTAAACACCTTCACCTTCAAGCTCTCTTGGCCGCTACTTCTGATTTAATTGTCGCTGCTCAAGCCACATCAACGGATAAAGAACCAGAGTACTTCTCTTTAGCACTTCACCCCAGCAAAGAAAGAGCATGGGATGCGCGCATAGAAAAGTGGTATGATAAAACAGTTTTCGTCAGAGATACAATAACCTCTTTACTCGATGCTATTACACCGCCAGAACCAAAAACAGAACATGCGGCGGGCGGTGAAGGAGGCAAGGGGGCAGGGGCAGGAGCAGCGGGCGGTGGAGGAGGCGTGGGGGTAGCAAAGACAGAACCTGCGGCGGAAACTGGGTCAATGGCAGGAGCAGGGGGCGGTGGAGGAGGCGTGGGGGCAGCAGCATCCCAATCTACACTACTCTCTACCACTCCTTTTCAAACTCAAACAGGCGCAGGAACAACGCCGATAAAGGAAAGAACATCCGACTTATAAGTAAAATTCAAGCTGCCGATTGACACAAATCATGGTAAGATCATCCTACTGATTAACGCGAGGGTCTTCATTGCAAACCATGATTCATCATACTGTCCTGCTTCACGAAACCATTGATGCGCTGGAGGTGCGGGCGGACGGCGTGTATATTGATGCCACATATGGGCGCGGGGGGCATGCGGCTTTGCTGCTGTCTCGGCTGGGGGAGCAGGGGCGGCTGATTGTGATTGATCAGGATCCGCGGGCGATTGCCGATGCGCGGGCGAAGTATGCACTGGATGCGCGCGTGATGGTGATTCATGCTAATTTTGCGCAGATTCCGCGTGACTTGCAAAATCTTGAACTGTGGGGACGCGTGCAGGGAATTTTATTTGATCTTGGCGTGTCCTCGCCGCAGCTGGATGAAAGCGAACGCGGGTTTAGCTTTATGCGCGAGGGGCCGCTCGATATGCGGATGAATGATCAGGCCGGCGCAAATGTATTGGATAAACTCGCACAATGCACACCGGCAGAGTTGACTAAAGTTTTGTATGAATACGGGGAAGAGCGTTTTGCACCTAAAATTGCAGCTGCGATTTTGCAGGCGGTGCAATTGGATCAGCTTCATACCACTTTGGACCTCGCCAAATTGATTGCCAAAACCATTCCCGCGCATCTGCAGGAACGTCACAAAAACCCAGCGACGCGTACTTTTCAGGCCCTGCGCTTATGGGTGAATCAGGAACTGGAAAGCCTGCAGCAGATTTTACAGGCCCTTCCAGATTTGCTTGCCATCGGTGGACGCGTTGCGTTTATTAGCTTTCACTCGTTGGAAGACCGTCTAGTCAAAGAGCGCATGCAAGCTTTGACGAAATCGCTACCGGTGCCACGTGGCCTGCCGGTACGTGAGACAGAACGCAGTTTACCTCCGATGCGGATTTGTATTAAAATGCAGAAACCTAGCGCTGCAGAAATCGCCCTCAACCCCCGTTCTCGCAGTGCGATTTTACGTGTTGCTGAACGCATAGGATAATATACATGAATTTTTTTAAACGCTGGATTCAAAAGAAACCGCAATGGCTGCAAAACTGGCAGGAGAGCTGGTTTCCCGAGGATAGCATTTCCCTCAAAAGCGTACTGCGCGAAACCTTTTGGATTGAGACCTCCCGGCCTGTCGTCCGCCTGGTGATCGCTATTTTTATCTCTGCCCTCTTTTTGGTATTAGTCAAAAATGCTTATCATCAAGCTTTTATGAAATTGCAAACCCTCAAACTCGAGCAAGAAAACCTGCACACCGAATGGATGCAACTTTTGATTGAAGAGGGCACCTGGGGCAATTACGATCGCGTCTATCAAATCGCGACGACGCAAATGAATATGGGCCCGCCGACGCCTTTTGCCATGCAGATTCTCGTAGTAAAAAACGCACCCGATAGCCATCTGGTACGTCTTGCCAATTCCTCGCTGTTAAGCAAAAGCTTGTTTGATAGCAATGGCTATTTCCCTGCCACCCTCGATGCATCCACAGCGAGCGCCTCATGAAAAATATACGCTATCTTGCCATTAAAAAAGCCAATGGAATCAGCACCTGGGTCAACGGCGTACAGGCAATCGTAAAAACGGCTGCAGGATTTTTTGGGCAATCTCCCGCTTTATTTGCAGACGGCATTCATTCCTTTGCGGATCTCCTTGCTAATGCCCTGGTCTGGCTGGCAAATAAAATCAGCCACATCGAACCCGACGAAAACCATCCCTACGGTCATGGCCGCTTCGAAACCATTGGCAGTTTGATTCTCGGTATCTTTCTGATTATCGTGGCAGCAGGCATTGCCTATGATGCCGTATTAGATGTCATTCATAAAAACCATGTCCATCCCAGTCTGCTCACGCTGATTGTGGCCGTCTTATCGATCATCGCCAATGAAAGCACTTTTCGCTACACTTTATACATTGCCAACAAAGTCGACTCTGCGCTCTTGCGCGGCAATGCGTATCATATTCGCAGTGATTCACTTTCCTCTGTTGTCGTCTTTATCGGGATTATTGGGGCGCTGGCTGGATTTTCTTTTTTTGATGCCATTGCGGCCGCACTTGTCGCTGGGTTTATTTTAAAAATAGCCCTCGAACTTGCCTGGCATGCCCTTTATGAATTGACCGATGCCAGCGTCCCCCATGCCCGCATTCAAGAATTTGAACACCTCATTTTAGGACTCTCCGGGGTGAAACACATGCATCGCCTGCGCACCCGCAAAATGGCTGGGCGGGTTTTTCTCGATGTGCATGTCCTGATTGAACCGTACATCAGCGCCTCAGAGGGCCACTACATCGCCGAAACCGTCCGCGTCAACCTCATGAAACAATACAAAGAAATCGAAGACATCACGGTGCATATCGACACCGAAGACCATCCCGAAACCCTGCCCGCGCACCTCCCTATCAGCCGCCGCGAAATCGCGCCCCACCTTGATTTTAACTATCTGTCATTCGATCTCTATTATTTTCAAAGCCACATCGAAGCTCGCGTCACCCTGCCCTTAAGCGCGCTGGATCAGCAAACAGCTGCAGCCTGGCAGGCTCAGATTGAGAATAATTTAGCATCTTTGCACGAAATCAGCTTGATTACCACCAGTTATTCAAATTGCGCATAATGCGTAGTTCCATGCTTATCCGAGGATGACACGACATAGATTATCTGCCGTTTCTGAATTAATGCTCGCGTGTCGCCTGAAACTCCACCTCAGGATGACGCTCCATCGCCAACTGCAGATTCACCCGCGTGGGAGCAAGATAGGTGAGATGATCCGCACCATCTTTGGCAAGATACTCTCCCGCTTTTTGTTCTAACATCTGTAAAGCTTTGGCGTTTTGCGGCTTCAACCAACGCGCTGAAACGACATTCACATTTTCATAGGCACATTCTACGCCATATTCATTGAGCAGACGAAAGGCCACCACATCAAACTGTAATACGCCGACTGCACCTAAAATCAGATCATTACTATGCACTGGTTTAAAAATCTGCGTGGCGCCTTCTTCGGAGAGTTGCAGCAGCCCTTTTTGCAGAGCTTTGGCTTTGAGGGGATCTTTCAAGCGCACACGGCGAAAGAGTTCAGGCGCAAAATTAGGAATCCCCGTAAATTTTAAGTTTTCACCTTCTGAAAAACTATCGCCAATTTGAATACCGCCATGATTATACACACCAATAATATCGCCAGGAAATGCCTCATCTAATTGTTCGCGATTGGAGGCTAAAAACGTCACCGCCTGATTCACTTGAAAGGGCTTCTGCGTACGCACTTGCCACAATTTCATGCCCTTTTTAAATTGGCCGGAACAAATCCGCAGAAAGGCAATGCGATCGCGATGATTGGGGTCCATATTGGCCTGAATTTTAAAAACAAAACCGGTGAATTTAGGCTCATCTGTTAAGATTTCACGGGTTTCAGTTTGACGAGGTTGCGGCGCGGGTGCGCACTCGGTAAAGCCGGTGAGTAAAAGATCAATCCCAAAATTACCGAGAGCCGTGCCAAAATATACGGGTGTCAACTCTCCTGCCAAATATGCCTGCAAGTCAAACGCATGACTCGCTCCCTGCACCAATTCCACTTCCAGGCGCAATTCATCGGCGAGATCACCGATTTCTGCATCAAGTTCAGGATTCTGCAGGCCTTGAATCATGCGGCCCTGATGAATATGATCCCCATGCCCGCGCTCGTACAGGTGAATGGTATCGGTCAAGAGATGATACACACCTTTAAAATACTGCCCCATCCCAATCGGCCAGGTCACCGGTGCGCACTTAATTTTCAACACCTCTTCCACCTCATCCAGAACTTCCATGGGACTTTTGGTATCACGATCCATTTTGTTAATAAAGGTCATGATCGGCGTGGTACGCAGGCGACAGACTTCCATCAGTTTAATCGTCCGCTCTTCCACTCCTTTGGCGGCATCAATCACCATTAAGCAGGAATCCACCGCCGTCAAGGTGCGATAAGTATCTTCAGAAAAATCCTCATGCCCGGGTGTGTCCAGCAAATTCACGATCTTGCCATTATACGGAAACTGCATCACCGAGGTGGTAACCGAAATGCCCCGCTGCTTTTCCAGCTCCATCCAGTCAGATGTCGCATGCCGCGAGGCTTTCTTGCCTTTCACTTCCCCCGCCAGATTGATCGCTCCTCCATGTAGAAGTAATTTTTCCGTAATCGTCGTCTTCCCCGCATCTGGATGCGAGATAATCGCAAACGTGCGGCGGATATTGATTTCTGTGTTCATGAAGAATCCTATACTTGATCATGAAAAAAACACGATTATCCAGGATCATACGCAGAGTGTCAAGGCGCGCCCAAAAAGCAACAGGCGCGCTATTCTTGTAGAATAATTTTATTTTTCTGAATGGCCTCATGAAAAGACAGGGGAAGATTACCCCAGATCAAGACATCGACACGACAGGACAAAGCGCTTTCTTCGCAGGCTTCCTTAAAATCATACACCGCGCGACTTTGCTCAGCTTGCGCAAAAACAACGAGATCCAAATCAGAATCCACTCTCGCCTTGCCCGTTACGCGCGAACCAAAAGCCCAAACCGTTAAACCAGCCAAGTATTTTTGCAACAAATTTTGTAAAATATGCACATCTTTCTCGGGCAAATTTAACGCAGACTGCATGGATCCGCCTCACTTGTCATCACGCAGTACAATTGACTTGCATCTTGAAGAAACTCAGCTAATTGCGCCAGGCATTTTTCTGCTTTATTTTGATCATAATCATGTGCCGTCTCCGTTCGGGTATCCGCATAAGACAGCCACACCCCAATCGGAGATTGCAATAATTTATTTTCATGTGCCAGACGAAAAACCGGCTTTGGACTATTTGGAATCTCAGGCAAACCCATGACTTCCATCAAATGGCGTTTCAATGTTTTCCAGAGACAATCATAACAAATTTCAAATCGCTGAATGCACGACTCCGCGATCCCCTCTTGATCTAGCACACTCAGTGCAGCACGGTGTGTTACATTTTGATAGTTAGCATATTGCAAAGACAAATTATATAAAGACTTTTTTAATTTACTATAATCAATCATACAGTCGACTCCACATAGGCATCTGTATCGGGACAGGAACACACC
Organism: Francisella tularensis subsp. holarctica; assembly: GCA_945860585.1. Taxonomy (GTDB): domain Bacteria; phylum Pseudomonadota; class Gammaproteobacteria; order Francisellales; family CACEW01; genus JAJZUD01. Next base: position 27,462 of record CAMARA010000013.1, on the reverse strand, counting down.
AAAGTCCGATCGCCAAACACATCATCAATCCGGCTGACCGACGGCCAGTATTTTTGGGCTTTGGTATGCAGCGATGGATAACAGCCGATTTCAATTGGGTACGGGCGATCCCAATGCCGCACATCTTCTTGCGTATGCGGGGCATGCTTCAAGGGATTATTGAGGGGGTCCCACTCTCCCGTTTTGACTTTTTGTACTTCGTTAAAAATCGCAATCATCGCTTCGATAAAGCGATCCAACTCTGCTTTGCCTTCACTTTCAGTAGGCTCAACCATCAAAGTGCCCGGCACGGGGAAAGACATGGTCGGCGCATGGAAACCATAATCCATCAGGCGTTTGGCGATATCCACTTCCGTAATACCGCTTGCAGCTTTTAGCGGCCGCAGATCAATAATACACTCATGTGCAACAAAACCATTTTTACCCGTATACAAAATTGGGTAAAAGTCTTTTAGTCTCCGCGCAATATAATTTGCGTTCAAGAGGGCATATTCTGTGGCTTGACGCAGGCCATTACCGCCCATCATGCGAATATACATCCACGAAATCGTCAAAATCGACGCACTGCCACAGGGCGCTGCGGACACTGTGCCCACATGCGGCGCTAAATGCGCTTTCAGGCCGATCGGCCCCATGCCAGGCCCACCGCCACCATGCGGGATTGCAAAAGTTTTATGCAGATTCATATGCATGACATCGGCACCCAATTCAGCCGGTTTGACATAGCCCACCAAAGCATTAAAATTTGCGCCATCCATATACACTTGTCCGCCATGCTGATGGATAATCTGCGTCATGTCTTTGATCGCGGTCTCAAATACACCATGCGTGGAAGGATAGGTGATCATCAGGCACGCGAGCTGATCCTGATACTGCTCGGCTTTCAGACGCAAATCATCGACTTTCACATTACCCTGTTCGTCGCAATCCACGATCACAACGGTCAGACCCATCATCTGCGCGGTTGCTGGATTAGTGCCATGTGCGGATTTAGGAATCAAACAAATATTACGATGCGCCTCCCCCTGCGCCGCCTGATAACGCCGAATCGCCAGCAGCCCCGCATACTCACCTTGTGCGCCGGAATTCGGTTGCAGTGAGACGGCATCAAAGCCGGTCAAGGTTTGCAACTGCCCAGTTAAAGAGGCACACAAAGCTTGATAACCTCGGGTCTGCTCCATGGGTGCAAAGGGATGCATACGACCAATCGTTTCCCAATTTAAAGGCATCAGCTCTGAAGCTGCATTCAATTTCATGGTGCAAGAACCCAGTGGAATCATGCTGCCCGTCAACGACAAATCACGATTTTCCAGCTTTTTCAGATAACGCATCATCTGGGTTTCGGTATGGTACAAATTAAAATTCGGATGGCTTAAAATCGGATCCTGACGAAAATGGGATGCATATTCTTCCATATACATCGCTTCTGGATACTGCGCCTGCAAACTCTCAAAATCGGTCTCTTGCCCTGTGATGATTTGATACAAACGCACCACATCATCCGCACCCGTTGTTTCAGCAAAATTGATTCTCACTGCATCGCCTGCCAGCAAGAAATTATACTCAGCACATTGCGCGGGCGTCAGCGTGACCCCAGTAATGGCCACTGTATCAAACAAACGCGCATGAAGCACTTTTACCCCGGCATTGACTAAGGCGGTTTTAAATACATTCGCCAGATAATGCACGCGATGTGCAATCTTTTTTAAACCTGTTGCACCATGATACATGGCATACAAGGCGGCCATATTGGCCAATAAAACCTGCGAGGTACAAATATTTGAATTCGCTTTTTCACGACGGATATGTTGCTCCCGCGTTTGCAAAGCCATACGCAACGCCAGCTTGCCGCGGGCATCTTTTGACACACCGATAATCCGCCCGGGCACCGTGCGTTTATATGCTTCTTTCGTCGCAAAAAAGGCCGCATGCGGGCCGCCAAAGCCCATCGGAATCCCAAAGCGCTGACTCGAACCCACCGCAATATCCGCGCCCAAACTTGCCGGGGATTGAAACAAGACCAAGTGTAAAAGATCACAGGCACAGATCACCACGCGGCCTTCTTTTTTCAAAGCCGGAGACAGATGGGCATAATGGGTGATCACGCCAAATACATCATACTGATCCACTTTTGAATAATGATCCACAATCAATTCAAAGCCAAAATACGCTGCCCGGGTTTTTAACACAGCAATCGTTTGGGGAAAGAGCGAGGCATCCACAAAAAACTGTTTGCGTTCACAGCCCGTGATCCGTTTTGCCATGGCCATCGCCTCTGCGGCAGCGGTGGCCTCATCCAATAAAGACGCATTGGCGAGATCAAAACCCGTCAGATCCATGATCATTTGCTGGAAATTCAACAGCACTTCCAAACGCCCCTGCGAAATCTCAGCCTGATAAGGCGTATAGGCCGTATACCAGCCTGGATTTTGCATGACATTGCGCAAGATCACAGAGGGTGTCAAAGTCTCATAATAGCCAAGTCCAATGCAGTTTTTTTTCACCTGATTGGCAGACATGATAGCCTGCAGCTGTGCCAGCGCTTCGGCTTCTGTCACGGCGGGAGGCAAATTAAAAGGCGTCGTACTTAAAATATTCGCCGGAATAATTGCCCCAATCATCTCTTGCAAAGATTCAAACCCCAGCGTTTTTAACATTTCTGCTGTTTCTGCTGCACTCGGGCCAATATGACGCCCAATGAATTCATCCGTGTTTTGCCAATCTTTAAACATATTTACTCCGCAATGGCTTGATACGCCTCTGCATCAAGCAGCAAATCCACTTCCGTCGGATGCGAAAAACGCACGCGGTACAGCCACGCCGCGCCATATGGATCAGAATTAATGAGCGAAGGATCTGTCACCAACTCATGATTAATCGCCGTCACGGTGCCGGATAAAGGCGAGTAAATCTCAGAGGCCGCTTTTACCGATTCCACTACACCAACCGATGCTTTGGCCACCACTTCCTGCCCTACCTTGGGCAATTCCACATAGACCACATCGCCTAAAGCCGCTTGAGCATGATCCGTTAAGCCAATCACGGCTTCATTGCCCTCAACCTGCACCCACTCATGCGTATCGATATATTTTAAAGCTGCTGGAATATTCAAAATTGCGTCTCCTGTTCCAAAAAAATCACTCGCCCATTTGCAAGAACCTGGTCTATTTTCGCGGCTTTCAGCTGAAAAAGCAAATTGTGCACCCACTCACACAACACCTAAAAAATTATACAATAAAATAAAATATATTGACATAAATATATATTTATTTAATATAAAATAGTATTGCATTAACTTTAGAACAATTTATCGAAAGAGCTAACGAGACAAAACCCGCCCATTTCGCACAAACGGTAACGCCACTATACGGACTGGTTCCCACTGCCCGCGAATTTCCACCTCACCCTGGTCCGTCGTGTGCGTAGGCACCCGCGCGATCGCGATAGACTGTTTTAAAGTGGGCGAAAACGTCCCGCTCGTCACCACGCCGAGCTCCCCGACATGATTACGAAATACTTGATGCCCGCGCAAAACACCTTTGCCCAGTAAGAGCAGGCCCACTTGTTTCGCATGCGGCGTATCGATTTTGGCCTCGACTTCATCCCGGCCGATAAAATTGCGTAAATTATCGCGTAAATCAATGCACCAGGCTAAGCCTGCTTCGAAAGGATGAATGGTCTCATCCATATCCTGACCATATAAATTCATGCCGGCTTCCAGACGCAGGGTATCGCGGGCAGCGAGACCACAGGGCTTCACACCTGCTTTTAATAAATCTTGCCAAAATGCAGTGACTTCAGCCAGCGGAATCATCACTTCTAGGCCTTCTTCTCCCGTATAACCTGTGCGTGCCACAAAAAAACCCGCACACTCAACCCCTTGAAACAGTTTCAGGGCATTGATTTTTTCCTGCCACTCTGGGCGCATCTGGCATACTTTCGTAATTGCTTGTGGGCCTTGAATCGCCAGCATTGCAAAATCATCTCGTTCTTTTAACTGCACATCAAATGCCGCCGCCACTTTGGCAAACCAGGCTTTTACTTTAGCCCGCGTCCCGGCATTACTCACAATGCGATAACCAAAGGGCATCAGGTACACAATCACATCATCCACTACGCCGGCGGATTCATTCAACATCGGGCTATACAAGGCTTTGCCAAAACCGACTTTCTCAAGCTTGGCAACATCATTGGCGATCAATTTTTGCAAAAGAGCTTTTGCCTCTGAGCCGGACACATCCGTAATCATCATATGCGACACATCAAACACCCCGGCATCCTGTCGCACTGCCTCGTGTTCCGCAATCTGTGAGCCATAATGCAGGGGCATATTGTAACCCGAAAAAGGCGTCATTTTGGCGCCCGCCTCGATATGTAATGCGCTAAATGGCGTGTTTAACATGATATTATCCTTCCCGACTCTATAATCCGCTCAGTATACCATAAAACATGCTAATGGTTGGCACGATAATCACCCCCCTCTACCCCAACCCTCCTCCGCCAGGAAGGAGGGGAAATGCGCTGCCATCACCTTAAACACTTCGCCCATCAAACGCGGATCGAGCAGACGCTTCAGGGCATAATGCTCGGGGGTCAGGGGATAACGCGACATGATGTCCTGCTCCAGCATAAACTGATTTTGCGGCTTTAAAAAATCGATCTGCCAGCCATGCGCGATCATCAACTCTGCCAGGCTTGTAAAATCAACGTGGGCGGTTAGATCCACCTGACCGGGATGTAGAAAGGCCGAGACTTCTTGATGCTGGGAATATGCCTGCAAAGTCCCGTTAAAACGATGTGGCGCATAATAATCCTCACGCTCATAGCCATAATCAATGAAAAAAGCGCAGCCTGTTTTAAAGCGGGGCAAAATCGTTTCTAAAAATGCGCCAAGACCTGGACAAAATTCTGCACGATAACCATTCTCAAAAACCATACCCGGCGGATCAAAATCCAGGAGTTGCTCTAAAATGACTTCAACAAACTGACCGTTCTGCCAATCGACACCGAGCCGTTTTATACCCTGATCGGTTTGGATAAAGCGCTCTACCGGCAGGGCATCGAGCACTTCATTGGCCAGCAAAATGCCCTCGATTTGATCCGGCAGTTGCCAGTGAATGCGTTGGCGCAAATGCGCGGGCAATGCATCTAAAGTTTGCGCTTGCACAGCGGCTAAAGCAGGACTGATTTCCTGAATAAAATATGCCTCGGGTGCAACTCCCAAGCGATCGAGAATCGTAAGCAAATCAAAAGCCAGACGCCCCGTCCCTGCACCCAATTCCACCAGCACAGGATAACGCTTGAGCTGTGGCGCCAATGCATGCGCCAAGGCATCGGCAAAATACGGCCCTAATTCCGGCGCGGTGACAAAATCTCCGGCCCGACCAATGGCCTGCAAACGACCATAATACGCGTCGAGACAGAGCGCCATATACTCTAAAAACGGCAGTGGGCCTTGTGCGGCTATTTTTGCACGCAGATGATCTTCAAGCTGATTTTTTGCGACGGACACGATAGCGCCAATACCCCAGACCCAGCAGCAGCACAACCCCTGCCAGACCTAAGAGACCGTAAAAAACATAGGCAGAATAATTATCAAACTGCGTCATGACCTGATCCAAAACCGCACCGAAAAAATATCCGCCTAAAATAAAAGTGCAGGCCCACAAAATCCCGCCCAGAACATCATAAAAAATAAACTTCGCATTTGAAATATGACTGATTCCAAACACAGTCGGAATCATCGTCCGCAAGCCATAGGCAAAACGCAAGCCGATAATCAACCAGATGCCATATTTTTCAAATAAATCTAAGATGCGCTCTGCTTTTTCATACAGCTGCGGCTTCTTTTTGATAAACCGATCTCCACCCAAACGCCCAAGGAAAAAGAAAAAACAATCATGAATCGTGCTGCCGACCACTGCGAGCAGAATCAAGCCGCCGAGATGGAAATAGCCTTTATGCGCCGCAATCCCGCCGGCGATCAGAAAAGTCTCGCCTTCGATCAGCGCGCCAAATGCCATCAGCCAATAGCCATAGGTGCTAAGTAAATGTGCAAGTTCTGGGGTCATAATGGATGATAGCGTAACACATGATCCATTAAAACCAAAGCCAGCATCGCCTCGGCAATCGGCACCCCGCGAATTCCCACGCAAGGATCATGACGCCCCTTGGTCACGACGGACACTTCATTGCCATGGACATCCAAACTGCGCCCGGGCTTTAAAATACTTGAAGTCGGTTTGAAGGCGATCTCCACCACGATATCCTGACCACTCGAAATCCCACCCAGCACGCCCCCGGCATGATTACTCAAAAACCCAGCCTGCGTCATTTCATCCCGATGTTGCGAGCCTTTCTGACTCACCACCGCAAAGCCATCGCCGATCCCGACCGCTTTCACCGCATTAATACTCATCATCGCATGGGCGAGGTCCGCATCCAGACGATCAAACACCGGCTCCCCCAGTCCAATCGGCACGCCGCTGGCCTCCACACGCACGCACGCGCCGACGGAATCGCCTTCTTTGCGAATACTCTGAATCAACGCCTCCAGGTCTGTTTGAATCTGTGGATCCGCACTCGCCACAAAAAACGGATTCTGCTGCGCCGCTGCCCAATCCTGCACGGGAATCACATACTCTCCAATCTGCGTCACACAGCCGCGAATCTCAAGCCCATATTTCTGGCGCAAAAATTTTTTCGCAATCGCCCCCGCCGCCACCCGCAGCGCTGTTTCCCGCGCCGAAGCACGCCCACTACCGCGATAATCACGATGCCCAGCATATTTATGATGATAGGTAAAATCAGCATGCCCTGGCCGAAAGACGTCTTTAATCTCCGCATAATCTTTCGATTTTTGATCTTCATTCCAAATCAACAGCCCAATCGGCGTCCCCGTCGTTTTGCCCTCAAACACCCCTGACAAAATCTGCACTCGATCGGGCTCCTGCCGCTGCGTCGTAAACTTAGACTGCCCCGGCCGACGGCGATCCAGCTCAATCTGCAGATCCGCCTCACACAATGCCAAGCCCGGCGGGCATCCATCCACAATCGCGCCCAACGCCAGGCCATGGCTCTCGCCAAATGTCGTTACCACAAACGCTTGACCGATACTGTTTCCTGGCATCAAAATTCCCTCGAAATTACATAGGTCCACTATAGCAATTTCGAGGCAATTGAGCAAATCGACCTCAATACACTTTAACAAAGAAATAATTTTATTTGACACCCGGACCGTACTGTTATAGAATTACAATCTCGTTACAAATAATACGAAAGAAATAAAAATGCGCGATGAAAATCCATTTGGCCACACCCCCACACCGCCTGCTCCTAATCCAGAGGGGGCAATAGCGCCCGGGCAAATAGCGTTCAATCCATTTGTGCAGGAAAACCCATTTGCAGAGATAGCCACACCACAGCCCCCATTATTATGGGTAACAAGACACAACAGCACCCCATCATGCAATGGCGCGCCACGCTTGGGGTAGTAAACAGTTCTTTGATAGAAAAATTCCTTTAATCAACAATGTTTAATTTATTTTATGTAAATTTGATATGATCTTTAAAATAATAGTTGACACCCAATCTTTTGTAACATAGGATGTAACAAGAGGTAGGATCTTTAAGTTTTTTGTTACAAACGCCTCGAGTTCATTCACTTAACAGACATAAAATTAAGGAAACTAAAATGGCATACACACCAATAACATACACACCAATAACAGATGAAAACTGGGAAAAATTTTATGGAGAAAGAGGGGAAGGAGTTCTAAAACTACATACTGCAGATAAAAAACGATGGGCCGAAAATGCTGCAGCGGCTACAGCTAAAGCTGCAGTTGTTTTTGCACCTGGCGCTGCCTCAGGAGCAGCTGCAAGTCAACCAGCACCATCAGCACCAGGAGCCGGCGGTCGCTAAGCCTTGAGTATCGCCGAGTCAAACTGAATCAGATAACTCATCCATCCCTGCCTTCGGCGGGGATGTTTTTTTAAAATACGATAATACGAAATTTTTAACCAATTTTTTTAAGGAATATGAATTATGGCACATGGAACTCCAACCGACCTCTTGCTTGACAATCTAGCTGCGCATAAGCCTGATATGAATGCTGGCGGCCAAGCAATGGACAACACAGCCGAACAAGTCATTACCATATCTTCTCGTGCACCCGCCAAATCTATACCTGCCGCACGTCGCCCCTGGACACTCATGAAGAGCGGCATTGCACTTCTCGCCCTTCTCATGTGGGCATCCGAAGTTTATTTTGGAATTTTTACAGAAGAAGTCACCGAGGGTGAACTACATACGGGAATGCGTGAGCATCCAGGTTATATAGGCGGAAGGGCCATGTTTTGGGCTTCTGTTTTTATGGCTGCATCAGATGCATCGATGTGTAGCTTTGCCGCTTCAAATGTAGATGCGACCGTTGCCAATGCCGCAACTATCAAAACAGAATTTTCAAAAGTCGAGCATTTACAACTCCCCCTCGCAATCATGAAAGGACTTGTTTATACAAGCTGGGGAATTGGCACACTTTCAGTCTACCTGGGTATGCGCCCAACAAATCCTGGAGAGTGGATTGCAGCCACAATCTTAGCGCTGGGCCAACTGGGGGGATACAAAGCTTCATCAGAACAAAATATGGCGATTGCTTTATCTTTGATTGACGAATTTATCAAAAGTCGCAAAGTCAAAAAAGGCGAGCACGCACCTCTTATAGAAGCAGAAGAAGGTCAAAGCACTCCTACCTCGCGCTGGGATGCAATACAAATCATTGTGAACGGCACAGGAATTACTATTCCCGCGCTACCTGGAGCCAACAATTTTCACATGCGAACTGAAATCATTAAACTGACCACAGGATTAGCTGCTCGCATGGCTTCTTTTGGATTTTTGCTCGCTAAAATGATAAAGTTCGCTGGCTTAGATCAACAAATAGCAGAAATCGCGTTTGGCATTTTTGGTGCTATTTTTGGGGGAGGCCTACAACTGTTCACCACTGCCCCCATGGCTTCACAGGCAGCTCTCAGAAAATCACGTTTAAACTTAATGTCTGTTGCTGATTTACAGGCCCTTAAAGACAGTACTGAACAAGCTTTAAACGAGGGCGGCAGCCTGAAAACCCTTGAAAAGCTACAAAGTACGATACAAGATCTTTCGCTGAGTAAGCAGACCACCACCTCCGACAAGCCAGCCACACTGGAGGAGTCCACTACAATACACGCAGAAGCACTGCAAATGCTGCAGTCCTACAACCTGCTTCCGAATAATGGTATTACATCTTTATCGGACCTTTCCATTACTCAATGCAATGAAATTTTACACACAATAGCCGACAGAATGTTGCTCTTAAAAGAAGTGGCGGCACTTAAAGGGCCATTATGCGACGCAGTAATTAGAGATAAAACAGCATGCATTCCTGGTTGGGCGACTCTACGCAATCAGCTCCCTGTGGCCATCTTACCAGGAAAAGACCCTATAACAGAGGCTGTCATACTCTTTCTCGCTATTGGTGGACTGGGAAATAGAGCGCTAGATAATGCAGCCTATGTAAGATATTTTGCTGGAAGTAGCCCACTTGCCTCAGCAGGCGGATATATAATCGGAATATCAGCTGCAGCACAATGGTTTCAAACAACGTTCTCTTTGGCTAATGCAGGCGCTGTATCAATGAAAGCAGAAGGTGCATCTTTGGGAAGGAAAGCTTACTCCTGTGCTTTTCGCCCCCTCCTGGAAGATAAACCCGCTGCTGCTGCTCCTGGGGTAGGAACGACTGCCACACCGATTCCGGGCAATTAAACGCGCGTATAAAAACCTCACATCCCGCTCCGGCGGGATTTTTTTACCTGTCTGCTACCCCGCACAATTTTGAAGTTCAATTGCAATATTGTATAAAATTATGTACAATATTGAAGTTGGCGATCGACAAGGGCGAAACAGATGATTTATTTTGAACGGGAAATGACGCAGGAGATATTGCTTGCGGCGCAGCAGTATCCGGTGGTGACGCTGACGGGGCCGCGTCAATCTGGGAAAACGACGCTGATCAAACATTGCTTTCCGGAGAAAGGGTATGTCAATCTGGAGGCACCGGATGTGCGGGAACTGGCGCGTCAGGATCCTCGGGCTTTTTTGGGGCAGTGGCCCGATGGGGTGATTTTGGACGAGGTGCAGCATGTGCCGGAACTACTTTCGTATATCCAGGTATGGGTGGATGAGCGTCCAGCAAAAGCGCAGTTTATTCTAACGGGGAGTCATCAGTTTGCACTGAATCAGGCCATCAGCCAATCGCTGGCCGGACGAACAGCTATTCTCCATCTGCTGCCGCTTTCTTTGCACGAACTCACGCAGGCAGGCCTGCACTTTGAAGTCCATCAGCAGATTTTTCAGGGCTTTTATCCTCGCCTTTATCAGGATCAACTGGATCCCACCCGTCATTATCGCGCTTATCTACAAACCTATCTGGAACGCGATGTCCGTCAGTTAATCCAGATCAAAGACCTCAGCCGTTTTCAGCAGTTTCTCAAACTCTGCGCGGGACGCATTGGTCAGCTCTTTAACCAGAATAGCCTCGCCAATGAGCTGGGCATCAGCAGTCACACGGTCAAAAGCTGGCTCAGCATTCTAGAGGCAAGCTATGTGATTTTCCGCCTGCCGCCTTATCACGCCAATATCAGCAAACGCCTGGTCAAGATGCCGAAGTATTATTTTACCGATACGGGCCTCGCCTGCTATCTGCTGGAAATCAATGATCCCGCGCAACTGATGCGTGACCCGCTGCGGGGCAATTTATTCGAAAATATGCTGGCAATCGAACTGGTCAAGCATCGCCTCAATCAAGGCCTGGATCCTCAACTCTATTTTTATCGCGATAGTCAAAATACCGAAGTCGACCTGATCTTCAAAAATGGACATCAACTCACGCCCGTTGAAATCAAGATGAGCGCAACCTTTCATCCTGATTTTTTAAAAAGCATCGCTATTTTTAAAAAATTATTTCCTGAGCAGACAACGCAAGGCTATTTGCTCTATCGCGGAGATTTTGAGCAGGAGATCAATCAGGTTTCGCTTTTAAACTATCAGCATTACGAAAAGCTTTTTTCAGCCTGACGCACATAGCGGACGGCGGGGCCTTTGCCGATTCTTTTAATCTCACCGCTATTTAGCAAAAGATTGAGTCGACGCGTGGCTGTATTGCGTGATACACCGAGCGTGGACTGCACATCTTCCACTTTCAGAGCCGCCTGCATATCGAAGAGCGTCAATAAACTGTCTTTTGTAGAAGGTACGTCCTCATGCGGCTTAAAATAAAAAATGACTTTGACACTGTCTGCACCCTCGATAAAATTTGGCGCTTTTAAACCTGCCTGTCTGCAGCTTTCTAAAATCAAACGAATCCCTGTACCCAATTTTTCCACGATGCCAAAACGACGCGCTATTCTTGCCAAATGAGGGTTCCGCAAATACGTGGTGCCATCGCCTAAATGATGAATATCGATCATACCGGGAAAGTTTCCTGGACTAAAAATCTCCAGGCGATCATCGTATAATGCAATTTTAATGGCCCCTGGAATCGAGTATTTTCGATGCAATAGCGCATTTGAAATAGCCTCTCGCAGCGCTGGCTCCGGCACTAAAGTCGTGCCAGCCAATTTGGTATCAATCAATTGATAATTTCTCAATAACCAGGAGCGCAATAGCGCAAAACTGTGCTCCAGCTGCTGTTCCAGACAACCTTGAATCTCTTCACTTTGAATGATATCACGACCAGCCACCCCCTGAAAACGCGTACAATGAATGACCGCTTCTGGCACATAGCGATGTGGCATCTCGCAAAAAGCCAGCGCTCCCGCTACGGTTGGCACATATTTTTTAATCCTGGCACCCGCTTGGGTCAACACTTTTTCTGTCACCAGGCGTGCGGAATCAGCCTGACCAAAAATGCGTTGCAACAAGGCTTTTGACAAAATATCGGCCTCTGCCGCAACCGCCTCCTCATCAAAATAAACGCGCTTATTTTCACGCATTAATTCTTCGATATACTCAATGTTCGCTCTACGCGTACTGGATCCCGCCCTTAAATATACTCCCTCTGGCAGGCCCTCACTCTTGATAAATACGGGTTTTTTAATACTGTTGGGCACTTCAATAATCATGACACTGACATCATCAAAACGCTTTTCGTAGATCTCCAAAAGCAAACTGGGGCTCGTAGCATCATACACACTATTGGGAAACTCATCATACACGCGATGGCGCGTTTCCTCATCCACCCCAATGACGTGGCGAGACTTATCATCCACCCCCACGATAATCTGCCCACCTCCACCATTTGCAAACGCAACCACGGTTTTAATCAATTGATGAAAGTTCGGCAGCTTCGCCTTAAATTCTAATGACTTTGATTCTCGTTTCGGATAAATATAGCTCATGACGCTCCTCAAATAATTGCACCAATTGCACCAATTATATCTGAATTGCACCAATTGCACCAGAGTCTAAATCAACTCACCACACCACAATGCATCTAAAAACAAACGCCAGGGCAAGACTTCAATTGTCAATGCGCCCTGCTGTAAGACACGCTTTTGCTGATCTTGGCTGACCACGATGGCGCGACGAGGGCAATGCTCTTCCGCGAACGCGAACAGGCCTTTTAATTCGGATAGATGCACATTGCGATCCAATTTCACTTCAAGCGCGACTTCTCCTTCACCTAAAATAAAATCAACCTCCAGGCCGGTTTTGGTGCGCCAATAGCGAATGGGAAAGTCTTTTTCCTTGAGGCCGCGATAGGCCATTAATTCCATGAGAATAAAATGCTCGAACGCAGCACCCGCCTGCGCGCCTTTCAATTCGGTAATGCGATATTTCCCTAGCCAACCTGCGATGCCTACATCAAATAAATAAAATTTAGGCGTACTGGTCAGCACCTCTCGTTTCACCCGTTTTTGATAGGGCTCAATAGAATAGCCCAGCAAGGTATCGACCAAAATCTGATAGTACTCTTTGACCGTCTTAGCATCCACCCCGCAATCGCGCGCGATATTGGTGTAATTGGTCAGCTGCCCCTGCGAGAAACCCAGAGAATCCATAAACCGTGCAAAGGCAGGCAAGTGCCGCACCAGGCCTTCCGCATACACCTCTTCTTTCAAATACTGGGTGACATACGCACGCAGCGAACGCGTCGCCTCTTTTTCGAGATAATGCCGGGGCAACAAGCCATTTTGCAAAGCATGGAGCAAATCAAAATCAGGAATTTCCTGCGCTGACAATGGAAAAAACTCAAAACGCCAGGCACGTCCGCCCAATAAATTCGCCGCTCCTCGCTTGAGTTTCCGGGCGCTAGAGCCACACAAAATAAACGAGAGCCCTTTATTTTCAATCAGCCAATGCACCTCGTCTAACAATAAAGGGACTTTTTGCACTTCATCAATGATAATCGGCTGCTGCAAAGTTTCCGCAGGCAGAGCGAGAATGCGCTCACGCAGTAAATGCGGCTGCTTGGACAAATCCAAATACACCTCTGATTGCAGCAAGTCCACACTGTAACTGCGAGGGAAGTTTTCACGCAGAAAAGTCGACTTCCCCGTTTGGCGTGCACCCCACAAAAAAGCACTTTGCTGCATCGGCAAATTCAATTGAAATAAACGCTTAAAAGACATGACGATTCTCACCAATCCGGAATACACTCCTGAATAGTATCACCAATCCGGAGTATTGTCCATATTTTTCCTTTATTTCTCCGCCCGCCCATTGAACCCATCCACCCTAGCCCTCCTCCGCGAGAAAGGAGGAAAAGATAAATTTAAGCTTGCATAAATCAGGAAAATAATGTTATAATCCTTTACTATGAATGCATGAAGGCGACACAATGAAACACGAAACTAAAATTATTTTAACCAATGGCATTGCTTTATTTGCGATGTTTTTTGGCGCGGGCAATCTGGTTTTCCCGTTGATGCTAGGCGCGCAGGCGGGGCATTATCTGCCAGGCGTATGGCTCGCGTTTATTGTCGCAGGGGTGGGCTTGCCGTTTTTGGGCGTGTTTACCATCACTTTATTTAAAGGAGATTATTGGAAATTTTTTTCACCTTTAGGCAAAATTCCGGCTTTTGCAGTCATCACTTTTCTAATCCTGATTATTGGCCCGCTCTTTGCGACCCCTCGAACTGAAACGGTGACTTTTGGTTCCATGCAAAATCTGATGCCTGGCCCGCTTCAACATCCTGCTGTATTTAGTGCCGTGTACTTTCTGATTGTCTTTTTGATTACCTTGAAGCAATCTCATTTAACCGAGATTTTGGGGAAATTTCTGGGGCCGATTAAAATTACGGCTTTTGTTTTATTGATTATTGCTGCTGTGTGGACGGGTCATATTGCTGCCGCAACCGCGCCCTCGCGCCTGGATCAAATTAGCAATGCGCTTTCCAGCGGTTACAATACCATGGATTTATTGGCTGCGATGTTTTTCGGCGGCGTGATTTATCAGGCGATTATTTCCCGCTGTCAAAAGCACGGCATTGATTTTAAAGCACATGCTACCGCTATTACCCTCAAATCCTGCGTGATAGGGGGCGCTTTATTAGCTTTAGTCTATACCGGTTTTATGATCTCAGCCTGGCTACATGCAGATGCGCTTTACAATACGCCCACCGCATCGATTGTGGCTGCGATCTCACTCTTGGTCTTTGGTCACGCAGGCGAATGGTTTGTCTGCGTCTGTATTGCACTGACTTGCATCGCAACCGCCTCTGCGCTCACTGAAGTATCCAGCCACTATGTCTATCGCTTTATCTGTCGTGGCAAAGCACCCAGACTCGCTTGCCTGATTGTCACGTTGCTGATGATGTACGCCATGTCTTTACTCGGCTTTAACAAGATTATTGCCCTGGCCTCACCGATCTTAAACTGGCTGTATCCTTTATTGATTGTGTTCTGCGTGATTCGCTTAGGGCATTATTTTTATGAGCGCAGGGCTACATCTAACTGAGACGCCGCCAAAGCCAGCGATCCCAATGCCCCTGCATTCTGACCCAGCTTGGCGACGACAATGGTATTTTCAAGATCATCAATACTGCTATTTTTGAGATAGCCATTTAAAAGCTGGCGCGTTTTTTGATGAATGAGCGCAAGTAAATGCCGCTGCTTCATCACTCCACCGCCTAGAATAATCTTCTGCGGCGCGAAACAGAGCAGATAATTGACCATGGCGGTGGCAAGATATTCTGCCTCCAACGCCCAGGCGGAGTGATCCTCTGGCAATTGCATCGCCGATTCCACCGCCCAGCGCGCCTTCAATGCTGGGCCAGACGCCAACCCTTCCAGACAATCATGATGATAAGGACAGCATCCCGCAAACGGATCCCGCTCCCGATCATGCGGAATCAAAATATGCCCCATCTCGGCATGCATCATCCCATGCAAAAGCCGGCCATTCACCAGCACCCCGCCGCCAATCCCTGTCCCAATCGTAAGATAAATTGCATCCGCCAACCCAATCGCGTGTCCCCACTGCATCTCGCCCAGCAGCGCCCCATTCACATCCGTATCAAAACGCATCGGCACCTCGGGTAAAGCCTGCTGCAACAACCCGACAATATTGCAATTCTGCCAGGCCGTTTTAGGTGTAGAGGTAATATACCCATAAGTTGGAGATTCCAGCAAAGGATCAATCGGCCCAAAACAGCCAATACCCAGTGCATCAATCGGCGCGACGGCATGATGTTTCAAAAGAAATTGAGTCACAGACGCCAAAGTAATCTCAGGCGTTTCCGTGGGAAATTCTACTTGCTCAATAATGCGCCCTTGCTCATCCCCCATGACACACACAAATTTAGTGCCACCCGCCTCAATTCCCGCCAAACGCATGACTATCCTTCTATGATTTAAATCAAAAAGAATATTCTAGCATGTTTTGGCTGTACTTACAGGATAGAACAACGGGATGATTGCGCAGCTTGACTCGTCGAGGATCGTGATTGGGAGCGCAGGGCATCCCCTATAGGTGTTATCGCAGTATTCAACGAAGGTGATCCCACCACATCACCCATCTCACTACCGGATCCTACAGCACGCCTGCTCAATGCCCTGTCTCTAGGAAGCGCACCCGTTGTTGGAGCAACCGCCCCACTATCTTCTGACGAGTTACTGGAACCCGAACCATAACTTCGTGGTCGTTGCCCCCCACCAAGAAGCGGAGCCCTTAAATCATCATCAGGTGAGCCTGCTGGTGGATGAGCCCCACCAGCAGGAGGAGTAGCGCTTCTTTCAATATGAGATTCGTGCTGCGTAAAACCTATTTTTGTCAGCTCAGTACCTGCGATTCTCACTACCTGCTCTGAACCGTCTTCCGATACTGTAATTTTTTCTTTTCGTTTCTCTAAAACCAATTTTAACTGGTCAAGTGACTTAACCAAATCCGCAACTAAAACTTGCTTTGCAATAAAAACTTTTGGCGAACTGCTGCCGGGAACGCCAGATGCTGCTCCAGCTCCAGCCACTGGAGGCTGATCAGCAAGACTTTCTCCTACAACAGAATCTTCTTTTGTCACAAAAACAAGCGCTCGATCTGTTTCAGAATAAACATATTGGCCTTCATATGAAGCCAAGGAAAGCTGAGACACCGAGAGATTCAAATAAATCAAATCGCGACCCGCTCCCTCATCCGCCGCAGCCTTCGCGTCCGCGTTGCGCTTGTTATACTCTGCAACTATTTTGGCTGCAACATTATAGTAAAATGCCATAAAAATAAAAAAAATAGCCGCTGGCTTTGACCCAAAGGTTGGATCCTTCAGATTACCATACAAAGCAGGGAATACACCAGCGCACCCTGAAATCAGCGCATCACCAAAGCCCAACATATAATCCTTCTTTTCTAGATGCGAAAGTCCCTTCCACCAACTCTTCTTCCACAACCAATCCGCATCTAAATTTAAAAAATAAGGCCCAACAGAGGATGCCACACCCAAGACAACCTCACCAAAATCAGGTATACGAAGCCAATGGGTATGAATTAAATCTTTTTTCATTTCATTCCCAAAAAAATCCTTTGCCACTTCTTTTCCAAAAAAGTAATTGCCTGTGCAAGCTGTTAAGGCAACAGCAAGACCAACAAGTGTAAGAACAGAATAGCCGGCGTCAGCTGCTGTTTGGCAAGATAACTTAGGCCACTTCGCCTTATCAAGCACATGACCAATATAAAGCAAAAACTGTGGCGTGACAGTGAGAATACCAATCATTATAGCAATCCAAAAAAATGCCTCTTGCAAACTCTGTACCACATCAGACTGCGGTTTTTTTAAATCCACTTTAAAACAGTTTTCAAGAGCTCCATCAAAAACCTGCTGATAAGTCTTTCTAGCCCCTTCCCCAAGTGCTGCAGCAGTACTCAATGCCAAAACCGGACTGAAAATCCGCTTAAGCACACCATATTCTCCTCTTTTGGCGCCGAATAGTTTAGCGTTCAGATCACGCAAGGCTTCTGGATTTGATTTGTCCCAAATTTGCTTCCATGGACTCTGCATCGCCCTATAGCCTATGGGCAATACCGCAAGACACCAAGGACTGTTCGACAATAACCAAAGTGATGCCAGTGGCATTGCCAAATTCCGTAACGGCCCGACGTACCAAGTATATCGATAGAGCGCTAATACAGCCGAACAGAGCTTAGCCCCACAAGAGAGATCTGCTGGCGCGCCAGGAAAAGAGAATTTCGCCTGAAATGGCACTCGACTGGACACTGTATCAATAGGAACCGCTGTATCAGCTATATCAGTAGGAATTCCAGTGAGAACAGCACTAGCATGAGCCATAAAAATACTCCAAAATTAATTTTAATATGTATCGATTATATCAGTTTTTTTAAATTAGTGCAATCAAGTCTCGTATATTATTGATAACCTGAAGCTTGATCTTAGTGTGCGCGTCTTTATTGTAATTCGCCTTGGAGATAATCGCTTGCTTAAAGCCATGCTTTGCAGCCTCGGCTAAACGCTCAGGGCCGTAGGGGACGGGGCGGATTTCGCCGGAGAGGCCGACTTCTCCAAAGACGACTAAATCCTGCGGGAGGACTTTGTTTTTAAAACTGGAGAGAATCGCCAGCATCATGCCGAGATCGGCACTGGTCTCGCTGATTTTGACGCCACCGACAACGTTGACGAAGACGTCGCTTTGGCCGATTTCGATGCCGCCGTGTTTGTGGAGAATCGCGAGCAACATGTTTAAGCGATTGAGGTCATAGCCGATCGCCAAGCGCTTGGGGGCTCCGAAATGATTATCGTCGACCAAGGCCTGGACCTCTAACAGCATGGGGCGCGTGCCCTCCCAGATATTGACTACACAACTGCCGGGCAAGACTTCATTGCGACTTAAAAAGATGGCGGAGGGATTTTTGACTTCTTTCAAGCCTTTATCGGTCATAGCAAACACACCAAGCTCATTCACCGGGCCAAAGCGATTTTTTAAGGCACGCAATAGGCGAAAGCGACCATCTTGTTGACCTTCTAAAAAAATCACCGTATCAACAATATGCTCCAACACCCGCGGGCCGGCGACTTCTCCTGCTTTGGTGACATGGCCCACCAGAAACACTGCGACATTATTTTGCTTGGCCATCCGCGTCAATAAAGCAGCAGACTCTCGCACCTGCGTGACGCCTCCCGGAGCACCAGACAATTCCTCCACTTGCATGGTTTGGATGGAATCAATCACCACCATCTGCGGGCGATGTTTTTTAATGCCATCGATAATTGCGCGCACATGCGTATCAGCGACCAGATGAAAGTTTTTGGCAGACAAGCCCATCCGCCGCGCCCGCAAAGCAATTTGATCCAACGACTCCTCACCGGACACATACAACACAGTATGCTTTTGACTTAAATAAGCAAAGACCTGCAATAAGAGCGAAGACTTGCCGATGCCGGGATCCCCGCCCACCAACGTGACGGATCCCTGCACCAGCCCACCGCCCATGACGCGATCCAATTCCTCCATGCCCAAAGACAGGCGTTCATACTCACGGACGGAGACCTCATCCAGCGTCACCCACTCGAGCGACTCCACGCCGGCATAACTGGCCATGGCTTTAGCCTGCGCGCCTTCCAGTCGCTCTTCAACCAGAACATTCCACTGCTGGCAATCCGCACACTGCCCGGACCACTTAGGATACGCTGAGCCACACGCCTGGCAGACATATTGGGTTTTGGTTTTAGCCATGTTTTGGGCCGATTGCAATCAGAACATCATGCCGTGGATACTTCACTGCCAGTATCCCTTCTGGCGCTATCACAAGCCGACTCGCACCAACTTGAATTCCTTGACTTGCAAGAACCGCCTTCCCCACAACCGCAGCCAATGCATTATAAGTCAAAAAAGGAAAAGCATGGACTCGCGCAGGCTCTTTACTTAAACGATCTGGCGCACCTTGCAAAATCAGCAACAATTTTAGATACAATTCTTGTTGATGTTCAGAAATACGGCGCAGTGCAACTAAGTGCAGATAGGCTGAAACCGCTTCATCTTTCTGTCCTGCCACAAACGCCAAAAAAGCAGCATAGTTTTCTATCCCGCTTAAATCTTTGTCATCCATCTGGCACCCCTAAATCTATTTTTTGTTGAAATATTCTACCACCCCCTGACAGCAGGCTCAATGCGTCATTGCCCTGCCCCCTCCACCTTTACCTCCTCCGCCAGGAGAGAAAAATCTAGGGAAATATGCTATGCTGGTTTTCTGAATTCACTGACTGATATAAGGTGTGCACCGATCATGATAAAACACTTTCTGCTTGCGTCCCTCAGCTTGAGTCTCTGCCAGAACGCACTGGCCTGTACGACTTTTGCCAGCGTGGATGGGGCGGATCAAAGCACTTTGATTGCAAAAAATCGTGATGAATCGCCAGATATCCAAAGTGTGATGCTGTTTCACCCCGATTCAGGCTATGCATTTTTGGGCATGGTTTCACAGCAGACACCGACCGCACCCTATGCAGTACGAGCAGGCATTAACGAATACGGCCTGGCCATTGTCAATATGGCGGTGTCCAATCCGCCTCATGATGTAGAATATGGCGATGGGGATGCCTTGATGCGCGATGTGCTCATGCATAATCAAAGTGTGGCAGAGGTCATGGGCAATCTTCCAACTTTAATTGCAGATCATCCTTACCCAGAATTTTACCTACTGGCAGATCGCAATCAAACTGCATCCATTGAATTAGCGCCTCACGGAAAATACGTGGTGACCCTCAGCAATACAGGGCCACTCTACCATACCAACAATTATGAATTCCCTTCTTTCATGCCCCTGAATTTAAGCTACTCATATTTAGAAGGCAGCATCAATCGTTATAATCGCATCAGCGCCTTGATGAATAGCAATACAAATTATACACTGGATGAGTTTCAACTGTTTGCTCATGATCATGCTGCAGGCAGCAATGACAGTATTTTTAGAACCGGCAGACAACCGAATGATCCCCAAACTCCTCGCACACTCGCGACTTTTATCGCCAAAATTCCCCACGATGGTAGCGCGCCAACTGTGCTCATTCAATTTTATCCCTATGGTTGCACCAGTCCGGTCATGTGTCCTGCAACAACTTATACACTGTCATCCAGCTTTTGGAATAATACAAGCGCTAAATTGGACGCTTCGCATTCATAAATTCAGCCAGGGCATTGATCTTTTTAAAAACTTAACACATAATGGACACGCCCCTCCAGTTCAGGATTTAAATTGACTAAAATGACCTACACGCTCGATTGCATGACCGTTGAGAATAAGATTGTCGACATCCAAGGTAAAAAAGCCATCATTGATTCTGATGTGGCAGAACTTTATGGCGTAGAAACACGCGAGATCAACCAGGCAGTAAAAAATAATCCAGATAAGTTTCCTGAGGGTTATATTCTGAATTTAGACAAAAGTGAATGGCAAAAATTGAAATCAAAATTTTTGACTTCAATGCAAAGAGGAGGAAAAGTAAAAGCTCCCAAAGCGTTTACAGAACGGGGACTATACATGTTAGCCACTATTTTAAAAGGCGCTAGAGCAACCGACACCACTCTCACAATTATCGAGACTTTTACAAAAATTCAAGAATTAAAGCAAATCACGACTCATTTAGCAGAAATGAAAAAAGACAACCCCAAGCATCAAGCATTATTACAAGACGCCGGAGAAATGATCACTGATTTAATCACCCCCAGATCATTTGAAACTGAAGAGAGAGAAGCCACAATCGAACTAGATTTTGCAGTGATAAAACTCAAATACTCTGTAAAGAAAAAAATTTGATGAATCCAGACACCCCATCCAAAAACACCCAAAACCCGCATGATGCTTTATTTAAGTCTATGTGCACAGATATTCATATTACCCTGGATTTACTTAAATCAGCACTCCCGCCTGCACTGCTATCTAGAATTAATCTGGACAGTCTGCGCTTGACAGATAAATCGTTTGTCTCCAAAAAATTAAAACGCCGCGAAAGTGATTTGATTTATGAGGCTGAGATTGATGGATCTCCAGGATATTTGTATTTTTTATTGGAGCATCAATCGACCGATGATCCCATGATGACTTTTCGATACCTTGAATATGATGTTGCGCTGATGCGCCAGCATCTTAAACAAAATAAGGGAAAGCTCCCCATCATTATCAACATTTGCCTATATCATGGCGAAAAATCTCCTTATCCGCACTCAACAGATTTACTGGATTGCTTTGAAAACCCTACTCTCGCCCGCGAATTTTTATTCAAACCTTTTTACTTGATTGATCTGACCGTACTTTCGGATGATGAAATCGAGCAACATGGCAAAGCGGCACTGATGGAGTTTTTATTAAAGCATTGTCGCCACATGGAGATATCTCGCCACATCAAAAAGTTAATCGCACTCTGGCGTCGCATTGAAGATGATTTTTACTTCCAAAATATGCTATACTACCTTACCGCAGCCTGTGGCAATGAAGATAATGTCGACAGATTACTTGATCTACTTATGCAAGAACTACCAGAACAGGAACCTACTATCATGACTTATGGCGAACAACTACTACAACGAGGATTTCAGCAAGGGATACAACAAGGCATTGAACAAGGCATTGAACAAGGCCTCGAGCAAGGTCTCGAGCAAGGGCAAGAAGAGGCGCGCTGTGCAATTGCAAAATCTTTACTCCTCAATGATGTCAGCATCGACTTGATCGTCAACACGACAGGACTCAGCCTCGAACGCATTTTAGCGCTTAAAAAATCACTGCATCACTAAGGAATCGTGAGCGAGATAGCTCCTATTCCGTGTCATCCTCGCGCACGCGGGGAACCAGTCTAATTTCTTCAAAGCCAAGGCGCTGTTTTATTTGACTGGATTCCCGCATGCGCGAGAATGACACCCCCTACCTGCAAGAAATAAACTTAAACTGGATTCTCCGCATCGATAAACTCGACGGGCACATTGCACTGCTGCTGCAACCACTGCCCCAAGGCCTGAATCCCAAAACGCTCTGTGGCATGATGCCCGCAGGCTAGATAATGAATCCCGAGTTCCCGCGCTTGATAATAGGTCCGTTCGGAGACCTCTCCTGACAGATAAGCATCTGCACCTAAACGCTTGGCCTCCACGATATAATCCTGCGCGCCGCCGCTACACCAGGCTAGACGCTGAATAGGATGTGTTCCGCCAGCAATAACCAAGGGCTGACGCCCAAAAATCTGCTCGCACTGCTCAGTAAGCGCCTCCACAGACTGACTTTTTGCATATTCGCCCAACGCCACCAACGGCAGCCGCCCATCCGGACGCGCATACTCGCTGATCGTTAAACCCAGACGCTTGCCGATTTCTGCATTGTTACCAAGCTCTGAATGAATATCCAAGGGCAGATGATAAGCCACCAACGCCATATCATACTTGATCAAAGCCGCGATACGCTGATATTTCATCTCCGTGATGGCAGCAGGCTCGCCTTTCCAAAAATAACCATGATGCACCAGCAGTGCATTCGCTCCTCTTGCTGCAGCCGTTTCAATTGCGTCCAGAGACGCAGTGACCGCGGTACAGACTTTATCAACTCGGCCGGAATTCTGCACCTGCAGGCCATTCGGGCAATAATCTGCCACACTGTCCCCTTTTAAAAACAGGTTCAAGGCGTTAACAATTTCTGACAATGGCATGATCTCTCCCTAACTGGCGCGGATTTTGCTTTTATATTATAATTTATTCTTGAAAAAACCAAGGATCATCGCATGCAAACGCATTATCGCAAAGATTATAAACCCTCGCCTTATGTCATTTTATCTACCTATTTGACCTTTGATATTCAAGAACATGAAACCCTCGTCACTAATGAGATGGAATTACGGCGCGTCGATAATGCCCCCCTTGAAACACCGCTGCTATTGGATGGTGAAGATCAAGAGCTGTTTACTTTGCAACTCAATGGTACCGACCTCAAGCCCAGCGAATATGAGTGGACTGAAACCGGCCTCACCCTGCATCAAGTACCGGCACAATTCAAATTGAAGATCGTCTCGCGCATTCACCCCGAGTCCAATACCAAGCTAGAAGGCCTCTACAAATCAGGCGATATGTTCTGCACGCAGTGTGAGCCCCATGGTTTTCGGCGCATCACTTTTTATCTAGATCGCCCTGATGTGATGACCCTCTTTACCACAAAGATTATTGCGGACAAATCCCGCTATCCGGTGCTCCTTTCCAATGGCAATTTAATTGAACAGGGCGAGGTAAACGCGCATCGTCATTACGCGATTTGGCAGGATCCTTTCAAAAAACCATGCTATCTCTTTGCGGTCGTTGCAGGCAATCTTGCTAAAATCGCGGCGCCTTTTGTAACGATGAGTGGGCGCACGGTGCAGCTCGAAGTATTCAGCGATCCGGCCTCGATCAGCCAATGTGATTATGCCCTCCAAGCGATGAAAGATGCGCTTGCCTGGGATGAAAAACGTTTTGGCCGCGAGTATGATCTGGATGTCTATATGATTGTCGCCGCGCAGGATTTTAATATGGGCGCGATGGAAAACAAGGGCCTCAATATTTTTAATACCAAATATGTCCTCGCCAATCCTGAACTTTCCACGGATATGGATTATCAACTCGTGCAGGCGGTGATTGGGCACGAATATTTTCATAATTGGACCGGCAATCGCGTCACCTGCCGAGATTGGTTTCAACTTAGTTTGAAAGAAGGCTTAACCGTATTCCGCGAGCATGAATTTACCGCAGATCATCATGGTCGCACTTTAAAACGCATCTCCGAAGCCCAGACCATTCGCAGCAGTCAGTTTGCAGAAGATGCAAGCCCCATGGCGCACCCGATTCGTCCGGACTCCTATGTCGAGATGAATAATTTCTACACGGCCACCGTTTATGAAAAAGGCTCTGAAGTCATTCGCATGATGCATACTTTGCTGGGCGAAACAGGCTTTCGCAAAGGGATGGACCTGTATTTTGACCGTCATGATGGCCAGGCCGTGACTTGCGATGATTTTGTCAAGGCGATGGAAGACGCTAATCACGTTGATTTCAGCCTTTTCAAAAATTGGTACAGTCAAGCCGGCACGCCCACGGTCGAGGTTACCAGTGAATACAATGCCGCCGCGCAGACCTTCACTTTGCATTTTAAACAAGACCGCCACTTTCATATCCCGATCAAATTAGGCCTGCTCAATCAAAAAGGCCAAGCGATTGGCTCAGAGCAAGTATATAGCTTGACCGAGCCGCAAGCCAGCCTGGTGTTGCATGATGTTTTAGAGGCACCAACGCCTTCCCTCCTGCGTGATTTTTCTGCGCCGGTCAAACTATTCTATGCGTATACTTTAGAAGATCTGGCTTTGTTATGGGAACATGACCCTAATTTATTTAATCGTTGGGATGCCGGCCAACGCTTCATGGCGCAGATTATTTTGCAGGGAGGCGATGCTACCACAGTCTTACAACCGATTCGCACTATTTTGCAAGAAGCCGCGCATCATCCTGCTTTAGTGGCGGAATTGATCAGCCTTCCCAGCATTAAATCGCTTGCCGAAATGGCGCCACAGATTAACCCAGCGGCGCTGATTCAATCCCGTGAAGCCCTCCTCAATCTGATCAGCACGCGCTTATTGCCTGAATTTAAAGCGGTGTATCAGGAAGCGGCGCAACATGACAGTGCGGGGTATCGCACCCTGAAAAATACCTGCCTGATGCATCTCTGTGGCGCGGGGGAATTCTCCGAAGCCCAGACCCAGTTCGATCAAGCCGAAAACATGACAGATCGCCTGGGCGCATTGGCGGCGATCGTTAATTCAAATGCACCGTTTAAAGCGGAATATCTGGCGCGCTTTTATGATCTATATCAGCACCATGCCCTCGTGGTTGACAAATGGTTTGCCGTACAAGCCAGCAGCAAAATGCCGGACACGCTAGAAAATGTCCGCCAACTCATGGCACACCCTGCTTTCAACTGGAAAAATCCAAACAAAGTCTACAGCCTGGTTTTGGCTTTTGCGCAGAATTTTTACCAATTTCATCAGGCCGATGGCAGCGGCTATCGTTTACTCGGAGAATTTATTGCCAAAATGGACAGCATTAATCCAATGGTCGCCGCCCGTCTCACCAAAGCATTAATGAGCTTCAAGCATTATACAGAACCCTATGCCAGCCTCATGCGCGCTGAAATGGTCACACTGCAAACCCTGCCAGGCCTTTCCTCAGACCTCACCGAAATCATCAACCAGAGTGTAGCATCATGAATCATCAAGACGCAGAAATTCATTTTTTCAATCAACTTGCTGCAGAATGGTGGGATGTGAAAGGCCCACAAGCCACCCTGCATCAAATCAATCCCCTGCGCCTGCGTTGGATCAGCCAGAGTATGGATCTCAAAACAAAAAAAGTTTTAGATGTAGGCTGTGGCGCCGGCCTCCTAAGTGAAGGTCTCGCCAAACTGGGCGCTGAAGTAAGCGGCTTAGATTTAGCCGCCGATCTGATCGAAGTGGCCACGCAACACGCCGCCGAAAGCCAGCTCAATATCGCCTATCACTGCCAGGATTTAAAGATTTTCAGCGCCACCCATCAGGATACTTTTGACGCCATTTTCTGCCTAGAAATGTTAGAACATGTCGACGATTTCGACGCGATCATCACGCAAATGAGCACATGCCTCAAACCAGGCGGGAAGCTTTTTCTCTCCACCATCGATCGCAGCCCGCGCTCTTTCATGGAACTCATTGTCGGCGCAGAATACCTCCTAAAAATGGTCCCGCGCGGCACGCATCACTACGCCAAATTCATCCGCCCGGAAGAGCTCTGCGAATCGCTACGTCGCCACGATCTCAAACCGATCGAAATGCGCGGACTTCACTACAATCCTTTGCTCAAAACTTTTTCTCTGAAACCCAAGCTCGCCTCGAATTATATGGTGTTGGCGGAGCGAGTCTAGAATCCTCAAGCTCCTGGAACTGGAGAAGGAGTGTTCAGAGCAGCACGCATTACATCTCCCACTGGCGTAACAGTACGTGCTCGATAGCGACTCCAGACAAATGCGCCGAGCATGGCCACCCCAACCACAATCGCCAGCGCTGCTACAACTTTGATCCCCACAACACTGACCGCCACTGCCGCAGCAACTACTGCAGCTTTGGCAAGAACTATTGCTCCAGCTGCAATCATCAAGCTTGCTGACACCCCTGTTGTCGCTGACATGCCCCTGGCATCTTTATAGGCATTTTCGGCTTGTATACGCTTATTTTTAGCATTCTGGTAGGCAGTATTCGCCTTCACTAAAGATTCATCGTCTTTGTCATTTAATGAAGAAATCCAATAGCTATCTATAATACCAAGGCCGCGCCCCTTAGTTCTCTTCAATTGATCCAACGCCAACCGCTCTTTTTCCAGAGCCTGCTCGTATTCTTCTTTAAGCACTTGCTGTGAAGAAACACCTTTTTTAGGTAGAGATATGTCAGCTTCCCTCATAGCATCAAAAACAGCCACACAAGGAGAAGAATGAGCCGTTTGAACGCGTGACTCATCGAAAGACAAGACGACTTCAACAGCAAGAAACAGCCTAAATGCTATCTCATAAATATCCGCATTAACATAAAAATAACCATTTTCCCTAAGAAGATCGCTCAAAGGTGACTCAAAAACTTTAGAAAGCTGGCTCTTTTCATCTTGCGTCCATGCAGGGTTACTTGCTACAGCTCTCAAAACAAGATTTATCCGCTGTATAAGCCCATCCATTTCACGTTTTTTTTCTTCATTCTGATTCGGTGAGCTCAACATAAGTATAAGGCGATTTAAAAAAACATTCGTAACGATTCACCGTTTCC
Source organism: Francisella tularensis subsp. holarctica (assembly GCA_945860585.1). Lineage (GTDB taxonomy): Bacteria > Pseudomonadota > Gammaproteobacteria > Francisellales > CACEW01 > JAJZUD01. Next base: position 129 of record CAMARA010000013.1, on the reverse strand, counting down.
GAAAGCCGCGTAAAATAAATATGAAAAAAGCGAATAAAACGCTTGACAGGGTTTTTGGGCGAAATTGTCAAAAATCAGGTTTTCAGAAGCGGTCATGAGGACTTGCCCCTGGGGCTTATTTGCAGGCGC